>JBGAGR010000060.1:0-30728 GCA_044226645.1 Aggregatilineales bacterium
ATTCCCACCTGGCGTGTTCGCACGTGCAAGAAACCACTTTTGCCCTCCAAGCCATCCAAAGTTGGTACTATCCTCGACTACCGGTATGGGATATTTCATGCTACCAGAAGGGATAATCTGGTTTGGAATCAGTCTATCAAAAATCGTCTGTGTTTCCAAGTCATAGATGACAAGCTGCCCTTCATACTGTCCACTCTTTTCCTGAAGACCATTTATAAGTATGGTTTTTTCATCTGGCGACAAAGCAAAGGCAGTCAACCGTTGAAGATCAATGTCTTGTCCCCTGAGCAGGACATCCTTTGTACCAACCTTTACATTCAAAATGGAGATAGTGTTATTGTCTAGTTCGCCGTGTAGAATGGCTATTCGTTCCCCATCGCTAAACCAAACAAAATCATATGCATCGGAAAGATGAGGAGCAACAACCTTGTCGTTTTCTCCATTGAGATCAACCTTGTGCAAGTCCGTTATAAGGGGTTCGGGCGATCCGCTCAAATCTGGGCGATATATTAGGTATGTAAGGCTGTTGTTCGGCCCCCAACCAAAATGCGAGGAATCAATAAAGATATTGTTGGCTACATTCCAGCTCGCCCCTGTTTGAGTGTCGTAAACTTTTAGGGTTGTGCCTCCTGATTTATCGAAAAATGCCAGGTAACGACTATCCGGACTCCATTGTGGAAGTTCATATAATCCCGGTCCCGCAATGGAATGCTCCGCAAACTGAGGGAATCGCGGCGGTGCAGAAGGAAACAATATACCGCATCCCGATAGAATGATTGCATAGACTCCGAAAAGAATGAAAATTGTTCTCAATGATTTCATCTCATTTAAAGTCGTCAATATTCACAAGTTGTAATCCGACCATTTAACAAAAACGGGGTAGGTTCTCATCGAACGTACCCCATCATATCGCATTCTGTAGGGACACAATACATTGTGTCCGCTTTAAATCTTAGTCTCCGGCTGCTGGCTGCACTTCCGCATCCAACGGCTGAAGTTGACTTTCACGTTCGCCCAGCCACTTGATTGTGGAGAGCGCCGCTTTACAACCATCACCCGCCGCCGTAATCGCCTGACGGAACACACTGTCGTGAATCTCGCCTGCTGCGAAAACGCCATCCACATTCGTCCGCATCAGGTCATCGATGATGGCATAACCTTCGTCATTGAGCGCCAACTGTTTGCCGAAAATCTTACTGTTCGGGTCGTAGCCGATGAAGATGAACACGCCGTCAGTGGGCTTGTCGTAGGTTTCGCCCGTCTTCAGGTTTTTCAACGTGATCGATTTCACCACGCCGTTTTCCTCACCATTCACCTTTTCCGCCACCGTATTATAGGTGAAGCTGATCTTCGGATTAGCGAAAGCGCGTGTTTGCAGTGCCACACTCGCCCGGAGACTATCGCGGCGGTGAATGATGTTCACGTTCTTGCCGAACTTGGTCAGGAACAGCGCTTCTTGCAGCGCCGAGTCGCCGCCGCCCACGACGGTGATGTCCTTGTTGCGGAAGAAGAAGCCATCGCAGGTCGCGCAGTAGCTCACACCATGTCCGACGAATTCACGTTCGCCGGGGATGCCCAGTTCACGCGGATTCGCGCCGATGGTCACGATCACCGCGTCCGCCAGAAATTCCTGCGTATCAGTCTTGACACGGAAGGGCGAACCCTTCGTGAAATCAACCTCGGTCACGCTTTCATACACGAACTTCGTGCCGAACTTTTCCGCCTGCGCGCGCATCCGTTCCACCAATTCCGGGCCAGTCGTCCCTTCGGGGAAAGCCGGAAAATTTTCAACTTCATCGGTGGTCGAAATCTGCCCACCCAGCAGAGTGCCGACAATCACGGTGGTGCTGAGCTGACCGCGTGACGTATACAACGCCGCCGTCAAGCCCGCCGGGCCGGAACCAATAATCACTACACGTTCGCGCTTCATAGATACCTCGTCTATTGTCTGTTCTATGTCGTATGGTCTGGAATCGAGAGAAAGGATTACATGCCTGTTCAGTTTTCATTCTGTGGCGATGAGGTCAGTTGACCATTCAGTTCCGCCCGCAGAATGCACACCATCGCCTGGAATTCTTCGGAACAATCCCGGCAGCACGATAAATGTGCCTCGATTTCAGGCCAAAGATCGTGCAGGTTTGCCCCCGCCGCGACCTTCTCCGCCAGACATTCGAACTGGCTGTTGCAGATTTCGCAGTCCATCTGGTCTTCCTGATGGGCAACAAAAATGCAATCAATAATTTTACGAATTTGTTCGTCTTGCGGTGTCATAGTATTTGTGATCTCTTTCACGCTCTGTGATTCGGACGATGGCATCCGTCCGATTCTTACACCCAGTAAGATATTAACCTCAGTTTTGGATATGAACTTAGGGTTCGGACAATTTTCACCCTGTCTCTTTTGGCGTTTTCTTAAAGTCCCTCGCCCTGAGGGAGAGGGATTTAGGGTGAGGGCGCACTACAAACTCAGTCTTCGAACAACTTCAGCAGATATTCCATCGATAAACCCTGCGATTCAAAATGCGAACGCAGCTTGCGACGGGCATCATGCAGCAGTTTATACAGCGCATTGCGATTCGTCCCCATCCGCTCCGCCAGAACCTCCAGCGGAACCCCTTGCAGCGCCACCGCGTTCAAAGCCTGATATTGGCGCTCAGTCAAAACATCTTTGAGCGCCTGACTGATTTTCAGCATCACATCCGAACGTTCAGTTTCGTCTTCCGGGTTGGGCAGATTGCTGCCATTGACGCTGGTTGCCGAGGCAGGCAGCAAATCGCCGTCCGCCGTCAGGTCATCCAGACTGAAATCCTTATAGCGGGCACGCCGCAGATCACTGATCGCCACCCGCACAGCAATTTTGGTCGCCCAGGTCGTGAAGCGGCTGTCCCCGCGAAAACTATCCAGATTTTCGATCACCCGCAGCGTGGCATCCTGCGCCAGGTCTTCTGCCATCTGGTTAATTTCCTGGGTTGAAAGGTGGATTAAATCACTGCGTTCACGGCTGAGGTAATAAAAAATACCCCGCTGGAGTCGTTGGCGGAGTTCTTCTATAGCCGGAGCCTGTACATCGGGGGGGCCGGTGAGTTCTGCCAGCCATTGTTCATTGGTACGATCTGTCATGAGGGATAGTTATTCAGGACGAGGGTCTTGCAGACGCGCATATTTGGCGTGAAGCACCAGATGCCCCAATCGGATATCATCCCCATCGCGCAAAATGCGGGGCTGCTGGGCGGATAACCGCTGACCATTTAAAAAGGTGCCGTTATCGCTGCCAATATCCATCAGGTTGAGCTGACCTTCACGGCGGATAATCACCGCGTGACGGCGCGAAACACCTTTTTCCGCCGCGTTAAAATTCTCCAGATCAACATCCGGCGCGTGATTGCTGTCGGGGTCAAAACGCCCAATCACCAGCTCGGTAATCGCGTCCGCGTCAAAAACAAATGGCTCAGGGACTCCCCGGACATACAGCAGCAAGTTCATCCGAGAACCAAAGCGTGCCGTCCCCCATCGCGGTTCGCTTTCCTCCACCTCAGTGTTTGGGAGGGCACGAGTCGCAATCCGTCGTAGATAATCCTCGTTGGTTTCGTGATCTTGTTTCCGATCGGAGTTTTCGTTCACCATATCATCCCAGGAAAATCAATTCACTTTTTGTGCTAGTATGAATTGTACCATCATTTCGAAAAGTGCATAGACAATTCAAAATTCTGATTTCGTTCTAACAGAGCATCGCTTATCATCGGCTGTGGAGTATCAAATCGAGTGTTTCTCACCTGAAATTCATTGAGGCCATATTGACCTCTTTCACATTGATGACTATCATCATTAGGAGAGGCTATAGTGTAAATCAGTGTTTACTCCTCCAGCTATGGTTCATTCACCAGACTATTCATGTAGGTCGAGAAAGGAGAGAGGCGTGTTCCATCGTGGCTTTAACGTGACACGAAATGCGCCGTCCCTAATTTAATGAATAACAAACCTCCGGATCCTTCGCACAACGACGGTAATTCCCCCTTCCCGAACCGGAATGCTCAGCGTTTCTGGCTCATCCTGGGTGGGGTGGTCTTGCTGTTGTTTATTTTTGCATTTGCCGCACCGAATAACTTCCCCAGTGGTACGCTCGTCTCCCTGGATGACGTTGCCCAGTACATCAAAAATCATGATGTCAACAAGATCACCGTCCAGGATGGTCAGGATGTCATCGTTGATTTGAAGAACGGTCAGACCAAAACCTACTATAAGGCGCGCGAAACGGACTTATTCGACGCGCTCAAGACTTACGGTGTCACCAATGAAGATTTTGCCGGCTTCAGTTTCTCCGAGAAACCGGGTGACAACACATCCAACATCCTCCTTCAGTTAGCCATCGCTATCGTGCCCACCCTGCTCATCATCTGGCTGCTATGGCGTATGATGCGCTCGGTGCGTACTGGACAGGATCAGGCACTCAGCTTTGGTCGCAGCCGCGCCCGTGTCACCCGTGACATGGAACGTCCGCAGGTCACCTTTGCCGATGTGGCCGGCTGTGAAGAAGCCAAAGAGGAACTCAAAGAGATTGTCGAATTCCTCAAAGAGCCGGAAAAGTTCATCCGTCTCGGCGCACGTATCCCCAAGGGTGTTCTGATGATCGGCCCGCCCGGTACGGGTAAAACCCTCATGGCGCGTGCTGTCGCGGGTGAAGCGGGAGTCCCCTTCTTCAGCATCTCTGGTTCGGAATTCGTTGAAATGTTCGTCGGTGTCGGCGCAAGCCGTGTCCGCGACCTGTTCGAGCGCGCCAAGGCGGAAGCGCCTGCCATCATCTTCGTCGATGAAATTGACGCGGTGGGTCGGCATCGTGGCGCAGGTCTGGGCGGCGGTCATGACGAACGCGAACAAACCCTCAATCAGATTCTGGTCGAGATGGACGGTTTTGAAACGGGCACGAACGTTATCGTGTGTGCCGCCACCAACCGCCCTGACATCCTCGATCCGGCGCTGCTGCGTCCAGGCCGTTTTGACCGCAAGGTCACAATGGATAACCCGGACATCAAAGGCCGTCTGGAAATCCTCAAAGTACACAGCAAAGGCAAGCCGCTGGCTGCCGATGCCGATATTGAGCGCATGGCAAAGATGACTGTTGGCTTCTCCGGCGCTGATCTGGAAAACCTGATTAACGAAGCGGCCATTCTGACCGCGCGCCGCAATAAGAAAGCCATCGGCATGAGTGAGCTTTCCGAGAGTATGGATCGCGTCACGATGGGGCCAGAACGCAAATCGCGCGTCATTTCCGAAAAGGAAAAGACCCAGATTGCCTATCATGAGGCCGGACACGCCGTTCTGTCATACCTGCTTTCGCATCACAACCCGGTCAATAAAATCACCATCGTCCCGCGTGGACGTGCCGGTGGTTATGTCCTCTCGATGCCTGAAGAAGATGAGTTCTTGCAGTCGAAGGAACATTTCGAAGACTCGATCACCGGGGCGCTGGGTGGACGTGCTGCTGAAGAAATCATCTTCAACCAGTTCACCACCGGAGCCAGCAGTGATCTGGAACGAGTGACTTATATGGCGCGCGCGATGGTCACGCGCTTTGGTATGAGCGAAACACTGGGGCCGCGCACCTTCGGCACTAACAACGGTGCAGTCTTCCTGGGTCGCGAATTGGGTGAACAGCGCGACTACAGTGAAC
Source organism: Aggregatilineales bacterium (assembly GCA_044226645.1). GTDB lineage: Bacteria > Chloroflexota > Anaerolineae > Aggregatilineales > Phototrophicaceae > CFX2. The sequence goes on from JBGAGR010000060.1 coordinate 5,668, forward strand.
AGGCCGCTGAAGAAATCGACAATGAAGTCCATCGTATCCTTCAGAATGCTTACGCTCGCGCTAAGGAACTGCTGACTGAGAACCGGGAAAAACTGGAAAATCTCGTCAGAATCCTGATGCAGGAAGAAACCCTTGACCGTACTGCTTTCGAAGCCATCATGGAAGGTCACTACAACAACCTGGGCAGCAACGGCACACAGGCTCCCGCTGTCTAAACCCTTTCTCGATTGATTGTAGGAGCGCAACATGTTGCGCTCCTTTTCTATCGCGTGTCTTGGGGCCGTGAATACGACATGCGAATCAGCTTTTGTAGCGTGCGCATCTGTACGCCACCAGTAGTTTTTGTCAATCAGTGCTGGTTGCGGGAGGTGTTGCCGTAAGTGACGGATCTGGGGTGGGTGTCGAACCAACCGGAGGTGAAACAAACAGCAATGTATCTCCCAGTCCTGAACCACCATAAACTAATTGAGTTCCATCGGGACTCCACGCTATTGCGATGATTAATTGCCCCGAAAATGGAAAGGATCCGAGTTGTTGTCTATCTGCTAGCCTCCATACTCGCAATGCACCGTCAAGACCACCGCTAGCAATGTTATTACTATCAGGACTCCAGGCAATTGCCTCTACCCCACCAGCATTACCAGGAAGCGTAAGAGAAATTTGACCAGTAATCGGATCAACAATTCTCACCGCGCCGTCAATGCCGCCAGCGGCTAACCAGTCCCCATTTGGACTCCAGGCAAGCGCAAGAACTGACCCCACATCGAGCTTTTTCAATAGAACCCCGGATGTGTCCGCCGAAGTAACATCCCAGATTTCAACCCGATACTCAGAAAGGCCAGTCGCTCTATTCACGCGACCTTTTGCCAGAGCTATCTGGGTACCATCTGGTTTCCAGGTTACATCAAGAACTTCGCTGTTATCGTTTAAATCATCCAGATCTTTCAGAAATGATCCGTCGTTAACATCCCAGATAAAACCTCCAGTTCCTAAGAAACTGGCAATTCCTTGCCCATCAGGACTCCATGCCGCGCCCCCTAAATCGAATCCCAAACCAGACCCAAAGGTCGTTATAATTTCTGCTGTGGCAACATTCCAAATAATTGCAGTACCGTCATTACTGACCCCAACCAGTTTCGTTCCGTCAGGACTCCAACTAACTTGCGTAGTCGCACAGATATGACCGCTTAACTTCTGAACTATCTGACCCGTTGCTGCGTCAAGAATGTGAACATCATAGTCATCTGCATTGGTCGGGTTGTCACTGCACAAAGAATAACCCCTTCCCACAGCGAGTTGAAGGCCATCGGGGCTGTAAGCCAGACTATTTACGGTTGACGGGCCAAAGTCATCTTGAGCTGTGGTGGTAAAAATGAGGTAAATGAATAAACAAACGCAAATCCCGACCTTCAAAATACGTAAATAACCCATCATTATGGATGCACCTTGTCTTTTCTCATTTCCTCGTAGACCTTAATGGACATTAGAACCTATCGCAACTTTCCCTGCAAGATGGGAGTGCTGAATATCAGGGATACATTTCCTGTAGGGGAGGGTCTGTGATCCTCCTTTTTACGTGCCCATAAATACAAAAAGGCGAGTCCATGTAGACTCGCCCTTCTGTGTTTTCCCCTATAAATAGGAAAAGCGCACTCGCGGATGCGCTTCTCCTGGTCCACCCTTCAAACGCCCCTATTCTTGAACAATGAGCACCGTAACCATGCCAAACATACCGTGCCGCGACTCGGCATGAGTCAGGATATGGCAGTGATACGCCCAAACACCAACTGCGTCGCAGTCAATGAGGACATCATACCGTTCGCCGGGAGCAATATTCAGTGTGTCACACTGATATGGCACCGGCAGATTGAAACCATCCTTTGCAAATACCAACTGTGGAATACCATGCAGGTGAATGGGGTGGATCATCAAACCCTCGTTCATATAACGAACGCGGATTTTTTGCCCCTTCTTCGCCACGATTGGTTGGGTATACGGGAAAGCTTTCCCGTTGATGGTAAAACCCAGGGTTGTGTCGTTGAGCACCCAGGTATATTCTGCATCAACCTGTGGCTCACGGGATTTATCTTTTGGTTCGGCAATAAACGCCCCCAGCAAACCACTGGTGACCTGCTCGGCGGCATTATGATGCGAGTGATACATATGAGTGCCAGAATTCGGCACGACAAATTCATAACTGCTTGTTTCGCCCGATTTTATAACCGGCTGTGTGATAAATGGCACACCGTCCTGATCGTTCGGAACCCGTACACCGTGAAAGTGGATAGCGGTACTCTGTGCCATCTCATTCTTCAGGGTGATACGAATTTTCTCGCCTTCCGTAACACGAATTTCTGGCCCCGGAACCATCCCGTTGTAAGCCATCGCCGGGTAGCTCATCCCCGGTTCGGTTTCCCACTGAATGTCCTGTGCGACCAGATTGAAGACCTTGACATCGCCATCCATCGTGAATTCCAGCGGTTTGCGCCAGAAATTGTCATCCTTACCAGCATTATCCAGGAATTTCTGAACGCCATCCGCGTGCATCTGATCCATCGTCGCAGGGTCTTCGGTCTGCTGTGCAGTCGAAAGAACGGGATTCTGACCCGGTGAGGCGTTGGCAAACAAAGTGCCTGGATTGGCGAAGACTGCCGCAGCGCCTACACTACCCGCGCCAATCCCCGCTAATTTCAGAAAACGTCTGCGTCCAAATGACTCTTTCATGGTTACTGCTCCTGTATATAAAATGATCAAGAAACGGGTTTTAAAAGGTATGGTAACAGATTAAACTACACTCAGTACAGCAGCAATGAATGATTGTCATGAAATTTATAGGACACTCTTCACTTGAGTCGATTCACACCCCGATATTACGATAGGCCACAGCCTCATATTCTTGCCCCGTTCATGAGCACACGGGGTCAATCGATGGAGATAATGGATGACACAGCAAAACCCGTCAGATAACAGTATTCCTCTTATTCCGGCACTGGTCTTCTTTGGAGGACTTGCCCTCATTTTGCTAGCCGTATTCGCCAACCGCCCTCCGACCCCCGCTGTAGATACCACCCCTACACAGGTCGTGATTGTGGTCGCGACGGCAGCACCCGCCAACGCACAGAATGTCGCTTCAACCGGAGATTTGGACCCGGTAAAAGTATCCGCAGGCGAAAACACATTTCAATCGATTTGTTCCGCCTGTCATGGCTTTAACGCGATGGGTATCCCCGGTCTGGGTAAACCCCTCATCGGCAGCGAATTCGTCAACAGCAAAACGGATGATGAACTGCTGGCCTTCTTACAAGTTGGCCGCCCCGTCACCGATCCGCTCAATACAACCGGCGTGATGATGCCTGCCAAAGGTGGCAATCCCAACCTCACCGATGAAAATTTGCTCGATGTCATCGCTTACATTCGCAGCCTGAATGGTGCGACAGTCGCAGCGCCCTCCGCCGAGCAAATCGCCGCAGCCGCAGCCCAGCCGACATTGCCACCAGCCGAATTCCAGGCCGGGGCGATCAGCGCCTTGCTGGGAAGCAGCCCAACCGAGGCCGCGCCTACCGAAGTGGCATCTCCAACCATCGTGCCTACCGAAGTCACGTCGGGTACACAGCCAACCAGCATCCCCACCGAAGTTGCTTCTGTTCCTGAACCAACCAGTGCGCCATCCGTCAACACCTTCACCAGCCCCGGTGCTGCCGATTATGTCGCGGCCTGTGCAGGCTGTCACGGCGTGAATGGCGAAGGTGTCTTTATGATCACCAAACCGCTCTCCGAGAGTGAAATGCTCAAGAGCATGAACACCTTCGGCATCATGAATATGTTCACCACCGCCCACCCACCCACCGTCGAATTCCAGCATCCCTATCGCGGCGGCTATCCGGAACTCTCCGATAACCAACTGCTCGGAATCATCACCTATCTGCTGACACAGCGCTAAATCTCTCCGTAGGGACACATCATGTTGTGTCCTCCTATATTCCCCTACGAATCAAAAAGGTGGCCTTCACGACCACCTTTTGACTGTTTTTATATCAAATCTCTCTGCGTTTTCTCTGTGTTCTCCGCGTCTCTGCGGTTCAATTTCTTTTCCCCTATTTACAGCGTATACAACTCGCCGTACTTGGTCTTCAGATAGCGGATATACGGATCAATTTGCAGCGAATTTCCCGTGACCCGCTTGGTCAGTTCGTCCGCCGTGAATTTGCTGCCGTGCTGATAGATATTTTCTCGCAGCCACGTATGCAGTGTATCGAATTTCCCCTGACCAATTTCGGATGGGATTTCTGGATGCGCCTTCAATGCGCTGTCATAATAGGCCGCGCTCAGGATGTTGCCCAGCGTATACCCCTGGAACACCCCGCCAATCGCGAAGCCGTACCAATGCACATCTTGCAGCACACCATCGCGATCATCCGGCGCGGTCACGCCCAGATCGGTCATGTAGCGCTCATGCCACGCTTCCGCCAGATCACGCACTTCCAACGCGCCTTCCAGCATTTCCAGTTCCAGATCGAAACGCAGCAGCACATGCAGGTTATACGTCACTTCGTCCGCATCCGTGCGAATCAGCGAAGGCTGCACTTTATTGATGGCTCGGTAGAACGTGTCCAGCGACACACCCTTTAACTGATCGGGGAAAGTCGCCTGCAATTCGGGATAAAAATGCTCCCAGAATCCTCGGCTGCGTCCGACGATATTTTCCCATGTGCGCGATTGGCTCTCATGCACCCCTGCCGACGTTCCCCCTGCCAGCGGCGTACCATCAAATGCCGGATTCACCCCCTGCTCATACATGGCGTGACCAGCTTCATGCAGCGTGCTGAACAGCGCATCGCCCAGATCATCTTCCTTGACGCGCGTGGTGATGCGCACGTCCCCAATCGCGAACGTCGTGCAGAACGGATGATGTGTTTTATCCTGCCGCCCCCGCTTGAAGTCGTAGCCATACTTCTTGATGACCCCCAGCCCGAATTCAAGCTGCTTGGCTTCCGGGTAAGTCTTATGCAGACACGAATCATCCGCCGGAGTCTGACTGGTAATCGCCTTCACAATCGGCACCAGCTTCTCCCGCAGTTCACCGAACACGCGCCGGATGTCGCTGGCCTTCATACCATAATCGGCGAAATCGATCAGCGGGTCAGCGATATGCTCATAACCGGGGAAGAAATCCGCCATCTTACGGCTGTAATCCAGCGTCTTTTCCAGTATCGGCTGCACCCGCCGGAAATCGTTCGCCGGACGCGCTTCCGTCCATGCCTGATATGACATCGCCGAATGAGCCATCAATTCCGCGATAAAGCTCGGCGGCACATTAACCGCCCGTAGATAGTTGCGCCGCGTGACGCGGATCAGACTCGCATCGTCCGATTCATACGGCAGGCTTTCTTCATACGATTGCAAATCATCCAGCAGTTTACCCACCGCCGCATCAGTAAATTTTTCCTGCGCCAACCGTCCCAGCGTTGCCAACTGACGACCCCGCGCCTCAGCGCCCCCTGGCGGCATGTACGTCGTCTGATCCCAACTCAAAACAGCCCCGGCGCGATTCAAATCGTCCACTTCCAGCAGACGGGTTTTCAACTCTTGCAGTTTTGCTTCCATTCCCTGCTTTACTCCTTCTGTGTGCCTACAATCACGAACGTCATTATAACCCACCCCCTCAGCCCATCAGATTCCAAATCCGTTCACCGCGCGGTAGGTGTATTTGATCTATAACCCTTACGCCCAAGTCAGTCTTTTGTTCAATTTTCACCTTCTGAAACCCCTTCTTTCTCGGTGGTTCAACCTTCGTTTTTTCTCTTTCCGTCTTTGCGACTTTGCGTTAAAATCTTCTTTGTCCTCTACAAAAAGAAACATACATGCTCAAGCACAATCTCGGCTTCATTCTCCAATCCTCTCCCCCGCCGCCTGTCCGCTAACGGCAGGTAGCGACATTCCACGCCTCTCACACAGGCGCTTTTCGATGCGTCTGTAACCCATCCTACCTGTCGTCTGGCTTCACTTTTCAACTTTATCGTTAATCAACTACAGGAAAAGGATGTCTGATGAATAGCTCTCTATCGATTCAACGCCGCGACACACGCGGCATACTCTGGTTAATGCTGGCGGGTACACTCTGGGGCACAGTCGGTGTCACCACCCAAACCATCGCCCAGCTTTCCAGCACCAATCCCTTATCACTCAGCTTTTTGCGCCTTGCGGTTGCCGCGCCCGTGCTCCTCCTCATCGGATGGCGTATGCTCGGCAGCCACATGTGGATGTTCACCCGCCGGGGTCTCGCCTCCATGATGTTCATCGGAGCGCTCATGGCAGTCGATCAAGCCTTTTATTTCGCCGCAATGGCCTATACCGGCATCACCATCGCCACTATGATTTCCATCTGTGGTGCGCCCGTTATCGTCACAATGGTGACAGCATGGCGCGAACGACGATTGCCGCAGCCCATGATCCTCTTTTCAATTACTTTAGCCGTCTTCGGGACATTCCTGCTCATCGCTGGCAGCACATCCACCGATACCTACACCGCTTCAACCCTCGGCATTCTGTTCGCGCTCGGATCAGCCGCCGTTCACGCAGCCGTGATTTTAGTCGGGCGTTCCATCATGGCGCATCACCATGCCCTGCAAGTGACCGCCATCGGCTTCACCACAGGTGCGGTTTTGCTCGGCATCATCGCCGCAATATCGGGCTTTGCCGGGACATATACCCCGGCGGGATGGATGCTCATTCTCTACCTGGGGGTCATTCCAACCGCGCTGGCTTATGGACTGTTCCTGCTGGGGATGCGTACCACTCCCGCGCCCATCGCCAGCGTTCTGGGACTGCTCGAACCGCTCACAGCGGCAGTATTAGCGGCATGGCTCTTTAGCGAAAACCTGACACTCATCGGCATCATCGGTTCCGCTATGCTCCTCACCGCTATCTATATCCTCTCCACCCGCAAACCCTGATAATTACAGGCTATTCTCCCGTAGGGGCGCATCGCGATGCGCCCTCCCGCTGCACCCCACTCAATATCCTGCCCATTCGCACTTTGCGTCTTTGCCTCTTTCCGTCTTTGCGTTAAACTTTTTCTCTCGGTGTACTCGGATTCTCGCTGTTCAATGGTAAATCTTCCCCGCCTGACACACGGAACCTATATCCTGATTCTGCATCTCGACCAGCCGCAAAACCTGCAAATCGGTCAGTTAGGCATTTTTCCTTTTCCGGCGGGGTTTTATGCCTATGTCGGCAGTGCGATGGGATCAGGCGGATTAACCGCGCGGCTCAATCACCATCTCAACATCAGCCAGCATCCACACTGGCACATCGACTATCTGCGCCGTGTCGCCCCGATTCAGCAAATATGGTTTTTGGAGATGCCCCTTCGCCGGGAGCATAAATGGGCACAAATACTGGCGGATTTACCCGCAGCGAGTCAGCCTGTACCGCGTTTCGGCGCATCCGATTGCCACTGCCCTAGCCATCTTTTCCACTTTCCGAGTCCACCCTCACTGGACGAATTCCAGCATCAGGCATCCCGCTGCTTTCCCGACGACAAACCCCTCACGCGCATGATGCTATGAATGGGTGTATCCAGAACCTGACTATTTGCGGCTTTTCTCTTGTAGGGGCGTAGCACTGCTGCGCCCTTCTGTATTTTCAATCTACCCCATCCCGCCTAATGTCGGAATCGGTGTCGGAGTGCCAGCCGGAAAATACGGTATGATGGCATTCGTTTGCGGAGCCATAACCCACCCGGTCATCATAAATGCATACGTCTCAGGCGGCAGATTATGCGATGCAACAACCCCTTGAGTGTTGGTGAAGAAAATCTTTGCTGGCTTAGAAGCACTCAGGCAGTTCGGCAGCGGTGCTTCGAAGATTGGCTCCGTGTAACTGAGGTACATCCCATCCGGCGACCATGCTAAATCATCGCATCCGCCCGAAATCGTCACCGACGTATGAAGCTGCTGTCCATCAAATTGACCGATTGACACCTGCGGATTGCTGGCTTGCGGACGCAGATCATCCCCAAGTGCCATATCTTCGCTGATAAAGGCCAACCTGTCGCTGGCTGGATTCTTCGCCCATGCTTCTACCCGTGACTCCGAAAGCTGAATTGGGTTTTTATCCGGCAGATGATAGACTTCACTTCGGACAAAAAAATTATCCTGAATATAGCCATCGAGTGTCATCGTTAGAGCCGCACCACTCACGCCGATCATCAGGGTTTGGTCGTCATACCACAACGGGTAAAAATCCGCATATCGTTCGGGCGGCCTCTCCGTCCAGGGTGGCGGCGGATTAGTGTATTCTGTCAGTTGTTCAACACGGTTTTGTTGGATGTCCCAGATAAGCACTTCATAAAAAGGTATCCCCATGCCCAGATAATCGCAGTAAGGTCGAAAGCTGATATAACGACCTCCCGGCGACCACAGAAAATTACAAGGTTCGTCTCCAACTTTGTTAAATAGGTCAACAGTGAATATCGTCTGCGAATCGGCAGTTCTGACCACATCCAACGTCGTCAGATAGCAGTCCAAACCGTAGGATTGGTCATGACAATTCACACGCTTCAGCAAAATTGACTGACTATCGGGCGACCACCTACGGAAATAAGCTTGGGTTGTCCAGCCGTCCTGACCAGCAATAGATTCCGGTTCTAACAGCAGATGCAGGCTGAAATCATCGAGGCTGTAGAGATAAACTTCTGACGACCCTTTTCCATCAATCGCGTTAAAAGCTAGATAGCGGCTGTCCGGCGACCACTGTGGCTGTCGATAATCGCTCAGGTCATCGCTGTCCACAACGATGTCGTAGACAGGGTGAATAGCCCCGGTCAGCATATCCATCACCATTAGACCCGTTGTAGGGGCAAATCGGATATTCGGATCGGTATAACACACCATCAGCCAGTGACCATCCGGGCTGGGGTGTCCACAAATGTACATAAAATCCGGTAAATCGATTGTCTGTACGAGTGTTTCCGGCTGTGCTGGATCGATGAGGTTGAGCTGTTGCCGTCGAACGAACGTATCCCCTATAAGCCCTTTATCGCTGATATAAGCGTAACGATAGACCGATGGCGTTCCCGTTCCCTGCTGCGCCAGCACCGGATAAATCATCAGCACCAGCATCAAACCTACCAACCACTTCATTCGTCGCATTTGATTGCTTACTCCTCCGCGTTAAATTCTTCTCTTCCCTCTCTGCGTATTCTCTGTATCTTTGCGGTTCAATCTTCTTCCCCGTTTGAATATTCATACCGAAAAGTTTACCAAAAAGTAGCCCTTTGCATGTTGAATCCTGCTACCCTGTTCATAAGGTTCTCGGTATTAGATTCGCCCCTCGCCTAGGCGTACTCGCCGGTTGGGAGAGGGGATGGGGTGAGGGCTTTTGAGCGGTCAGACACGGAATCGCAAATTGCAAAACCACAGCCATTATGCAATCTTTGCACTTTGAAATTGCACAGAAAATGGACAACTTTACGAGGAAAAATCGTGGTCAAACGGCAAACATTGCAGCGACCAAAGGAAGTCCCGTGGGACAGTACCCCCACTCTGCAATTATTGCAAAGTAAGCAGTAGCGTCGCATGAAGGGATAGAAAATGGGGATCATCAATTCAGACAAATCATGGTTTGCTGTAATTGGGGGGAATGGCGGCAATGACTAACCACTTGGAACTTGGAACTGCTTTGACTCAGTACCTAGCACTCAGCACTCAGGACTTTCACCTTCTGGTAACTGGTAACTGGAAGCTGGTAACTTCTTCTTGCAGCAAAGATTGCAGCGGCAAAAATATCCGCCGCCGCCGCGAAACCGTATTCCAACATTGTCAGGGCACGCTGCGCCGCGCAGCGTCGTTCTCCCGTGGCGCAGCGCGCCCCCCACCCCCGGTCACGCTGCGCCACGAGAAACTCAAAGTAAAGTGTCAATCGTTAGTTCATAGTCCTTAGTGTGGAGGCTTCCTGATTGACTAACAACTAATCACCAACAACCACTTTTACCCGCTCGGCGCTTTACACCAGCTTGCGCCGCAGGCCGGATTCACACTGATGGCATCAATGTTGTCCAGCGCGATAAACTGGGTATCGGTCAGCGTGGTATCGCGGTAATCCATGAACACCTCGAAACCGCTGCCCTGCACCAGAATCATCTTCGAGAATTGGGTGTAACTGCGGGCGATTGGCTTCACAATCTCGCCTACCGGAATCGTGCCGACCTGTTGATTGCCAAAGCGTGACAGGAACGCCACCGCGAATTGGCTGGTCACACGCACACCACCCTGAACCGCTGCGCCTCCGCTCAGACTTGGAGCGACGGGGTTCGCCAGCAAATTCTGTTCGGTGTACTGGCTGGCGTTCTTTTCCAGCAAACTGACCAGCGTTTGAACACCGCGTTCGCAGCGCAGTAACGGATCAGAACCCACCCAGCCTGCCGGACGCACATTGGGTGGATTGAGCAGATCAGCCAGCAGTTCCAGATCGTGTCGAATATCCCGCGCGATGGCATAAGGGCTGCTCGGTACCGGGCCGAACCAGCCTGCCGGACGGGAATTCACACCCTGTGTCACACCCACCAGCAGTTCCAGATCAAGCCGGATCAAAATCGGAAGCTGCGGGTCATTGACATCCAGACTCCCGCTCCATCCATCTGGACGGGTTGTGCCCAAAGCCTGTGTCGCCAGCAGTTCCAGATCAGTCCGCGCGTTAATCAGAATCGGCAGCGCGTCTGAACTAATCGGCGAAACCGGAGCTGGTGTCGCATCCAGTGCGGTGGGCAGCGGCGCAATATTCGGCGGCAGGTTAACGGCTGGCGGAGCCTCCGTAGCGGTTCCGGGCTGAGGTTCTTCCGTCGTCACAGGAACCTGAGCAGTTAAAGTAAATGGCAGCAGCATAAGCAGCCCAATAGCGAAGAGGGCAAGCATCAATCGGCGCACAAAGGCCTCCTTACAGTTATGAATCTTTATCCCCCGGCAGCGGCGGCAGCGGTGGTCGGCGGATTTTTCTGCTCGAATCTTTACGATTAAAGAAAATGGGAATCGATGACCCAAACTGATTTGCCTCAGGGGTCGTTGGTTCAATAGTCGGTTCTGCTGGCTCTGCGGCAGATTGTACAGGCGGAGCCTCTGCTCTCGGTTGAGCGGGTGTGGGCGGCGCTGGTGAAGGCGGTGTCCAGACCGGTGGGCTGATCGTCGGAACTGTCGGAAGCGTCTGGGTTTGTGTTGATCGCGTCGTATCCGGGCGAGTATACAAAGGGCGCTCGGTACGGGTAATCTGGCTGTCTTCTTCCGGCAGCATAGGCGGCGATTTGGGAATCGGAACAAAGCGCCTGCTGGCTGTAAACAACGGCTGGTCGAATTCGGTCAGTTGAAGCTGCCGAATCTGGGCTTCCAGCATCCGTTTCAACTGGATAGCACCATCCGTCCGCAGCTTGCGCAGCACATCTGGCGAAAGACTGGAAGCTTCCAGTTCTTCCAGAATTAAATCCATCACGCCCACCAGTTCCAGTTCAGAAACGGTGGCATCCATCTGACGGTAATAGATAAACGGCGCGACATAACCTGCCATCCGTTGAATAACTGCCGGGGCGCTCCCCCGCATAAAAATGACCAGCGGCCATTTATCATCAGTGTAATGCGCACTGACCTGCGTAAAGGAAGGTAAAAGAGTCTGTGTCAGAAGATAATAAAACTGGGCATAACCATTCACCCAGGCTTGAATCTGCGTGCGAATATCATCGCCCAGTCCGCGCAGTGAATACGGCTGATCGCCCATCACGACCAGAATGCCGTAATTCGCCAATCCCCGCGCTAATCGAGGCAAGCGTTGGCTGTAGTCACCCTGTCGGTTCCACGTTTGCAGGAGTGCTGGAGCATACTGCTGCGCCAGCGTGATGAGAATTTGTTCGACCCGTTGATCCATGACTGCCTCGAAAATTCCTCTTCCTGAGTATTCTACAACGAATTGATCTCTTGCGCCGTTAAGGCTCCCGTACCATTGCAGCATACATTACACTTTTCAAGGATTGTTTGAATATTTTTACGTTTTTTGCTTTATAATACAAATTACCTGAGATATTTCATCATACACGACCACACATACTGTGGCACACCATGCGAGTGGCTATAAGGGATAAAAATAGATCGAGTTAAGCGAAAACTTGCTTTACTGAAGGGGGATAAAGGTGATTGTCAAAGACAACATCGCTCCCGACAAATTACCGGATCATCTGGCAGATCAATTCAGTGCCCTCATCACTGCCCACCAATATGACCAGATTGCCCATCTACTTGAAGAAGCCCAGCAGGCGAGTTTATCTGCTGAAAATCGGGTTACGGCTGATTTATTGGCGGCTGCCTGCCACATCTGCTTAACGGCAGCGCAAGTTTATGCCGAAGTAGAATTTCACCAGACCGCTATCGAAGAATCCCAGGCGCATCTGGCGCAGCTTAAACAACAGCTTTACTCCGTATTGGAAATAACCAGCGACAGTATACGCTATGAAAATGCTATCCCACCCAAACGGGTAACCTTCCCAGTGCCATCCCCAGCTACAGAACGTCGCTCCTGGAAAAACCTGCTGGGTTTCATCCGCCGTGATGACACCGCCTATCCGGACACATCCCACCTTAAAACAATGCCGCCATTGGTACCAAACCCGAATATGACCAAAAGCGATCCTGTTGATAGCGGCTTTATGGTTTACTGCCTCGGAACATTTGAAATCTATCGTAATGACATACGACTTTTGGAAAATGGGTACAGCCGTAAAGGTCTGTTAATTTTCAAGTATCTGCTGCTGAATCGAGGGCATCCAATACGCAAAGAAGTCCTGATGGAGTTGCTCTGGCCGGATTCCGACGAGCAGGCTCAGCGCAATAACCTGAATGTCGCCATCTACAGTTTGCGGCAGATGTTTCACAATGGCGGTGCTGATTTATCCTACATTCTTTTCCAGAACGACTGCTATTGTTTCAACCCGGAAATGGAAATATGGGCAGATTTTGAAGCCTTCCTGAAACACTATCAGGCTGCCCAACGACTGGAAGCGCAGCATGACTTGCCGGCTGCTATCCAGGAATATCAGACCGCCGAAATGCTGTATCAGGGCGAATTTCTACCGGATGATTTGTATGACGAGTGGCTTGAACCACAACGACAGCTTTTGCGAACGGCTTACCTTTCTACCCTCAGCCGCCTGAGCAGTTATTATTTTGAAGCGGGGGATTACGCCCCATGCATCAGCATCCTCAACAAAACGCTGGAAATTGATGCCTGCCATGAAGAAGCACACTGCTGCCTGATGCGCTGCTACAGCCGCCAAAAGCAGCCATATCTGGCGCAGCGCCAGTATGACCTGTGTGTGAAGAGTCTTGCTGCTGAACTGGCGGTTGATCCCCTGCCCGAAACGACAGCCCTTTACCAGCGAATCCGCGCAGGTGAGGTTGTTTAAGCCGCTTAAATTCAACCCCTGAAAAATTAAGCGCTTCTGTCGATGTCGATTAATCCTGTTTCAGGTTTAAATAATTACAAATTAAGTTACGTGGTATCTAATAAAATCCAGATGTCCAAATAGTCCATTGGTTAGGAGAGGTAATCATGGAGAATGTAATGGAAACCAAAGTTGGTGATTTGAAGGGTAAGATGAATTGTGAGGTTCTTGATTTTCATGGTGTGGATCCCACCCAGATCATTGACATCAATGACGGATTTCATCTCTCAATAGGCTGGTCGCTGACCGGGCAACTTGTTCCAATGTTAGCAGGCACCTGGCATGTGATCGCCTATCTGGAATCCATCGGCCCCGGCTTTGAAGGTGAGATTTATCACCGCGATGTGCCGTTTGTCGATGGTGCGACTACCAATGCGCATGAACTCAAATATAGCTTTACTTCCGACCACATCGATGTCCCGAACCTTAAGGATCCGGATGGCCAGAAACTCGCCCCTGGCCCGTATAAGCTGGTGACGGTTCTGACTTGTACCAACAAAGATGATCACCCCGGCTCACTGGCATCCTTTGTAGAAGGCCCAATTCTGCAATTCTATGTCTCGTAAGCATGTTCAATGATCTCACAACCAATGCCCCGGTAGAACACCAGAGGTCTACCGGGGCTGCTATCTGCCGGAGGGAATCATGACTCCAAAGCTAAGACCGGAACAAACAGGTATTCACTATGATGATTTGACCGTATTGAAGGGCATTAAAGAGAATCGTCAGCAGTGGCTGCGTGAGGCCTTACGGGTGCGAACCTATGGCGATTTAGCGGCTTTATCGGTGGACGATATTTTGGCGCAGTTGCCGCAGGGGCAGATTATCTCGCGACAACAGATTGAGACCTGGATTCGGCAGGCTAAACATCTGAGTTCTGCTGAAAAACCTGCTGCTCAACTACCGAAACGCGAACAGGGTTGGCATCCTTTCGCCTCATTCGTCATTGAATTCCAGGAGCGTGAAGACCAGTCCGAAGAAAAACGAACCAAAGTGCATTACATGGAGGCCGATAAAACCTCTATGTGGTCGGGCATTGAAACAGAAGCATTGTCTGATTGGATTACCGCGCAGTTGAATCCTAAGCAGGAGACGGGATTTAGCGAACGCCTACAGCAAATCCTTGCTAAAACTCAGTCGATACAAGCCCAATCAACAGTGCCAACTACCCGTATTCACCAAAAGAGCACTGAAGCGGCGAAACCGGATGACAAGGAGTTCAGTGAGAAATTGCAGGAAGCAATGGCAAAATCACAGCGTCTCGCAGCCCATCGAAAGTGAGCGGAGTGTTTAATCTTCGTCGGGCAGGGCGTTGGTGAAGAGGCTCAAACCAGTGGAGTTGCCCGGCGTATTCGACATCTGCAAATCTGTACCGTCAATATAGATATGCAGGGTTTGCTGTACACCATCTGCGCCTGTGTAAACAATCACCTGTTCACCCTGATAAAGCCCTGCTGCCTCAAGTTCCCGCAGGAAACTGTGGAGAGAACCGAGTTTGTAAACCAACTGATTGTATTCCATAGCAGTCTTCCTTCTAATCTCCAACTTCTTTCATTAAAAGTGGAAGTCGGGCATTTTAGTACAAAGATTTGCACTTTTCACACGAATTCACAAACTTCTCATATAAAACGGGTCATCTAGGCCACGATAATTGTGATTTCATATGCCCCAACGCCGTCCAACCCAATCCAGAAAGGGCGCACCAGTTCATAATCACAAGTCCCTTCCGTGACAAAATGCAGTTGAATGGTCAGCGTTCGAGCCGCATCATCGCGTGTAATACCTACCACATCATGTCGCGCGGTGCATCCATGCCCACTGCTCCATAATCCAACCAGAATTCGTCCACTGCTAAAGTCAAATGGATTCCGCGTTACCGGATGGCGACAGAGATGGCTGTTATCCGCCGCATCATAAAAACGGCTGTGTTCATTCGCATCATGCAGCACAAACACTTTCCCCGCCGCATCCTGTGCCGCTTCAAAACAAATACCACTCATCACATTATTTTCATCTGTCCAGGGATAGGTGTTTGTAGCGGTTGCCTCAGGAATATGAGGATTCGGTTCGAGTTCGGTTTGAACTGGCGCGGGAGTTGAGATGTTAAATTTTACGCAACCACTTAATGATACAAGAGCAATCAGGGAAACGAAAATCAAACGCAGCATGGTGATTTGAAAACCTTGTGAATTGTGGATTTATTAAGAGAATCAAACTCGCACGCCCTGAGAAAGCGTGGTAAGATGCGAATCATAATTTGTGCATTCACAGTCACGGATTTTTCACCAATATGCGCATCCTTATCATTTCGGATATTCACGCCAATCTCACTGCCTTTGAGACCGTCTTAAAAGACGCAAAGGGAGATTGGGACTATGTTTGGTGCCTGGGCGATGTGGTCGGCTATGGGCCTGACCCGAACGAATCTGTTGAACTGCTTCGTACCCTTCCCCATTTATGCCTTGCCGGAAATCACGACTGGGCAGCACTGGGACGCTTGGATATTCGCACCTTCAACCCGGACGCTCGTAAAGCTGTTACCTGGACACGTGATACGCTCACTCCAGAAAATATTGATTACCTCGACGCGCTGCCCACGACCTTTGTCATCGGCAATTACACGCTGGCACACGGCAGCCCGCGCGAACCGGTCTGGGAATATATCCTTGAGCCACTGATTGCAGCCCTCAATTTCCCGCACTTCGAAACGCCCTACTGTCTGGTGGGTCACACTCACCAACCCGTCATTTATGAACAACTGAATGACGATGGGGATACCGCCGCCATCGCGCCTGCTTACCGTCAGACACGGAATCTAAATGGTCGTCGGCAGATAATCAACCCCGGCAGTGTCGGTCAGCCGCGCGATGCCAACCCGGATGCCGCCTACGCTATTCTGGATGTCGAGAAGAATACCTGGGAGCATCGCCGTATTCCCTATGATGTCGCCGCTGTTCAAAAGCGGATGCGGACTTACGGGATGCCGGATCGACTGGTTACACGTCTGGAACATGGATGGTAGGGCGGTATGGCGGATGACCTCAGCCGTACCATGCGCGATTATCTGACCGAAATCTACCGCCTCGCAGACCGGGGAGACGGTCAGACGAATTATATCAGCACATCTGCCCTGGCAGATTTGATGGATGTAACGGCTCCGGCTGTCAACCGCATGGTGACCAAGCTCAAGGAAAATGGCCTGCTCGAACATGAGCCGTATCAGGGTATTTGCCTGACCAGCACCGGACAGCGCGAAGCCCTCAAGGAACTACGCCGTCACCGTATTGCTGAAGCTTTTTTAGTGCAGGTCATGGGTTTTGGCTGGCATGAGGTTCACGCCGAAGCAGGACGCATGAGTCAGGGGATTAGCGATGTTCTGGCAGAACGTATGGCGGAAATGGCAGGCTATCCCACTCACTGTCCACATGGCGAACCCATCCCTTCTGCCGATGGGGAACTCCCTGAAATAAACGACATTCTGCTGTCCCAGGCACCCACCGATGTAGAAGTTCAAATCACCCGCGTTCGTACCCGTGAGTCGGATCGTCTGGAATACATCGCCGCTTTAGGACTGCTGCCCGACAAAAAGCTGAATATCATTCACATGGCTCCCTTTAATGGCCCCATTCAGCTTAAAGTGGGCAGCGAATACCGCATTATTGGTCACAACCTCGCCGAACTCATCAAAGTCAAGGTGTTGCCGTAGCCTCTGGTGTGGCTTCTGCGTTCGCAGGCGTAACCTCATCCACCGTTGCCGTCGCTTCGGCTGTAGCCTCCGCACCGGTGGACGTATTGGCGACAGCGGTTGCCGTCGCTTCGGCTGTAGCCTCCACACCGGTGGACGTATTGGCGGCGGCCGTTGCTGTCGCATCATTTTGTTCCAGCAGCTCTTTAGTAATGATAGGACCCGGCGGTATGATAATAGTCTCCGCAATATCGGAACCCGCTAGAATTTGAACCATAGCATCAACCATCGTTTGGGCAGGGTTTTTGCGCGAATTTTCAACCGAGCCACGCATAAAGCAGCCTTCGCGGATGTACTGCTGCGCTAATGCCTCAGCATCCAGACTCACTACGGTGACTGAATTGCAATCCCATCCGGCATCTTGCATGGCCTGAATTGCGCCTAATGAACCAGCATCATTGATGCTGACAATCACATTGAATTTCACGCCTTCTTCAATCAACTTGGCGACTGACGCTTTTCCATCATCAACCGTACCACCCGTGTAGCGTCCGATTATATTGGCATCTGGCGCAAATTCCTTGACACCATCTTCCAATCCATTAGCCCGCGCCACAATCGACTCGATAGCCGGGTAATCCAGGATGATGACATCGGCTTTGCCACCCATTTCATCGCGGATAATCTCACCAGCGAAACGACCTGGGTCAAGACCAATCAGGTAATTATCGCCACCGATCAACACACCCCCATAGCTGGGTGGTTGGTCAGAAAAGATAACCAGCGGGAAATGGGCATCCTGAATCGCCGTTAGGCTCTCCTTCAGCAAGTCAATCTGGAGTGGGCACAGAATAATACCCACAGCACCATCTGTGCGTGCCCGATCAATCAACGTAACTTGCCGATAATTATCGTTTTCGCTGTCGTAGATATGCAAAGGCAAGTTTAGACGGGACGCTGCATCAAACACTTCGCGCGTGAGCGATGCATGATATTCACTGGTCTGATTACAACTGATGAAAGCGATGAAGCCGTTTTCTCCCAGCCGGTTTCGCGCAATTGTAATTTGTTCATTGTCTGGAATGACATCTTCAGCAGGCCATTTTTGACCCGTTAAAATCTTAGATACGGGGTATGGGGTCGCAGTCCAGAAACGGGCAGTGGCAGTCGCGTCACTCGCAGCGGCAGTAAGTGCTTCAGATGTTTGTGTTGCTTGTATTGCATTATTCCCACTAATATTTTGAATAAGCAGCACAGCAATAAGAGCCAAAGCCAATATCCCAATGATGCTGCCCAAAACCGAGGTCTTGGTAAAAAACTGCTTGGTCTTGCGCAAAGTCATCTGGCTGGTAATGAACAGCGGATTAGGAATATCGGTCATCGAGTCATTCGAGACAGGTCGTCCCAGAGCCGCGTTCAGCGCATTCGACATTTCCAGCGGACTGTTGTAACGCTCCTCACGGTTTTTTTGCAGCGCCTTCAGAATGACCACTTCTACCGCCGGAGGAATATCAGGATTGAGTTCCGACGGGGGTGTTGGTTCCTTTTCCAGATGCTGATAGATGACTGAAACCAGATCAGTGGTGCTGCTATCAAACGGCAGCCGTCCCACCATCATGTTATACAGGATGACACCCAGACTGTAGATGTCCGAGCGGTAATCCAGTGTCTCACCGCGCAGTTGTTCCGGCGACATATAAGCCGGTGTGCCGACAATGTTGCCGGTCTTGGTGATTTCACCAGACCCCTCGACCAGTTTGGCAAGCCCAAAGTCCGTCAGGTAGGCATTCCCGGTGTCGTCCAGCATGATATTGCTGGGCTTCAAATCCCGGTGGATGACACCCTTGCTGTGGGCATAGGCCAGTCCCTTCGCTATCTGATTAAAGATGTCCGCCGCGCGTTCAATGGACAATCTTTCGCGCCGCATAATCTGGCTTAAGGAACCTCCTTTAAGCCAGCGCATGGCTAAATAGGCCATCTCCTCATTAATCCCGTAGGCATAAATCGGGAGAATATGAATATGTTCCAGGCCAGCAATAACAGCAGCCTCACGGGCAAAACGTCGTCGGAAATCCTCGTGCAGCCCCTGTCCCTCATCGAGACGAATCACTTTCAGGGCGACGAAACGGTTGATCGAAGGCTGATGTGCTTTGTAGACAATCGCCATCGCGCCCTGACCGAGACGTTCCTGAATAATGAAATCGTCGATCTGCTTCCCCATCATACTATCTGGCATACGATTCCCCTGGACACCGTACTCTGGTGGTTGTGCTTGAAAAGCTAGGGTCATAAGTATAGGTCATTGACCTGTGATCTGCCACATTTCACTGTCCCTTAAATTAGGCGCTGAATGTCACGCAGGCAGTCCGATAGAATGCGTTTCACAATTATCATGCGGGATGATGAAATGTGCTTAATATTTACCCCATGTCTATTAGTGTAGCAAACGTTGGCTGTCCGTAGCTTAGCAATAGAGTTAAGGTTTTTCCCAATGCTATAATGAATGCTTAGATGTCCACTAAGAACCCGGAAACGAAAACATGTCCCGTATACCCATGTTTATGCTATTTATCGTAATGCTCATCCTCCCTGCGGCAACTTTTGCGCAGGATCAAGCCCCTGCGCTGCCAGCCAGTTACCAGATGTCTGGTTTTCAGGAAATTCCACAGCATTGGAATAACTGTGGCCCCGCGACCCTGACGATGGGTTTGACTTACTTCGGCTTCGCAGCCGATCAGGATCCAGCAGCGAATTGGTTAAAGCCCACCTCCGAAGACGGTAATGTCAGCCCCTGGCAGGTGGTTAAATACGTCAATGACCAGCTTGCCAGCAATATCCGCGCCATGAACCGCGTGGGTGGCGACCTGGATTTACTGAAAACCCTGCTCGCCAATAACTTCCCGGTCATCATTGAAATGGGTTATGATCCCGAACCGGATCGGCTTGGCTGGATGGGACATTACCTGCTCGTCACTGGCTACGACGACTCGACCCAGCAGATTAACTCGAATGACAGCTATCTGGGTGCAAATCAGCATTACACCTACGATCATGTCAACCAATTCTGGGAACACTTCGACAACACCTATATTGTGTTGTACAAGCTGGATCGTGAACAGGAACTCATGACTTTGCTTGGCACCAATGCCGACTCGACGCAGAATTATCTGAATGCGCTGGAAATCAATCGTCAGCGTGCGCTCAATGACCCCAACGACAAATTTGCCTGGTTCAATCTTGGCACGAATTATCTGGCGCTGGCAGACTATGATGCCAAAGCCTATGAATACGCTGCCTCCGCTTACGATCAGGCACGCACACTCGACTTACCCTGGCGTATGCTGTGGTACCAGTTCGGCCCGTATGATGCCTACATTCACATGGGGCGCTATCAGGATGTCCTCGATCTCGTCCACACCCAGTTAGCCGAGCCGGGAACCTCGCAGTACATTGAGGAAACCTACTACTATGCAGGTTTGGCTCGCGAGGGAATGGGAGATAATGATCGCGCGCTCAAAAATTACAATACGGCGCTGGAAATTAACAGCAACTTCGACCCGGCGCGGGTTGCCCGTGACAATATCACCGCTGGCCTCTCCAATTTGAATACCAATAGCTAAACACCCGGCACTAGGACTCCTGAGCGTTTTCTCCACCCACTAGACCTATTAAAAGATAGGTCTGGCGGGTGTTTTGATTCCAGATAAATGGGCATATAGTAAATTCACATTACTTGCCTGTACACAAGGAGAACGAAACATGGATGGTGTCAGTCTTTTAGCCTGGATTATCGTCGGCGCAATCGCCGGATGGCTCGCAAGCGTGGTGATGCGTTCACCGATGGGTCTGATTACCGATATTATCGTCGGTATCATTGGTGGATTTATCGGTGGTTGGCTGCTGGGTCTGTTGGGGGTTGGTGGCGCTGTTACAGGTTTTAACCTCGCCAGCATTTTGACAGCCTTTGTAGGCGCGGTAGTCCTGCTGGCAATTCTGCGGGCAATCCGTCGAGCATAACTTGCGTTCCTGAAGCGACTAACCGGTATCGCTCGATACCGGTTTTTTATTTATACAGGCGGCACATATTTACTGCCGCCGCGCTGTATCCAAAGCCACACGTATCACAGACGTAAGCATGGATGGATTAAACGGTTTGGTCAGGTATTGAAACACCCGGTCTTGCAGCTTGCCAATCAGCTTATTTGCCGGGTCATCATAAGCCGTCAGCACCACCACTGGAAAACGACTTTCGGGATAATAAGCCTTAATGGTTTCCAGCAAATCCCAACCGCTCATTCCACGCATAGCGATGTCCAGAATCATCACATCCGGTGTACGCTCCGCCAGAAAATCCAGCGCGGCCTGCCCATTCAGGACATGATGAGTATCGATACCCACCTGCTGCAAGGTAATGCGGATAAGTTGACCTATTTCTGCGTCATCTTCCACAATCAGTGCGAAAATCGGTTTGCCATCATCACCACTTGAGCTGCCCACATCAGGCGAATTGGTCTGGTCGTTGACTTCTGAAATCAGGTATATCAATTCGAGCAGTACATTTTTGACCGAAGCATGATCGGTTGAGAGACAGTGTAGAACTTTATTATTTCCGCTCAGACGCAAGGAAATGCGAATATCATCAGGCTTCCACGCATCCGGATCAGAACCGTTGTCAACCGCGACGACATATGGAACAGGGGTCTGCGCGACAAAATTATCAATCAGCAGCTTAGATTCCCGCAGGGAGGGTTGGCTGCTGTCCATCAACACGACGAATCCCAGCATCCCTTCCGCCAGCGTTTCCCAGACATAACTGAAGTGTTGTTCGCCCGGACAACCAAACAGATAGATCACCAGATCGGAATCCACTGTGATTTGCCCGTAATCCATTGCCAGCAAAGTCGGTTCTCCATTCAGCATCACACTCCGCTCGATAGAGACAACTTCGACCTCGCTGATGGATTGAATGAACTCCCGCCGCAGTTGGTTGGATGTGCCGCTAATCACGATGCGTACCGATTTTTTCTCCTGCGAAGGTGCAGCACTAACAGGAGGCTTTTCAACTGGGGCATCGGGCACAACATCCGCGATTTTATCAATTGCCTTTTGCGCGGCGTGCTGAACATCCAGATCAACATCATCCAGATAGGTTTTCAGGACAGGCAGTGCGGCTGTGTTCCGCAGTTCGCCCAGATGATTAATCGCGTCCACTCGCCGCCACCATCGGCTGCTGCGATTTTGCAGCACCATAATGGCCTTTGCCACATCCTGCGGGAAGATTTGCGGATTTACATCCGTTGTATCATCATCCGGCTTGGGCGATTCCACCGTTTCCAGCTTACGGTCTTTATCGCGGGTTTCCAACCCCATATGAACACGCAGCGTGAAAACCAGCTTTTGCATCTCTGCCGCGTAATTGGCATCCTGCCGAATATCAACCCACTGCGCCGTAATATAGCCGAAGGGAACCGCGTTTTTCTCATCACCCCGCGCAAAAACCGGGAAAATGCGTTTATCATGCGCTTCGGCGTAATCCAGCTCGTCCGCCACATGATCGGACTTTTTGGAATCTGGCGACAAAATCACAACCACGCAGTCAGCATTGTCCAATGCTTCCTCGATAGCCCGTTTCCACGAACGAGCGCCAGGTGTCAGGTCTTCATCCGTCCAGACATCCAGTCCATCCGTCCGCAGGGTATCCATTACCCGATGCATGGTGGCGGCATCCTTACGGCTGTAGCTCAGGAAAATATGCCCCACTTTAAACTTCCTTGAAACAAAAAGGTGAACTTATGCTCATAATAACAAATTTCACTTCTTATTTCACTGGATTGAAATAATACCTAAATGAAAAGGCTCCCGCTTTAAGACAGAAGCCTTCGCAAATGCTCACTAGCGCTGTTCGATGGGTGTCCAGTTCAACCCTGTCGCACCAACATAATTCACATCCGGGCGAATCAGACGATTATTGGCGTACTGTTCCATAATGTGCGCTGTCCATCCGGCGATGCGGCTCATAGCGAACAACGGCGGGAACATATCCACATCCAGATGGATGGTATACAGCAAAATCGCGCTGTAGTAATCCACATTCGGATACAGCTTGCGCTCGATGAAATACGAATCGGCGCGGGCAGTCTCCGCCAGATTTTTGGCGATGTTAAACCACTTCTCGTTGCCACTACTTTTCGCCAATGCTTCGGCGTGACGTTCCAGAATAGCCGCGCGCGGGTCGAGTGCCTTATAAATCCGATGCCCGATACCCATGATGCGCCGATCCCCACCCTTAATCTGGGTTCTGAACCAGTTTTCGACATTTTCCGGTTCGCCAATTTCGAGGAACATGCGCATGGCTTCGGCATTCGCGCCGCCGTGTGATGGCCCTTTGAGCGTACCGATCCCGCTGACAACACCGCTGTGCATATCTGAGCCTGTGGCGACGGTCACGCGCGAAGCAAAGGTGCTGGCGTTCATGCCGTGTTCCGCCAGCAGCACCAGATAGACATTAATCGCGTCACTGGCGGTTTTATCCGGCTCTGCGCCCGTCAGCATATAGATGAAATTCTGTGCCAGATTCAGGTCTTTACGCGGGGCAAGCGGTTCATTTCCTTTACGGATACGATCCCACGCCGCACAAATCGTCGTGATCTGCCCGGTGAGACGGATGGCTTTACGTCGATTGGCTTCCGGGCTGTTATCTTCGCTGTCGGGATCATACAAAGCCAGAGCGGAAACCGCCGTGCGCAGCATCGCCATCGGATCAGCCTGCTGGGGATAGCTTTTCAATTGGTCGATAATGGCATTGGGCAGCGCCGCTTCAGCAGCAATCGCGCTCCGCAGATTTTCCAGTTCGACACGATTGGGCAGGCGCTCATTCCACAGCAAAAACACGACTTCCTCATACAGCGCGTGTTCAGCCAGTGTTTCGATACCATACCCAGCGTAGAGCAATTTGCCTTCCTGCCCATTCACGAGGCTGGTTTTGCTGTCTGCGACGACGATGCCTTCAAGTCCTTTTTTGGCAGGTTCAGCCATGTTGTTGTTCCCTCATTGATCGATATGCGCCAAATTATGCTTTACCCCGCATATTTTTGCTATCCAAGCCGCTTCTCATAATCGAACAGCAGAAGTCCTCCGGGTTCAGGCGATTCACCCGTTTTCACATAACCGAACTTCTCGTAGAAGTGCTGATTGCGGAGTGCGTACGCCGGGGTATTCAGCGACCATATTTTGGCGGAATAGGTACGCTCCATGAACTGCATAGCCTGCGAACCAATGCCGTGACCATGAAACGCCGGGTCAATGAAAATCACATCGAGGTGTAAATGATCGTCACCCATATCGTAAATCACAAATCCACCAACGATTTGCCCATCGACCAGGATTTTGTAGGTTTCATCATCGCCTATTTTTCTCAGCATCACATCCACCGAGTCATAGCCGGGTGGGCCGCCGAGTTCCACACCCGGATATAAGCGTGCATCATCGTGAAAAGCAGCGACCTGAAGTTTAACCAATGTCTTTGCATCAGCCGGAACAGCACGTTCAAAAGTGATATTCATAAGAATTCCTCAGTTAAAAAGTTCGACTCATTATAGTCAAAGCTTAATCGCTATATCATGTCCACTTCGCAATCCGGCTCTTGCAATCCATGAAAAAGCATGTTAGTCTAACGTTCATGAGCAATTATCACGTCCCCACTGTCCTGAATAACTCCCACAAACATGCAGCTTGTTGTATGTGTATGATGTGTGGCTGTTTTCGATTCCCAGGACGGGTGACGACGCTGCGGCATATCTAAAAGCCACAGCACTGAACCGAAAGCGAAGAGCTAACCTGTCCTGGTTAGCTCTTTTTGTTTGTGCATTTATTTCGTAGGGACACGATATCTCGTGT
>JBGAGR010000061.1:0-30672 GCA_044226645.1 Aggregatilineales bacterium
CTGACCTGGTTTAATCGTTGTCTCGCAAAAAATATATAGCTGGCGATTGCTCACCAGCCATTGAAATAAAAACGGCTGTCGTTTCACGCTGGACAGCCGTAGACTTTGTTCAGTTCCTTGTGCGCGTTACGTCGCAGCATGTGGATGGTGTATTTCGACAACCCCAGCCGCTCAACCAGCGTTTTGCAGCTTTCGTAGGCTCCCATGCTCTGAACCGTCGCTGCCATGCGGAGATTGCCTTCCGCCTCGTAGCGAGCGACCAGGCGTAGCAGCGGTGCTTCCACTCCGGCAAGATGTCGATCCCGCCACGTTTCTTGACGCGGCTTGAAGAGTTCCAGCTTCTCACATAGTTCCTCGCGCATCGGCTTGACCACGCTCGTCAGCCACCAGCACTTCTTCGTGCCACTACGTCCAGCGATGGCTGCCGCGTCGTCCGGGCTGACTTCGGTGGTAATGTAGTACAACGCTGCCAGGTGCGGCAGGCTGTCCATGTACTTCTCCGCTATCTCGGTGATGACCTTCTCAATGTCGATGCGGAGTTCAATCGCTTCGGCATAGGTCGCGTGACCAATGATATGCGAGTGGTCGTAACCGTCGATGACAAACTCGTCCGGATCACCGCTGCGGGTGGCAATGTCTTCCAGATACATCTCCCGACGATAGAACTTGCGGTAGAGCTGGGGATTGGTGCGGTTCAGCAGTAGCTTCAACGCCCCACCTTTGTCCACTGTCGCCAGCATGGAGGTATCGGCGCTGATGTCCATCCATAGCCGCATGAAAGCGTGAGCAATCAAGTCCGGGATGTCCAACTCGTGATTGCGATAGTAGCGCAGCAGACGGTTGAAGCTAGGAATCAGATCATCGTAAATCTGCTCAAAGGTGCGCTGCCCTGACCAGCCTGTCGGATAGGTCGCAACACGCGGAAATGGACGAATCTTAGCGCGGATACTGGAACGAACATCATTGTCGAACATGGGAACTACCCCTCCTCAAACACGCTGGAACGCCAGCACGTTGAGCGCTACCGCTCGACCATGCGGGGACAGCGCTGAGGGAGGAACCTGACCAGCATCCCATCGGGAAAGCGGTGGTTCGGCAGTCCCGCCGGAACGGTGGTACTGGCGTACCGCCGCTGGTGCTGGTTAGGAGGGAACCCCGCGCTGTAAGATCGCCGTGCGGCGGTAGTGCGAGGAGAAAATACGTCGAACAGTCAGGATAGCGTTGAACTACGCTGGTGAAGGGAACAAGTCATTGAGGCGGAATGCGTCTCAGGTGTCTCAACTGTCTCAACCTGATTTGATGGACTCAGATGTAAGGTCGGATGGGGGTGCGATTTTTTGAAATTCAGTAAAAATCATTGTCTCAACCTGAGACACCTGAGCGACTTGAGACAGCCGATAGATACAGCAAAAGAAAAGAGACCCCCTGCTGTATTAGAGAGTCTCAAGAGTCTCAACTGTCTCACCCTGTTTACAGGCACTTATGTCGTCATTTTTGCGGGTTAGTTGCTTCCCGTCTCAGGTGTCTCAACTGTCTCAACAAAGGATTCGGCGGTCAACTGCCAGAATCGCACACGGCTACCCCGGACACGCTTCTGGGTGCTGAGGTTATTGGGTCCCGGTATCAGGATGCCATCCTCGCGTAACTGCATTCCGATGGCGGTCACGGTGAAGCGCAGCGGCTGCACCCGGTTGACTTCCCGGTGGGCGATCTCCGGCAGAAGGTAGACAAACCCCTCATCCTTGTAGCCCACAACCATCGCACCCGGCGGATACTCACTCGGGTTCTTCATGTCGTCATCAATCACTGCCTGTCCACCAGCGATAAGCTGCCCCAGAATATCGAGAAAAACTTCGCTGGCACGCTCCTGGCGCAGCGTGTGGACACTCTCGACGATAGCATCTTTCCACGCAGGGAGTAGATAATCCGCGTCCATCTCAGCGAGGAAGCACGAAAGCATCTGGTAGACCGTCACCAGCACCGCCCAGTTCTGGATGACGCGCCCGGTGTTGGACTGCCCACCAACCTCAGCGGCGAGCTTCTCACGGTAGCCGCGCATGTTGCTACTGAAGCGGTTGGCGAGGTCGGCTTTCAGATTACCCTGCTCAAGCTGCTTCGCTATCCACGAGGCGAAATGCGCAGTGAATCCCGCCAGGTGTTCACGTAAGCGTTCCGCCTGCACCAGTGTCTGTCCACCCGGATCGCGCTTCTCCCACGGTGGGATTTCCAGCACCAGCATTCGCGCCACGACGGACATCTCACCCTCGATGGTGGTTTCACCGGTGGAGAGGATTAGACCACGACAGGGTTTTTCGTGCCGGACTTTGGCTTCACGGGTCAATCGTCCCCGTCCCATGCCGCGTGAGTAGGACTGCAAAAAGCGGGTGAAAGTCTTCTCGTCAGCGTAGATACTCTTGTAGTCGTCCACCCAGAACAGACTGTCTGCCAGTGGATATCCCAGCGTCTCAACCGTGTTGATGGTATCGCCCCACTGCGCGGGCGGCGTGTCACGGCTGAACTGCCCGTAGAAGCTGCTCAGGAGCGAGGCAATCTCCGACTTGCCGCTGCCCGATGTGCCGACCAGATGCACCGCCGGACGAGGCACTGCCGCCGGAAAGAAGCGCTGAAGTACGGGCAGGAGCGCGAAAGCAATCAGACACGATGCCAGTTTGGGAGGCAGCACTTTCGTCAGTGCATCGAACGCCGCGAGGCTTTCGTCCCACCCCGCCGCCTGCAACCCGTAATCGCGCAAACGATGATCGAGTTCAACCGACGGCGGTTCGCTCAACTTGCCCTTCGCGGTGATACAGTCCTGCGGGGAGACATACACCCATCTGCCATCCAGTTCCATCCAACCCATGAAGTTGTAATGGCGATGGGTGGGAAACTCGCCGGATAACTGTACGATGGCGGGAACCAGATGTTTCGACATGCCTGCTCGCACGACGTACTGTGATCCGGCATTCGCCCCGATGAAGCGGCGCAGCGCCACATCATCCACAAATACATCCCCCGGCACATCCAGCTTTTTCACGAAGTCGCCGCGTCGGAGTTCCAGCACAGTGGTGTGCGCCTCCCTGCCATCATCATCAATCTGGCAGATCTGGTAGAGCGCGGTGGCGGTCCAATCCACGACGGTTTTTTCCAGCGTGCCGCGATAGCTTTCTTTGCGATAGATGATTTTGCCATCCCGCAGCAGGTAGCTCTCGGTATCAAAGTATTCCTGCTCCCGCTGCTGGAAACTGGCACGCTTCTTTTCTTTATATAAACGGTCAATATCACCGATTTTCAAACTGTCGCCGCACACGGCTTTGAGGCGCTGGCGTTCTTCTGCCCATTCCACCGGATTGAGATGGATACAGGCTTCCACAGCGGCGACAATCTGCTCGGTGGTGGGTCGTTCCGCTTTCTGCTCAACCGTAAATTGACTGACCAGTTGACTGACCTGCTGGCGTGCCTGCTCTCTGGGTGCGGAGATAGGGTCACGCGCCGGACGGCTGTAGGCACTCTGGATGGTCGCCAGCGCTTCGCGCTCACTGCTGCCGCCGGCAAGATGGCGCGGGATCAGTTCGTGTTCCGCGTTGGATTGGCTGTAGCCCGCATCGCGCAGCTGGCAGGCTGCGGCGAAGAGTTCAGTGTTACGACTGCCATTTGCTGCGCCGGATGCCAGATAGCTTTCAGTGCGCGGTGGCAGCGGGTGGTGTCCATTCCCGTTTAGCGTTACCACCTTCAAGCCGTCGAAACTCGGTGTATGGGGCTGACTCTCTAACCAGGCGAAGGGATCCAGTGGATAACGCCGTTCCGGGTGGCACTCGACCACAGTGACCATAACACCGCCGCGCTCCGGCTTGGTATTCACCGAATCAGGGAGGCGCATAATCCCCGCCACCGTTTTCACGTATTCCGGGTCGCCATCTAATGCCGCGAACAATCCACGCAGAATGCCAGCGATTTTTCGACGGTCAGCGTCGCTCTGAAGGTGGAACGGCTCATCCAGCAGCCAGTACCCATGCCAGCCACCGCCGCTGTCGAGGATGAATGAGGGTGCGGGGTCGAAATCTTTGAGCCTCATTAGGTTCTGGTCGCGCTGGTGGGCATTGTTTTCACAGTCAATATCGACCCACAATGCGGGAACGAGGGCGGCAGCTTCTGCCTTGCCCTGTTTTCCCTTACGCAGACAGGGTGCGAAGTACAACCCGAAGCCTTCACGGTTCAATGCTTCCGCCTGCTTGAGTGCAGAGGATAGCCCACGCTTATTGCCTATCTGTCCCCACAGGGAACGTGCTTCCCCGGTGGTCGGGTGGATGCAGCGTAGTTCGAGGTAGAGGTTATCTGGGCTTCCTGTATAGAGTGCGTTCAGGAAATCGCCTCTCCCGGCACGCGGCGCGTCGAATGTGTCCGTCTTGTCCACAACGTCGTTCTGTGTCATACTCATCGTATTCCTTTAGATGGTACACAGGGGTTTGGAGCGCACACGTTTGGCGACGGTAGGCGCTCTTCTCCCCTGTGTGCTTTCTCGGCTAAAGTTCAAAATTGGGTGATATATCCCTTGTTGGCTGCTCATATCCCCTTATTTCCTCGATCAATGCCGTGTGTTGTTCAGCATTCATCTCATTAAGCAATCCTGCCAGTTCTTTGAGTTTGTCCATATCGCCGTTCATCTCCTGTGCCAGAATCTGCGCGAAAAAGACCGCCTGTTCATGTGGCAGACCTGCCGCCAACGGACGGAATTCCAACCGGAGCGCATCCGGGTCGTCCTCAGTCGCGGCTGCATACCAGCGGTAAAAGCCGACAGCGGTTTGCCCTTCATCCGTCCGGCGCGTCCCACACCAGACATCCCAGCTTTCACCTTTGTCATCAAGCATCACCCCATGCGGTTCGGCTTCGACGATCTGGTGCTCCTGTTCACGCACAGCGGCTAATTCGTCGTAGCGCCGCTCCCAGTCGGGACCGACGTAGCGTTCCATCTGCTCCGCCATCGTGCGCTCGGTCACATCATGTAGCATCTCGATGTGGTTCACCTTGCGATTGCGGCTGAAAAACAGCGGCACGCGCTGCCCGTGTTCCTCGTCATACACTGTCCCCGGCAGCACAACATGGGTATGGGGGTCGTGTAATCCTGGCGCTTGCGGGTCATCCGTCAATCGGTGATGAAGCACATATGAGTATTCGATGCCCGTATCCAGTCCACGCTCGTCAAAGAAATCGTTGACCATGCTTTCGGTCAACTCGCGGACGAACATCTCTCGGTCTTCCAGCGCGACCATCGCCATCAGGTCGGGATTGGGGTTACAGACCAGGCTGAAAGTCAGTACATGCTCACTTTTCAGGTCATCGCAGTGCTGCGCGATTTCAGCTACCGAACTGCCCATGCCGCGATCTACCCAGCGTTCCCGTCCGGTGACATGCCGCGCTTTTTCATCCCGGCTTTCTCGATAGGTCAGATACCGCAGCAGGTTCTTCGACTGTTTCGCGCCATCGTCAGAAGGTTTCTTGTACTGCACATTGGCGACACACATCTGTTTACGGTCCATCTAGCCCTCACGCTTGCGCGTCACGCGCTCGATGAAGCCTTGCAGCATGGTCGTCAGCGCCTCGACCTTCGTGTCCAGTGCATCTACCTTTGATTCCACACCTTTAGCGATTGCCCGGCGCGACCCCGGTGAATCTTCCTGGGCTGCCAGATACAGGTTGACCGCATCGCGCAGCAGGTCATTCTTACTGACGAAGTTCCCGACGCGGCTGCGGACGTTCCGCAGTTCTTCCAACCGTCGCATCTGGTCAGGAGTCAGATTGACGGTCATGCGTTCGCTGTACGGATTGGGTTTCTTCTTCACTCTGATGCTCCTTCCTTTAGATGGACATTCAACACATGCTGACGAAATTTTTCGGTGGGACGAAAACGTACATACACCCGCTTGACAGTTCGCCGTCCTATCGCGCCGCCGCTGCGAAAGCTCTGCACCTCGACTGCCAGTTTGCCCAAATCGGCAACCGTCACTGTCTGACCGGGCTGTGCCAGTGCTTCCAGCCATAGCTCGGTCATCACTTCCAGCACCTCCGCCACGTCGCGTCGTTTCAGGCGCGGCAGGCGTTTGCTAATTTCGCTGATTGTCTGACGATAATTCATCGTGCCTGTTCTCCCTGTATTGCTCTCCAAATCGGCTGAACGAAGGTGATGCGGATTTTGAACGCAGCCCGATCACGGGTGCGTTCGGTGGACGCGGCGAACCGCGTCCACGAGTGCGGCGGCATCTCTGCACCGCCGCACTCATGCAGGGGCGACAGCCGCTGCATCCAGCACTCCGGCGCATGAGGAGCCAGCGTATTTAGCTGGCTTGCGGCGGGGAGGAGAGTTCCACTTGAAACTTCCACCATTCTCCCCCGCCGCGCGAAGTCGCAGCGCCTCGACGCTGCGACGTGCATGGCTGTGCCATGCGCTGCTTTGCCTGGTGTGTAGGACATGACTACCACTTCGCTTTCTTCATCCGGTTTTCGCGCCTTGAGGCATCTTCGTTGGAAACTTCTTCACCCTGTAAGACACTCTGCTCGGTGGATAAACGATTGTTCGA
The DNA here is from genome assembly GCA_044226645.1 of Aggregatilineales bacterium. Lineage (GTDB taxonomy): Bacteria > Chloroflexota > Anaerolineae > Aggregatilineales > Phototrophicaceae > CFX2. The sequence goes on from JBGAGR010000061.1 coordinate 6,573, forward strand.
CTGTACCCCGCCATTAGCAGCGACATGCTGGATGACCCGTTCCACATACCCCGGCAAGTCCATCAGGGCGGTGCGTATCCAAGCCGCATCGTCACACACCTGCGTAAAGCGTCCCGGATCAAACGGCTGCGGCACATTTCTGGGCATAATCGGGCGATACCCGCCCCGGTTGTGTTCGATGTACCCACGCATCATGTCTTTCATGACCGCGTTGCGGCTGCCACGCGGAATACTGTTCCACCAGGCAATCAGGTCAGCATCTTCGCTGTAGGTCATTTTCACTGTCGCCGTCGCTCGTTTTTGCTTCGCCATGCTGTTTGCTCCTTTAGAGGGTGTCCGAATCAGTCCGAATCGTGTCCGCACCTGACCGACACCCCACCACCCCTACACCGTTATGATTGACGGGCGATAAACCGGGCATAGTTCAGATACCCGCGTGCGTTGGCAAGCTGCGCGTCCCGCACCAGTGCAATCTGGGGATAGGCTTCGCGCACATCCTTGACCACCAGTTCCGCACCGCCGCCGGACAGGTAAATCACATCCACCGTTGTGCCGCGCTGCCACTTCTCACTCATCAGATTGAGGGTCGCGCTGCGGAGTGGTGCAAGCGCTTCTTCCACAATCTCGCTGTAATCCACCGGCTGCCCGTTGGCGTGGAAAATGCCAGTCCTTAAAACTTCCTCGACGATCTTGAAAGGCATCTTCTCGCGGTAATCCCGTTCCAGTGCTGCCGAAATACGTTCCTGCGCTGTATACACCCCGCTCTCGACGCTGCCACTTTCGGCATCCACAAACTCGCCTTCGTCATCCAACGCCAGATCAACGGTATATGTCCCCACATCACAGACCCCTGTGCGGCGATAGGTGTGCTGGCGATTGATCTCCCCGCTTTCGGCTAGGGTGTTGGCATAAATCGTGCCGTAAGGCTGCGGCATGACCATCACCTCGGAAACATTGGCGATGATTTCAGCCGTATCCGTCTTGATGAGGTGCTGACCAATCAGCGAAGCCTTTAACTGCGCTGCATCCCGCATGTGATCGGTGGGGAGGCCCGTAGCGATACGGATATGCACGATGTCGCGGTTCCACATCCCCTGCATCACTTTCCCAATCGCCACCTTTGCCAACCTCAGACGGAAGGCATTGCCCATCGTGGACTCATTCGCGGTGCGCCCACGCAGTCGCAGCAGTTCGCCAGGTGGAAGCTGTGCCAGCGCCAAATCGCCCACGAACCAATCCCCATCCTCATCGGTCATCTGGTCGCCCGGATGCCGCCGCGCCATATCCTCCTGCTGGAATTTGATCTCACGGGCATGACCCATGACCGATGGAAACATCACCACCTGATCTGCGGTGACTGCCTTCACAACCCCATAGCCGATGTCCAATCCCATCGTCACAGTGCTGCCCGGTAAAGCTGGTTTCTTCGAGTTTTGCTTGCTCATTACTTGTCTCCGTCATTTGAGGCAATGCCAAAAGACCGCGCATTAGTGTGCGGTTTGTCAGCATTGTCTTGATCTATATGTGTGGATTTACTCGCTGCTGCGGGAACTCTTAGGGTGAAATCAATAGGTGGCAGCAGTGCGAGATTGAAACGACGAAGACGAGGGCTTTCTTTACTGAGGGGAATTGGTCGTAAGCAACAGTCTTCGTCTACGCAGCAAAAAACTGAGTGGTGGATCGCTGCAAACTACTAATCATGTCGAACTACATCCAGTAGTCAATACTGGCAAATAACTGCTACATTGCAGGGGCAGTACAACGAAAATTTCAAGCTGTGCTGCCCCTGATGTCAACATCTCCTCCAGTTTGTCCATCTCTGCTTTTTGCCAGCGTGCGCTACCAGTGTGCCGCTGGCTTTTTTCCTTCCTTTCCAGCCGTTCAAGATAGGCTCCATATGTTTCTTCATCACGGATCACTTTTGGTGCAATGTAAAGGGATCGCATGCCCATACTCTCGTAAATCTTGATGCGAATTGCTCGCCAGTTGCGTTCAGGAAGTGTCTGAACCATCTCAATCTGAGTTGCTTGGCGTTCCCGCAATTCCGTTAACCGTTCAACTTCCGCAGGTATCCACAGCGTCCATTTATCGGCGCGATAAGGCAGCACAAACTTGTTGGTGCTTTCATCACGCCAGTGGATTTCAACATCGGCAACGCGATGTTTTCCCGTTGGTGTAACCACAATTCGCACAATAAAAGCATGAGCAAGAGTTCGCTAGCACATTTTCGGCTTGACGTTCCAAGTGCATCAAGGCTTCTTGGCGCTGTACTCGCCGTTCCAGCATAGCGAGTTTATTCAGTAACCGTCTCAATCGGGATATGTTCCTGACCCATCCGGGCATTCTTCCCACCCAGAACGTGACCCCTGCTCATGACAACGGGACACCTTGTCCTCTAGGCTACATGAAAGGAGATGAAAAGAAGTGCAGCGTCTCCTACCGAATGGGTGCGCGATTCAAAGTCATCGCTACCAGTAACGACCGAAACATATCGCAGTCAACATGGACTGTCGTTGTCTCGGTTTAAATGGACGATTGCAAATACGTAAGGAGCGACACGATGGCTAAGTCAGGAGACATTCTCGAACATCCCGTAACGGGCGAAAGAATCATTTTTCGGAAAACAGCTAAGGATACCGGCGGCGAACTCATGCAAGCGGACGTTATTATGAGACCGCATGGGTTCGTAGCAGCCGAACATGTTCACCCACTCCAGGAAGAACGCTTCGAGGTTCTTTCGGGAAGCGTCAAATTCCGTGTAAATGGAGTTGAGCGAGTAGTTCGGGCAGGTGAAATCACTGTTGTCCCTCCACGAACCCCGCATGTGTGGTGGAATGATAGTGATCAAGAGGCACATGTGCTGGTAGATGTTCGCCCCGCACTTCGTTTCGATGAGTTCTTTGAAACCTTTTTTGGTCTTGCCCAAGCTGGCAAAGTGGATAAGAAAACAGGTTTGCCCAATCTGTTCGTTATGGCGCTGGTACTGCGAGAGTTCGACAAGGAAATCTATCTGGCGCAGCCACCAGTAGCCGTACAAAGAATCCTCTTCGGTTTACTTGCGCCGGTTGGGCACTTACTTGGTTATCAAGGACACTATGCCTATCCACGATGAACAGCCAAGCGTCATCCACGGAGGATTGATGCTCCAGACTGCCATTAGAGTAAGCCTACCTTAGTAATTACCCCATGACATTGGGCAGCATCCATAGGAGGAAATATGTTAACGCGATGGTCATTGAAATTTGTCGTTGGACTGATGTTTGTACTGGTTGGTCTGCTGCCGGTGATGGCACAGGAAGAAATGCCACCGCTTCCGGGTGAACTGGTGTTGGGTGATTTGGGTGCGCCGCGTGGACTTGCCTTCGATACCAACGGCAATCTGCTCGTCGCAGTAGCAGGCACGGGTGGGGAAGCATCGTTCACCCTGCCGGGACCGGACGGGGTACAACCCGTTAATGCTGGCTTGAGCGGACGGGTCGTCTCGATTGCGCCTGATGGTACGGCATCTGATCGCATTGTGGGTCTCCCCAGTTACGCCTTTCCAATGGAAACGGGCGGTGTGTACCGCATCATCCCGCATAACGAGTCGCTCTGGCTGCTGTTCAGCGGCACAGGATCGGGCAATACAGGTGCGTTTTGGGCGGATTCGGTTGTTGAGTATGACGCGGAAACACTGGTCGTCAAAAATGTCATCAACCTGAACAACTTCGAAGCGACCCACGACCCGGATGGCAATGGCTACGATACGAACGTTGCCGATATTGCCTGGGGTGCAGATGGCACGCTCTATATCGTGGACGCAGGCGGCAATGATCTGCTCTCCTGGACAGCAGAGGATGGCTTGCAGCTCGTCCACACATGGTCGGATAACCCTGTCCCGACCTCAATTGAAGTTGCCGAAAATGGCGATCTGTATATCGGCTTCCTCGGGGCGGGTATGGCCCCAGGAGCGGGCAAGATTGAACATTGGTCAGGTGATGAGCTGGTTGAGACTTTCAGCGGCTTAAACACGGTCACGGACATCCTGCTGGATGGGGATACTCTGTATGCCGTCCAACTGACCGTCTTTACGGATCAGGGACCCGGTCCCGGGAGTGTGGTGATTGTCACTGCCAACGATGTAACACCTGTCGCTGAAGGACTGATCGCACCATTCGGAATCGCACAAGGGCCTGAAGGTGTGCTGTATGTGACCTTCGGCACGCTTGCTTTCGCTCCGGGCATAACCGGCGGTGTAGTCAAGCTGAACAGTTAAAATCTGATAAACCGTGTCGCAGATTCGGGCGCATATGTACTTGGGGTATGCGTCCGTCTCCACCGGTTCAGGGGAGATGGGAAATGAACAGAATTTTTATCTCAACAAACGGAAGCAGGTTGGCACGGGCAGAATGCCAAAATGATCAGTGGTCAGTCGAGGTTCTGCTCGAAGACGCGAATGTGCGCTGCCTGGCTGCTGACCCACACAACCCAAATATCGTGTATGCCGGAACACAGGACAAAGGGGTGCTGCGGTCTAATGACCGGGGCAAAACCTGGCAGCCTCTTGGGATGGGGAGTCATGTTGTCAAAGCAATTGCGATAAGTCCTGCTGAACCCGGTCTGATTGTCGTCGGTACCAGACCAGCGAGCGTTTTTATTTCGCATGATGGCGGACAAAGCTGGATAGAATCCGTGTCTTTTAAGAAAACGAGGCGTTTCTTCTGGTTCTCACCTGCGGAAAAGCCGTTTACCGCCTATGTGCAGGGTATTGCGCTCTCGCCCATCGATCCAAATGTGATGGTAGTCGGGGTCGAGTTAGGCGCGGTGGTTCGCAGCACAGATGGTGGCAAAACGTGGGAAAGTCACCGCAACGGCGCACTACGGGACTGTCATTCGATCAGATTTCATGCGACCAACGGAGATTGGGTCTATGAGGGCGGAGGGACGGGCGCGGGTGCTGCCTTCAGCCGCGATGCTGGAAACACTTGGACGCAGTCCAAACAGGGACTTGATCGTCATTACGGGTGGGCAGCCGCAGCAGACCCTGTGCGCCCGGAGGTAATGTATGTTTCCCTTTCTCCCAGCCCCATGAAAGCGCATAGTACGGACAACGCGCAAGCCTACATCTTCCGCTCGATAGGCGGCAGTACTTGGGAAAAACTGAGCGGCGGGCTGCCGCAGCCGTTGAATTATATGCCCTATGGGCTGCTTACTGACCCTGACGTGCCCGGACATCTTTATGCTGGATTGAGCAACGGCGATGTCTGGCACACTGCCGATTATGGCGATCACTGGCAGCAGCTTCCTGTCAATATGGGCATGGTCTGGACAGCGATGATAATGCTTTGATGACTAAACATGGGAGGGCGAAATGGAATCAAGAATTAGATTTTACCGTTGGTTTTACGCCACAGCCGCATGGCTCTTTGTGGCAGGGATTTTGGTACAGGTGTTTCTAATCGGTTTGACCTTTATAGGTAGACGGCCAAGCCTGCAAACCCACGTCGGATTAGGTCATGGGTTAGCTGTTGCACCTCTGCTCATGGTAGTTCTGGCTTATGTAGGTCGTTTGCCGCGTCCAATGAAACCTTTAACGTGGCTCGTCCTTGTCGTCTACGTTCTGCTGGCGGATGTAGTCATCTTTATGCGCGGGTCAGCGCCAATCATTGCTGCTCTACACCCGGTACTGGCAGTTCTGCTTTTCGGAATTGCTGGATTCCTGGCGATACGTGCTTGGCGGTTAGTGCGCGAAGCACGAGTGGACTGGTCGATGAACATTCCTTCAGTCTAGACAAGGGCATTTATCTGCAATTACAGGAAGAAGCTCATGGCTAAATCAGGCAGCGAAATTTTTAATCCGCGTACCGGGCAGCGTACCATCTTTCTCAAAACTGCTGCCGATACAGGTGGTGTATATCTCCGCACCGAGACCTTCCATCCACCTCATAGTCCGGCAGAACCCGAGCATGTGCATCCTTTCCAGGAGAGCCGCTGCGAGGTACTCTCCGGGTCGCTTTGCTTTCGTATCGCCGGGAACGTGCGAAGAGTAGAACCCGGTGAGGCGGTAGACATTCCCCAGAATGTTCCACACTACTTCTGGAATGAAGGCGACGAAGAGGCGCACGCCATTCAGGAGTTTCGCCCGGCGCTTAATATCGAAGACTTCTTCGATACCTACTTCGCACTCGCTAGGGCTGGGAAACTCAACGAGAAGGGGCTGCCTAATCTACTCCATATGGCGGTTTTGTTACGGGAGTACGATCAAGTAATTCGGGCAACGCAGCCGCCACGGCTCGTGCAAATGCTGCTGATGTGGTCGCTGTTACCGTTCGGACGACTCCTGGGTTATCGCGGGACGTATAAATAGCTGGCCGGCTGTCGGAGGAAAAACAGTATGAGAACCTGGTTTATGTCCCTAAATGGCGCAATCACCTTTAGCATCATTGCATTCCTCACGATGATGGCGCGAATCACCTTCTTAGATGCTATGTTCGTGCCCGAATTCAGAAATATGCTGCCCGAAAATCGTCCGGCAAGCATCGCGCTGATGATGCTGGTCTATATGGTTTTCGCTGGAGGCTGGGTCTGATCGCTGCTGACAGCATCGCGTGGCAGTCGGGGCGGGTTGACTGTGGTTATGCTCTACAGCCTGTTTACGGCGTTTGGTGGTGGGCTGATAACGTTCGTCACTTTTTGTCCGATTGGGTGTGCCGCTCCACCCGTAGGAGACGCTGTCGTGTGAGCAAACCTGATCTTCGGGCTGGCGGCCAGCTTCGCACTGAGTTTCCAACTCACACGGTCACGCGCATCAGTGCGTGCCGCTTAACACCCTGTGGGAGAAAAGATGATATGAAAGCAGCCTGGTTCACATCTCCATATCGCGTTGTCACCATCACTGTCATCAATGTCATGCTGACGGTTCTGGCGGTCATTGTCATGCTGTCAAATCAGGGCATTTCAGAGCGTACTGCTGCTGCCAGTCTGCTGGTGCTGAGCTTCATGATATTTTTCGTCGCCGGTGTCCTGTTTATCGGTAGAGCGCTGTGGAAATGGGAGATCAAAAACCTGTCCACCTACATGCTCTGGGAACGAAGTCTGGTCATTGTGCCTACAGTGACGACTTCACTGGGACTTGCTCTATTGAGCGACATGCTGGATGCTGGCGGGGATATGTTTTTGGCGCGGCTCGGCACGACGGCTTATCTATTCGGCGCGGTGCTGGTGGTGTCCGCCGAGACCTCCTTCGTAAGTAAAGGTGAATGGAACTCTGTGCAGGTCATCCTGTATGTCATCCTCGCTTTGTTGGGACAGGCAGCGATAGGAGCGGCGCTGGTGCAAACCGGGTTGGCTGCGGCGTGGGTTGGTTGGGTAACCATCATCTGGAACGTGGGTTTCCTGCTCATCTTTATCATCGCGCGCCCGCGCGAAATGTACTATCCGGCAATCCATTTCTTCGCACCGCTGGTCATTGGACTGGGGTTAGCAGCAGTGATGTAAGCAGACCTATTCACGATCCGAACACGGATCGTGTTATGATTCGAAGAAAGCGCGAACGCGATAATGTTCAACGAGATTTTCACCATGAGCCAGCAAACTGCCCGACGACTATCGTGGTCAATCACCTTATTCTCCAGTGTTGTGGTACTGACTGGGCTGATCTTGAGCATCCTCGCGCTGACAGCGAACGGGAATCAAGCGACTTTCAGCCACCAGTTCTTCACCCCCCTGCTCACCATCACTTACTGTGTCGTTGGGTCGCTGGTCGGATCGCGTCACCCGCGTAATCCAATCGGTTGGATATTCTGCACCATCGGATTTCTCAGCGCGATGAATATGCTGTCGGCAGGCTATGCTTTGTACAGTGAGCTTGCCACGCCAATTCCTGGCGCAGCGTTGGCACGCTGGTTGAGTATCTGGATATGGATCCCGAACGTACTGCTCCCCATCACGTTTACGCTGCTCCTATTCCCAGATGGAAAACTCCTGTCCGCTCGCTGGCGTCCTGTGGCCTGGGCAGCGGGTCTGGGGATCGCTGCCTATATGTTTGGCATCGCTTTCCACCGCGGCCCGTTGGAAGAGCTGGGACTGAATGAGATTAATCCGTTTGGGATCCCCGGCGGTGAAGCGGTTTTGAATACGCTGATGACAGCCGCTGCTCCGCTGCTTCTGGCAGGCATATTGGGTTCAATAGCTTCGACAGTCGTTCGCTTTCGCAATACGGTCGGTATCGAACGGGCGCAGTTAAAGTGGCTGGTTGTCGCGGGGGTAGTCGTAATTGTGGGCAATATCCTGGGCAGTATTCCCTGGTTGATCTGGGGAGACAATCCAACAGCCCGGGAGTTGAGCATTGTTGCCACCGATATCACGATTGTTAATATTGTCATTGCCACCGGGATTGCCATCCTGCGCTACAGGCTGTGGGACATACACCTCCTCGTTAATCGCACCCTGGTCTACGGTTCCTTAACTGCACTTGTGATTGGTCTCTATGTCGTCCTTGTCGGTTCATTGGGAACACTCCTTCAAACGGGCGGGAATCTGCCCGTTTCGCTCGTTGGAACGGGCATTATCGCCATCTCGTTTCAACCACTGCGAGAACGCTTGCAGCGCGGTGTGAACCGACTGATGTATGGGGAACGTGACGACCCTTATGCGGTACTGGGTCGCCTGTCAGAACAGCTTGAAGTTGTGGCCGCATCTCAATCTGTCCTTCCAACGATTGTGGAGACGGTCGCTGAGGCGCTTAAATTGCCGTATGTGGCAATCGCGCTGAAGGAAGGTGACCAGTTTGCTATCGCTGCCGAATATATTCACTCCTCAATGGCTGCTTCGAACGACGAAGATAACATGAAAACTCTGCCGCTGATCTACCAGTTAGAAACTATCGGTCAGCTTTTGCTTGTACCGCGTGCATCCGGTGAAGCCTTCTCACAGACTGACCATCGATTATTGGAAACTATTGCCCGACAGGCAGGTGTTGCCGCCTACAACGTGCGCCTGACACAGGATTTGCAGCGATCCCGCGAGCGGCTGGTGACAACCCGTGAAGAAGAGCGCCGACGGCTTCGACGCGACCTGCACGATGGACTTGGACCGGTACTCGCCGCGATGTCCTTCAAGCTGGATGCCGTCTACAATCTGGCGGATCGGGATGCAAATGCCGTCAAGAAGATGTCAACTGAGCTAAAGGCACAAATGCAGGAGGTGCTGGCGGACATTCGACGGATTGCCTACAATCTGCGTCCGCCCGCTCTTGATGAACTAGGATTAGTCGGGGCATTGAAAGCGCATATTGCTTCTCACAATCAGGTGCAAGGGTTGCAAATCACGCTGGAAGCGCCTGAAAACCCACCGCCACTGCCTGCCGCCGTTGAAGTGGCTGCCTATCGTATTGCGCTCGAAGCGATGACCAATGTGAGTCGTCACGCCGGGGCGCAGCACTGTTGTGTGCGGCTTTCGCTTCCTGACGACCTATGCCTGGAGGTCACAGACGATGGACGTGGGCTGCCCAACAGGGTTCAGGCAGGTGTGGGACTGACCTCGATGCGTGAGCGGGCTGAGGAATTAGGGGGGATGTGTGTCGCTGAAGTGCTGCCACAGGGCGGGACAGGGATAATAGCCCATCTGCCTTTATCATCCGAATATATCGCGGCTACCGGAGGATAAGCATGGAAGCCATCCGGGTCTTAATTGCGGATGACCATACCCTGTTTCGAGATGGTCTGCGAGCGCTACTTGCTTCCATCCCGGATATTGAGGTGGTAGGCGAGGCTTCCAGCGGCACGGAAGCGCTGCGGCTGGCTGTCGAACATCAGCCCGATGTGATTCTGATGGATATTCAAATGCCTGACCTGAACGGCATTGAGGCGACACGCCAAATTCTCCGAACCAGTCCACATATTGGCATCATCGTACTAACCATGTTTCAGGATGACGATACTGTTTTTGCGGCGATGCGCGTCGGGGCGCGGGGTTATGTGTTGAAGGGCGCTGATCAGGGTGTGCTGCTGCGGGCAGTGCGGGCGGTAGCAAATGGCGAATCGTTATTCAGCCCAGAAATTGCAGCACGGTTGATGCAGTTCTTTGCCGGTTTAGAGCCAGTTTCCCCATCAGAACTCTTCCCAGAACTAACGGAACGGGAGCGGGAAATTTTGTCATACATTGCCGATGGACATACCAATGCTGAAATCGCCGAAAAACTGGTTATCAGTATGAAAACGGTACGCAACCATGTCTCCAACATCTTCAGCAAGTTGCAGGTTGCTGATCGAGCGCAAGCCGCTATTCGCGCGCGTGAAGCGGGACTTGGTGGTGCTTCCTCTATAGGGTCAGATAGCGGCTTACGGGGAGAATAAGTCATTATAGCATCTCCCTGTGAGGTGACTGTCTTAGGCGGGGATGATCTGTTGTCATTTTCACTGCTCCTCAATTCAGTGTACCTGTCTCTTCTTTTTTCCTCCACTGAATCGGGGCAAGTTCAAGTTCATCACAAGATTCACGTGAAACGAGACTTATTTCGATCTTGGCGCTATTATTTAAGGGGGCATTTAGGGAACACGAAAATAGACTTATGAACCAATACAAAGTTCGCTTTTTTGTAGGCTTTGTCTTCTTGAATATTTTACTTACAATTATGATGTCATATGTTTTCGCTGAAAGTGGTGGTCTAAACGGTCTGACGATTGGTTTTTCCCAGGTTGGCTCGGAAAGTGACTGGCGTATCGCATTTACCGAAAGTATGTTGGCAGAAGCACAGAAACGCGGTATCCATCTCCTGTTTTCGGATGCACAAAATAACCAGGAAAATCAGTTCGCTGCGATTCGTTCTTTTATTGCTCAGCAGGTCGATGCAATAATTATTGCTCCGGTCATTGAAACCGGATGGGATCAAGTCCTGAGTGAAGCGCAAGCAGCCGGAATACCGGTGGTCATCATAGATCGCAACGTAACAGCCGACGAGTCATTGTACCTAACTCGTGTATCATCTGATTTTGTGCATGAGGGACGTTTAGCCGCTGCTTGGCTGGCACAGGCAACTGCTGGTAGATGCAATATTGTGGAGATCGAAGGGACGATTGGATCAAGTGCGGCGCGTGACCGTCAGATTGGCTTCAACGATGTTATCGCCCTGTTTCCGGATATGCACATTATTGTTTCACAGCCCGGCGATTTTATGCGAGAGAACGGTAAGAAAGTGATGGAAGGCATACTCAATTCTGAAAACCCGGCTGATATATGCGCAGTGTGGGCACACAATGATGATATGGCAATTGGGGCTATAGAGGCAATAAAAGAGGCAGGCCTTGATCCGGGCAACGACATTCTAATTGTTTCCGTCGATGCCATTCCCGACATCTTTCTGGCAATGATGAATGGCGATGCGAATGCGACTATAGAACTCAACCCAAACATGGGAGCACCAGCCTTCGATGCGCTTGAGGCCTATTTCAGTGGTGAGGACATACCAAAGTGGATTCCGGTCACAGGAGGAATTTATCTCCCGGATACGGCAGCAGCAGAATATGCGCTTCGTCGTCGTGATTTTTCAGCAACGCCAGTCCCGGCAGGGTAGTTTTCCTACGATGATTAAACTCTAATATTGGAAGATTTTAAGTAACAGTATTGCCCATGATAAATCCAAAGAAATCCCGCCCAACCATGTTGGATGTTGCCGAGATGGCTGGTGTTTCCTATCAGACAGTGTCGCGCGTCATCAATAATCATCCTTATGTCTCTGACGAAGCTCGTCAGAAGGTACAGAACGTGATTGACATGTTGGGTTATCGTCCCAGCAAAGCAGCCACCAAACTGAGATCAAAGTTATCCAAGACCATTGCCATTATTTTGTACGGGAGTTGGTTTCATGGCCCTGTTCAAGTGGCTCTAAACGTCGAAATGGGGGCAAAAACCAACGGCTTTGACGTTATCATGGCAAATGTCACTGAAACGGAACAGCAAGTTACACAAGCACTCCAACACGTTAAAGATTGGAGCGTGGATGGTGTCGTGATGATTATCCCGGCTTATGGTTTAAGTGATGAGGAAATCAGAGCCATTTGCAAGGACATACCCGTTGTATGCATTGAATCCCAGCCTTCGCCTCGCATATCGTCCGTTAGCCTGGATGATCGTTATGGGACAAAACAGGTTGTTGATCACTTGATTGGATTGGGACATACTCGATTTTGCGAGATCAGTGGACCACTAAACTGGTACAGCGGTCAGTTACGGCATGAGGCTTGTATCGAGACATTGCACGCACATGGAATCGAGCAACCGATTCACATTGAAGGTAATTGGAGCACACCGGGCGGCTATCAGGCCACACGTCGTCTATTAGAGCAAGGGCATAGGTTCTCTGCCGTGATTGCTGCGAATGACAGCATGGCTTTGGGTGCTTATCGTGCGCTTCACCAGGCAGGGTTATCTGTACCCGATGATGTGTCTGTGGTCGGCTTTGACGATATTTTGGAAGCGGCTTATTTTACACCCCCTTTGACAACTGTCAGTCATGATTTTATTCAGCTTGGAACGCTCGGTTTCGAGTATTTGATGCAGTTGATGGATGATCCCGACACAGCAATTGAGCAAAAAGTGATCCAGCCCAAGCTCATTGTGCGTGACAGCACAGCCCCAATTTCGCGCTAATTCACCACTTTCACCAAAACTTTGACTTGTTGCAGAAACTGTGTTATAATTTCTGTGAACGTTCACAGATAAAGTATTTTGAACCGTTTTACGAAACGGCTTTTTTAAGAGATCAGATGTGAACGTTCACAGACAGTGTAAATAGTAGTAAATTTTTCTTAAGTATGAATCTGTTGAGATGCCTTTGATGGTTATTTACCTTCAGCCCCAATCCAACTATTGCTGCTTGCAGATCGCAAGTCGCATTAAACTATCTCAATTCCCTACGAAAAATACTCGTTTCCATTCCCACGCTTCACGTTTTCAAAGCGTGGTGAATTGGATTTTGGAAAACCAGGTTTTCACATACGAACATCTCAGAAACCGATGAGATGAACGTAGCTTTCCTCTAGTGAGCGAAAGGAGGTCATTATACGAGAGAGAACAGACATATCTGACCATCAACCTGTTTATAGTCATTTGAAAGATCATTAGGAGACAAATTAGATGCGTACACTAAAAGTAAGTGTATTGTTCGCGGTATTAATTGCCCTGTTGTCACTTTCCACCGGCTTACTGATCGGTCAGGCGCAGGATCAACTGACCATCGGGTTTGTGCAGACTGGTTCGGAAAGCGGCTGGCGCACGGACTTCACCAACGCGATGATGTCGGAAGCTAAAGCTCAGAACATCAACCTGGTTTTCATTGACGGTCAACAGAAGCAGGAAAATCAGATTGCCGGGATGCGTTCACTAATCGCCCAGGGCGTGAATGCAATCATTCTGGCCCCTATCGTGGAAACCGGTTGGGATGATGTTCTGCAAGAGGCCAAGGATGCTGAAATTCCGGTGCTGATTATTGACCGTAACGTCACCGCCGATCCATCGCTGTTCATCACCCGCGTGGCCTCGGACTTCGTTTATGAAGGCCGTCTCGCAGCGGCATGGCTGGCTTCGGCAACCGCAGATCGTACCGAATGCAATATCGTTGAACTGCAAGGAACCGTAGGTTCCAGCCCAGCGATTGATCGCGGTACCGGCTTTACCGATGTTCTGGCTCTGTTCCCGACGATGAAAATTGTTGCCTCACAGTCTGGCGATTTCACCCGTAGTGGCGGCAAGACCGTTATGGAAAGCTTCCTCAGCTCAATCGACCCCTCCACTATTTGCGCGGTATGGGCACACAACGACGACATGCTGATTGGCGCGGTTCAGGCCATTGAAGAAGCAGGTCTGAAGCCCGGTGTGGATATTCTGACTGTATCAGTCGACGCAACCAATGACGAATTGAAACTGATGCTCGAAGGTAAGGCCAACGCGACAGTTCTGCTCAGCCCGAACATGGGTGTTCAGGCTTACCAGGCTATCAAGGATTATCTGGCTGGTGAAACCCTGCCTCCACTAATTCTGGTTCCTTCTGCCATGTTCTTCCCAGACACAGCAGCAGCCGAATTGGCTAAGCGCGGAGTTCAATAATTAACCTATTCGGATGCAGGTCACTACGGAACGCAATATGTTTTGTAGCTGACCTGCATCCGAGTATAATCTTCGAAATTATGGCTCTTGCAAATAATGAATTTTGGGCAACAAATGGACTATCACGCTGGCGCACAAGCACCCTTATTGCAAACGAAAGAACTGACCAAGTCATTTGGCAGTGTACTGGCACTCACAAACGTTGATTTTAATCTGTATCGGGGCGAAGTACATGCGGTTCTGGGCGAAAACGGCGCAGGAAAATCGACTCTCATCAAGCTGATTACCGGAGTATATCGTAGAGATTCAGGTTCTATTCTTCTGGAAGGCAGCGCCATTGACCCTCACAACCCTCATGAAGCACAGGAATATGGTATCAGCACCGTTTATCAGGAGATTAACCTGATCCCCACCCTTTCGGTGGCAGAAAATCTCTTTCTGGGACGACAGCCAATGCTCTGGGGCTTCGTCAATACACGTGAAGTTAATTCCAGAGCGCGAGCATTGCTCAAAACGTACAATCTCGATATTGATGTGACACGCACCTTATCTTTTTATTCCATTGCCATTCAACAAATCGTCGCCATTGCTCGCGGCGTTGATATGTCTGCTAAAGTCCTCATTCTTGACGAGCCAACCGCCAGTCTGGACGCTCACGAAGTTAAGATGTTATTCGAAGTGATGCGGTCACTGAAGGCTCGCGGCATAGGCATCCTGCTGATTACGCATTTCCTGGATCAGGTCTATCAAATCTCCGACCGAATCACGGTACTGCGTAATGGAGAAAAAGTGGGGGAATATGAGGCGGCTTCCCTGCCAAGGCGGCAGTTGGTATCGCTGATGCTAGGTCGCGAATTAGTCGGCAGCGAAGAAGGGGCGACCAACACCAAAGCTACAGAAGACAAATCAGATGCGTTTCTGCAAGTTCAGGGACTGGGGCGTAAGGGCATGATTGATCCCCTCGATTTGAGTGTCGCCAAAGGGGAAATTGTTGGATTGGCGGGACTGTTAGGATCAGGGAGAACGGAGACCGCCCGACTTATTTTCGGCATTGAACGGAGTGACGAAGGCCAAGTCCATGTGAAAGGCCGCCGGGTAACGGTGAATTCACCCCGTCAGGCCATCCGGAATGGATTTGCGCTTTGCCCGGAAGACCGTAAGGTAGAAGGCATCATCCCTGATTTAACGGTACGCGAGAATATTATTCTGGCGCTGCAAGCCAAACGCGGATGGCTAAGGACGTTGTCCTCTAAAAAGCAGGAAGAAATCGCGCAGGAGATGATTTCCGCTCTGCGCATTGTCACACCTGATTCGAGCAAACCCGCTGGACAGCTTTCGGGCGGTAATCAACAAAAAGTTATTTTAGCGCGCTGGTTAGCTTCTCATCCTGAATTTTTGATCCTCGATGAGCCGACGCGCGGTATTGATGTCGGCGCACACGAGGAGATTATCAATATCATCAAGCGATTGTGTAGTGAGGGTATGGCACTGCTGGTTATCTCCTCCGAATTGGCGGAAGTGGTGGAATACAGTCACCGGGTCATCGTTCTGCGTGATCGTAAAAAGCTGACTGAACTGACCGGTGCTGACATTAACGAGCAAAATATTATGCACACCATTGCGGAGGCGTAGAGATGTTAGAAACTCAAACCACCATCGAATCCGCACAATCATCCCTTCGCGATAATATGTTGCAGTTCCTCAATCGAAATCGCCGCTTCATATTCCCCGTGGTAGCCCTGATTCTAATCCTGCTCGGGGACAGGCTGATTTCGCCCAATTTTTTTACCATCCGCGTGACGGAAGGGGGGCGCTTAACCGGCAGTTTGATTGATATTCTGAATCGCGGCGCACCCACTGTATTACTTGCGGTCGGAATGACGCTGGTTATTGCCACAAAAGGGATTGATTTATCCGTTGGCGCAGTCATCGCGATCTGTGGGGCTATCGCAGCGGTACTCATCAGCACGACAGACATTCCCCCACTCGTAGTGATTGCAATCAGTATTGGTGCAGGAATCCTATGCGGATTATGGAATGGCATCCTTGTCGCTTACTTCAATATTCAACCCATTGTCGCCACCTTGATATTGATGGTAGTCGGACGCGGTATCGCCCAGCTTATCACACAGGGACAAATTACCACCTTCCACAATGAGTCTCTGGAATTTGTTGGTACAGGATTACTGGCTGGTTTCCCCTTCCCGATCTTTTTATCCTTACTCGTCACCCTCCTGGTATGGCTGCTCGTGCGTCGTACGGCGATCGGGATGCTCATCGAATCAGTTGGCGCTAATGACCGCGCCAGCTTTTACGCTGGAATCGATGCTGCCAAAATCAAGCTGCTGGTTTACATTATTTCAGGGATATGCGCAGCCATTACTGGACTTATTATCACAGCCGATATTAAAGGCGCGGATGCCAATAACGCTGGATTATGGAAAGAGTTGGACGCAATTCTGGCAGTCGTCATCGGCGGAACAGCCCTCACTGGTGGACGATTCTATCTATTGACCAGTGTCGTTGGGGCACTCATTATCCAGAGTATCCAGACGGGTATTTACGTCAGCGGCCTCCCGGCGACCTTCAATCTGATCGTTCAGGCCATTGTTATACTTGCTATTCTATTGCTTCAATCCGAGGAATTTCGCCAGGTATTCATACGAGGTTGGGCGAGATTGAGAAAACAAACATGAGATCACGAATTTTGCCCTTGGTTGCTACCGTTGTAGTGTTTATTGCGTTATATCTGGTGAGCTACCAGCGATTCCCAGCCTTCGGGACAACACGAGTGGTAGGGAATTTTCTCACCGATAAATCCTTTCTGGGAATTACCGCCGTCGGAATGACCTTCGTGATTCTTTCGGGTGGGATTGATCTATCAGTCGGCTCAGTAATTGCATTTACGGGCGTATTTTGCGCGTTGGCAGTGGGTCAGCTTGGCATGGATCCACTCGTTGTTTTCGCTATTATCCTGGTGATCGGAGCGGTATTTGGGGCAGCAATGGGCGCGGTCATCCATTATTTCAAGATACCCCCTTTCATCGCAACGCTGGCAGGGATGTTTCTGGCACGTGGCGGTGCATTCGTACTGAGTCAGGATTCAATTCCAATCGACCATCCCCTCTTCGAGCAGGTATCGAAACTGTATATCCTTTTTCCGGATAAGGGTCGCCTCACTTTTGTCGCCATATTATTCGTAGTCGTCCTGCTGCTCGGCATCTTGCTGGCGCACCTCACACGATTTGGGCGCAACGTCTACGCTCTGGGCGGAAATGACACGGCAGCGCTATTATTGGGCGTACCTGTCGCCCGGACAACCATTGGTGTATACACTCTTAGTAGTTTTCTAGCAGCTTTGGCGGGTATCGTCTATGCTCTATATACGAAGTCGGGCTATCCGCGTGCAGCCATTGGCGTAGAGTTGGATGCTATCGCAGCAGTTGTCGTGGGTGGCACGCTGCTAACAGGTGGTGTGGGGTATGTCGCCGGGACATTCATCGGCATAATGATTCAGGGTGTCATTCAGACCTACATCAACTTTGATGGCACATTGAATAGTTGGTGGACGAAGATTATCATTGGTGTACTTCTGTTCGTGTTTATTGTCCTGCAAAAGATGCTTGCCAGTGGCAAGAATCCATTGCAGTATCTCTACCGATTGGAATACCTGTACCGACTGAGATTTTTGCGGAAGAAAACGAGTCAATCAGGCGTTGCTTAAGAATGCTAGTCTGGCTGTCAAATTAAACATCCTCGTTTTACTGATGTTTGCCGTCATGCTGGTTGGGGTCGCTTATCTCCTGATCCTCAACACTCAGAACCTGACGGAAGAAATTGGTGGTGAGCGGGTTTTCGAGGAAGTCAATATTATCCAGAGTCGGCTGGCTGAGATCGAAAAAGAATTGCAAGTTGATACTAACTTTGTGGTAACGAGTGTCAGCTTTTTTCAGGCAGTTGGTCGTCGCTCAGCGAAAGACACAACACAGATTATCACTACTGCCAATGCATCACTCGGCTTGGACGATATAATCGTTGTTGATGGTGACTTAAAACGGTTGACTGATACCAGCACGAATGAAGATACCACGCAGGAAGATGCCCTGCTGCGAACAGCGCTCGATGGTAACATGACGACTGTGCTGCTGGTTGAGAACAATGCGGGTGTTGTGGAAGTCAGCATCGCAGTTGCGGCTCCCGTTGTGAGCAGTACGGGCAATCGACTCGGGGCTATTCAGATGAGCCGGCATATCAGCAAAGCATTCCTGCAAAGTCTGATTTTTGGTCAGGGGAACATCCAATTAGGGCTGGTGTATGACAATAAAGTCATCGTCCGTTCAGGCGATGATCAGACAATCACCCGTGTTATGGCAAACAGTATTCCCATCGACCCCGACTCTGTGCAAGCGGCGGCGAAAGGGCAGACCATTGTCCAGAATGGTTTGATTATAGGCGATCACGGCATACCTCACACAGTTGCCTATATGCCAGTTCTGCCCGACAGTGGCGAATCGCCCGCCGTGATCGCGATTCTGGTTGAACTAGAAGAAATTTATTCATTCCAGAACAGTACTTTATTTAACACCATTGTCGTATTTGTTGCCCTGACGGTATTTGCGCTGGCAATCATCTACGTAAACATTTATCGAACGATGATAAGCCCCCTCAATAAATTACGAATCATTGCCGGGGTAATGACCAGCGGACAATACCACGAACGGGCACAGGTAAGTACGACAGACGAAGTTGGGCAGTTAGCAACAGCCTTCAATACAATGGCCATTGCCGTTCAACAGCGCGAGGTCAGCTTGCAAGCTGCGCGTGAACAGGCTGAACGCGCTAATCAGGTGAAGTCTATGTTTCTGGCGAGCGTGTCTCACGAACTGCGAACGCCGCTCAATGCCATCATTAACCTAACTAAATTTGTAGGATTGGGCATGTACGGGGCGGTAAATGAAGAACAAAAAGATATTCTCACGAAAGTTGAAGCGCGCAGCAAGCATTTGTTGAAGCTCATTAACGACGTATTGGACATTTCCAAAATCGAGTCAGGTTCGCTGGAACTGTTTGTAGAAGCTAATGTGAAGATTGACGAAATCCTCGCTTCGGCAGTCGAGACTGCGCAGAGCTTGCTGCCGGGAAAGCCGATTAGTATTATTTGCCAGATTGAGCCGAATTTGCCCACACTGACGGGGGATTCCCAACGAGTTCAACAAATTATCCTGAATTTGCTGTCTAATGCCTGCAAATTTACTGAGAATGGACAAATTAAAGTTCGGGCTTGCGTACAAAATGACGAAATTATCATCTCAATCGCTGATTCAGGACCAGGGATTGCCCCCGAGAATCACGCTTTGATTTTTGAAGCTTTTCGACAGACAAAAGACGGCCTGCGCAAAGGAGAAGGAACGGGACTGGGTTTACCCATTTCTCGGCGATTGGCAGAAGCACACGGTGGTCGTGTGTGGGTAGAAAGTTCACTAGGTAAAGGGGCGACATTTTTCATTGCACTACCTTTGAAAACATCGCTCGTACCCACAATATAGTCATTGACAAGAAGAATAGAGTATGACAGAGCCAGTATTCCTGTATATTGAGAATGATGAGTTGAGTCGCGAGGTTATGAAAACACTCCTGACGCGCGGTTTGGGTTATCGCGACTTAACGATGTTCGAAACCAGCGCACACTTCGAACAGCATCTTGAAAAGCTGGCTCAGAAACCAGATGTCATCTTTCTGGACATTCATATGGAACCTATTGACGGGTTTGAGATGTTGAAGTTGATCCGCCGAAACAAGGATTACTATGCCACACCAGTCATCGCGCTCACTGCCAGTGTGATGAATGAAGAAGTTCGCCGCTTACGAGAGGCCGGGTTTGATGGCGCAATTGCTAAACCCATCAACTACGATACGTTTCCCGGCGCACTAAATCGCATCTTACATGGAGAACAAATCTGGAATACGAAGTAACTTTCGCTTACTTATTAATTGATGTCCGGAGAAGGAGCTATGGATTACAATCATGCCCTGATTATCGACGACGACGCTTATAATGTTTATATTATGGAGCGTTTTCTGGATCGTGAGAATATTTCCTACACTGCCATTACCGATACATTTATGCTCGAAAGTACTTTGAAAGAACTGAAAAAAATTGATCTTGTTTTGCTCGATCTGGAAATGCCCAAACGGGATGGTTACGAGCTTGTGGAAGTCCTGAAACGCCACCTCGACGCGCAGGTACCGATCATAGCCTGTACAGTCCATACGGCGGAAATCAACCGGACGAAAAAGCTTGGCTTTTCCGGTTTTATCGCCAAGCCTCTGGACATGGATCGTTTCTCTGAGCAGGTTCAGCGCATTCTCAATGGGGAAACGATCTGGGAGGCTCGCTAATTGGATTCTGTATAGAATAACAAGTAGAATGAATATTTCCTTGTCAAGACCTCATATCTTGTATCAAGCGGATTCTCGACATGATTCATCGTAGCAGATTCCGCTGTTGGTAGGCTTCGGCGGCTTCTCGCACGAGTTTTCCCGTTTCTGCCGCCTGATACGTCTGTTCGAGATAATGGGCAAGCTCCATTAACTGCGCATACGAGGCTCGTCCAGGCCGCAATAGATCATAAATTTGCAGCACTTCTTTATTCGGGACAGCAGTCAGTTCCGCCGCACGCCGCAAATTCGCGCCAAGCTGAATATATCCAGCCTGCTCTGCGACCTTTGCCTGCAAACGCAGCGTTTCTGCCTGAATACGCACATCCTCCGGGGACAAATTTCCTTCGGCTACCGACTCAAGCGTAATTTCTGACAGCAGCCTCCCGCTCAAGGCCTTCAGGTCATCGACGGCGTGTTCCATCAGCGGATAGTGGATGTCACTCATAAGTTTGGCTCCCAGTCAAAGCGCAGTTCTTGCGGTAGTTCATATTCACGGACTTCATCTGTTTCACGCCGATGCATCAGCGTGGTTTTTACAATCAATCGCAGCCGCGCGCCATTATCGATTTTGACCGCAACCGGCGTGGTAGAAACCCCTTTTGCGTATCGCGCTGCATTACGCCCGATACTTTCAAAAGTTTCCAGTGTCAGACTTGGTGACTGCGGAAAAAGCTCCAGATTGTGCAGCGGTGGCTGACCTTTTTTGTGGATAATCGTCGTTCCACGCGATTGCAACCCGATAGCGATACCGCTGCCGCTCAACCGCGACCCAACGAAACCAATCGCCCCACAATCCGAGGTGTGATAAACCTTGATGATACGCGCCACCATACCTTCGCTGGCAATTCCGGTCAAAATAGCTTCAAGCACGGCTTCATGCGACAGACCGTTAATTGTGTGCGTCAGCGCCGTACCAAACGCAGGACCAACCGCCACTACAACCTCCGGATGACTTCCACTTCCCGCTGGTCCCATCTCCCCTAACCGACTGAGTGCCGTTCCAGCATGGTCATCAATGAATGCCTGTGGCGGCTTAACTTGAGGTAAATTCTGCATCTCCTGCCAACGCTGCCCCTCTGGACGATAACCCGTCCCGGGCCCACCATAATCATTCGGATCATTGATGGCGCTGTGAACCTGAAAATCATTATCGAAAATCGCCGCCGGTTGCAAATAATCCCCCGCCAGCCGTTCGCGCCCCATTTGCAGAATGTTCTGCGCCACATCATCAAAGCCTGATTTTTGCAGCGCCGCGATCACTGACAGAAAATCGACATCATTCGCCAAAAATGCATCCGCCGCTGCCAGATCAGGCACAATATCACGTACTGGCATATCATCGCTGCTATGAGCCGTTGTCGCGGCTTCGACTTCCTCATCCGTAATCACTGGAAATCCCAGTTCGCGATAAACCGCCTGTATCGCCAACGCGGCATGATGACGGATATTCAGGGCTTCATCTTCACGAATCGGCTTCAATCCCCCATCGACCTGCATATCGCGCTGAAGCACATTATAATCATCAAAATCTTCAGCATCGAAATTGCCACCGCCGAACAGATTATCCCGTCTGGGGATCGCGCTGTAGCCCGAAAATATAAAATCTGTGCCGGGAATGAACTGAAGCATCAGCTTAGCCGTCTTGCGGATTTCGGAGTGAGATGCCAGTGCATCATTGCCCGATGCGACTTCCAGACCAAGCATCGCCGCCAGCAGATTCTCCGCCAGCACCGCCCTCACCCCACCCGGCAGCGATTCCGGCAGTGCGATACACGAAATCGACCCATTCTGCACACCCTGACTCCCTGCGCCTTTCACCACCAGCAAGCAGCGTGCCTCCAGATACAACATCGAGCGCTTCTCGGCATGTCCCATCAGTGCTTCTGACCCGGTGCCCGATGTAAAACGAATTTTGACCCCGCGCGATGCATAAGCCGATGCCAGAAACGCTTTCGACCAGGGTGTATCATCGCCATCAACAAACGTCCGTTCAGTGCCATACACCGAGAGTGTCTCGGCATAAGTGGTCAGCCCTTTCATCGCCAGCCGCAGCCCAAGCGATTCCTCTACGGAACACTGTGTCAGTACACCACCGCGTCCGGTCTGCGTTCCGACCAGAATCGCCAGCGCATTCAATGGCGCAAAACGAGCTACCCGTACCGTCGTTTCCACCTCGGCAAAACCGCGCAGCGCAGCCTCCGCCGCATCCGCCGCCAATAAAGCTGGATGCTCTCGAAAGTTGGTCACATGCGCCTGATTTGCCGGAACGCGCCGCACCCGCATTTTCGCCATGCCCATCATCATTTCCAGCACGTTCATATGCCGGATAATCTCGACCAGTTTGGCTGGTGTGCACCCGCTCACAATCCGCGCGACCTCACTACGCGGGACATTGATATCTGCCAGCATCCGGGCAATTTGCTGTGCCGGGGTTGCCATCGCCTCTTCCGCCACATCCAGATTCAGCGCATGACTCGCAATAAACAAATCGAGCATGTCAAATTCCGGGCGCTGTCGCCCGTCCATTTCAACGACTTGTCCATTTTCAAGGCGCAGACTGGCTTCCGGGTCATAGGGACTATCTGTGACCATCAACCCCGCTTCAGCCCAGGGTTCGACAAACGTTTCCTTATTGATATTTCGTTCGGCAAGGATAGCGAAGCGACGAGAACGGGTCATCGAATCTTTTCCTTTAGCATAAAAATGCGGTTTTTCCGGCAAATAAGTCGTTCGGTATTTTACGCCAAATTCCGGGTTTTGCCTCCCAATACCCAAAAGTGATCTCTTGCTTGGTCTATAATGGGGAAATATGTCTCGCTCTACCAAACTGTGAGCCTTAGGACTCAATCTATGAAGCTGCCATCAATTCCCCTCAATCGCATCCTGCCCATTCATATCGGAATCATCATCACCTTTTTGCTGATCCCCATCTGGTATCGCTTCAGAGGATTACCGACCTCTTTCGGCTCATTCGGCATATTCTACAGCCTCGGTGGCCTATGCTCTGGACCGTCATCTGGTGGATCATCGCGGGATTTCCCGGCCTCAGAGAACTCATCCGTGACCGTGTTCGACTGGTTTGGGCATCGGCGCTCCTCTCGCTGGCAGGGTGGGCTTTCTTATCATGGATATGGGGCTACACCCGTGAATTCAGACCCGAAGTGACGATTGGGGCGGCAATTCCTTTTGGATTAGCAGCATTGTTCGCTTTTGTCATTGCCTGTGTTCAGCCACCCGCGCGGCGGATAGCCCTGCTGTTGGTCATCGGTCTGGTCTGGAACGGCATCATCGCTGGGATACAGGTCGCTGTCCAGGGTTCGATTGATCTGGCGGGAGCTGGATTTCGCCTTAACCCACTGGCATCCGGAACGAGCGTGGTTGAAGCCGAGGATATTCGCTGGCTGCGTCCCTATGCTTTACTCCCCCATCCCAATATCCTGGCGGGTTTATTCGCTGTGTGCCTGCTGGCGGTAATGGTCTGGATGCTTTCCACCAAAAAGCGTATTGCATGGACAGGTACACTGATTTTTCTATTTGGCTTGTGGTGCTTCCTGCTAACTTTCTCCCGCAGCGCATG
>JBGAGR010000062.1:0-30239 GCA_044226645.1 Aggregatilineales bacterium
TCGAAGATGGTGGCTGAGCGCGATGACCTGTTATTCCTCTACGAGCTACTGGTGAACAATGAGAAAAATATCATGGGAGTCATGTTCGGGCTAAATCGGATGTATCACACGGCGGATTTCAAGCGGATGGAATGGCTGATTTCGAAGATGAAGATTACGCCGGATAATCTCGCCAAGCGGTTGAAAGTGGTGCTGCGCGATGAACCACAGGCGGCGGTGCAGGAATTGAGCGCACTTCAGACCGAAACGCTGGCATTAGTCGAGAAGCATATGCCGGAGTTTGATACGAGTGCGGCGCGGAAGCGTTTCAGTCTGCCATACATGGGTTGGACACGGTGATTCAGAATACTGGCAAGGTTGGTGCAGTAGCACACATTTTTAGTATGATTGAAGAAACCAATATTGTTTCAATTAAGGGGCATGATGACCATACCCACACTCGAAAGCTATTTACCGGAAGTGGTTTCATTTACGCAGCAATTAGCAAAGGATTGCAAAAGCGGCGTTATCACCGGATGGGAAGGTTTCATTTGGCGGGTTCACAGCTTTTACACCCCGAAAATGATGGATAAAATCGAGCGTCTTGTGCCGGGATGGAGGGTAATGGCTTCTTATGCTGACCAGCAAACGTTAATTCATGTCACAAGCGTATTGAGCGCGCTGTATCTGCTGCCGGAATTTCAGCAAGCCACACCCGAACAGCAGGCACTGATGGAATGGACAGTCTTATTTCATGATGTGGCGAAAATAGCGCAGCCCGGCAGGCATGATTATCTCCACGCCTTTCGCTCCGCCGCGATTACCGGCAAGGCATTATCTGGAATAGGCTTTCCGATTACCCCTGAGTACAACGAGGCAATTGACGACTGGTTTACCCTAACCCACAACGCTATTATTTTTGAGGCCAAATGTGCTGAGACTATACAAGATAATCATAAGCTGCCCATGATTATGTCCGGTATCGCGCATTTATTTGGTGTAGGGGCTGGCGCGGGACTGGTCATTAAAGCGGTGCTGCTGCATCTCTCGATAAAAAACGACCCGGATTATCCAGTCGTTGCCCCACTGACAGAAGGGGAAATCAAGCGGTTTATTGACGCAACACTCTATCCAATTCTGAAAATGATGATGCTAGTCGATACAGACGCATGGAATATCTTTGACCCTGCCAACCAGAAACGGCAGCGACAGCAGACACTGATCGTTTTCGACCACATCCGGCGCTTGATCGGCCTTCAACCCGGTTGAGTTTGCAACGATGTACTAGACTTTTGGGTAGTTTGGACGCAGAGTGCGATACCCGCGACACTTCAAGCACGTAATACGTAGCAGTGCATTAGTCAAAAGGAGATCGAGAACAATGTACGGAATGCGTGGGTATCGTTATCGCCGCCCCTATGGTTATGGCTGGCACAGGCCGCGCCCTTTCATGTTTATTTTCCCGGTGATGTTGTTGTTATTCTTCGGCTTTGTGATGCTGAAGTTCCTGTGGCCTCTGCTGCTGATCGGCATTGGCATCGCGCTGTTCAAGCGCTCTCGCGGGGGCGATTGGGGGCACAGCGGCGAGTGGGGTCGGGGACAATGGGGACAGGATTGGCACGAAAAGTTCAAGAATGAGTTGGACGACAAGCCCAAACATGATGACGATGACCGCCGCTATACCCAGACGGCAGACGGCGATTGGGTTGAAATCGTCTGATTCGGCTAAAAACTTCCCCTCCATGGGAGGCTGCCTCCTGCCGATTTACAGCCTGAATGGAGGGTATGGGGGTAAATGAGCAAAAGATGCTTTTACCCCCTACTATTCATTGGTTGTTGGTAAATCAGAAAACAACCAAACGCTTTAAGCTCTAGATTCAGCTCAATGCGATATAACGGCTGCCGTTGTAGACGATGGCTGCCCATTGATTCAGACCGATGCTCGCCCATGCGTCGTGACCATCGACATCGAGAACCGTGATAGTCTGTCCCAGATTCAGTCCTCCAACAATGGGAGCAGTCGCATTGGGGGCGAGGCGAACGTTGAGACGATTGGCGGTGACACGCGCTTGAAGCGGCGTACTGCCTGAACGGGGAAGCACTTCCATGAAGGACTGACCTGTATAGGTAAAGGCTGCCCATTTCCCGCTACCGAAACTCACCCAAATATCTGAGCCGCCCAGTCCGGTGATAGTCACGGCATCGTTTTTATTGCGATGACCGACCACTGGATATTGTGTCCCTGCCCCGCTGCGAACATTTAAGCCATCGGCAATAACATGCGCCCCGGTTGGTGTTCCAGTAGAGGGTGGCTGGGCAGGTGGTTGCGGCGTGGTGCTTGCGCCAGAATAGCGCGCGAGATCATCCGCAGTGCCATTAAACCAATTTACATCGACATTACCCGCAATACCCGGAATTTGACCACTCTCCGAATACTGCCAGAAGCGCCACTGATTCCAACCAGCGGGGACAGTTGGATTGGTAGCAGCAGGATTATTGACGTAATAGGCCACCCAGACATCATGCTGTGACCAATCTGCTGCCGGAATCAACTGGCTATTCCAGAAGGACGCACGGGTATAGAGAATCGCTTTACGTCCCGCGTCGTGGGTTTCGATACGTTTCAGACAATCACGCACCACATTGGTCATGGTTTCTTTCGGTAAGCCAGTGCTGTTCTTTTCGACATCCAGACAAAGCGGGAAATCCGGCTTCCGACTGCCGAGGATGCTGAACCAGAAATCCATCTGTGCCTGAGCGCCCTGTTCTGGCAGCAAGAAATGATAAGAGGAAACTTTCAAACCCGCAGCACGCGCACCATCCCAATGGGTTTCGAAGCGACGGTCTTTGACAGTACTGCCGTAGCTGGCACGAATGACCGCAAAGCGATAGCCAGCAGCAGCGACTTGCTTCCAATCGATACGATCCTGATGATGGGAAACATCAATTCCCGGTGTTCCAGTGGTCATAAGAAACACTCCTTAAAAATGAGATTAATATATGTTTTCAGTATAGACCGAAATCTAACCGAGCGCCCCTGTATGTCACAACTCAGGCGACAGAATAAAAGACTGTGGATGTAAACTTGAATCAGTTCAATTGACTATTGAGGATTTTTAGGTGACAAAGCGATGGGGACTTTTCACTATTCTGTTCATTATCATCGTTACGGTGCTTTTACGGTCAACACTTCTTGTTCATCCAATGCCTAGCGTTAAAGATTTGCTTCAAAACCCACTACCTAAACCCAAATTTATTACTCAAATTGATTCCGAGACCATCATCAATCATGACACTTCTCCGCGAATTTGCCTCTGGGTTCGCGAATATGACATCTGGGAACCCGGAGATGAGGGATCAGACGTTAATCGTAGTATCAGTAAAACTTCACAGGTATTTATTGATGGTCAAGAACGCTCACAAGAAGATTTAATATTCATCTCCGATTTACTCTTAATGGCGCATTGCTTCAATGGAAATCTGAGTAATTGTGAAGGCTCTCATGGTGGGACAAGCAGCATCTGCTTCAGCACGGCCAACCTTGCAGTCGGTCAACATGTTGCAGATGTCGAATTCCAATCAACAACGGGAAAAGAATTTTCGTATATGTGGGTATTTGAACTTATCTCAAAGGATGAGGTTATAGCAGAGGTAGTTACCACCCCTGTCCCTTAAGCTATTCTTTATGATTTCCGGGCGGCGAGGATTTGTTCCAAGCTGATGCCATGCCGACGGGCGATTTCACGGGCGTAACTGCGCCCCAACGGTTGACCGCGTGTGATGGTATAGGTGGGAACGGTTTCGCCTGCTTCATTGACTTCGATTCCGGCGACAAGGCTGAATAAGCGGCAGTCACCTTCTACCGAGGCTTCAATGTCTGCCAGATGATCGGCTAATTCAATGAGGTGTGTGGCGAAAATGGCACGAACGCCGATTGCTCGAAGTGCGCCGAGAATATCATGCGCCAGATAGATGGCCTCACCCGACGAGGTACTGGAAAACGTTTCATTGAGCAAAACAAGGCTGTGCGATGTCGCTTTTTGGAAAATACCCCGCAGGCGTTCTGCTTCTTCGGCAAGCCGTCCCTGTTGGCGTGTTTCCAGCGCGGGGAAATGCGTCAGAATAATGTCTACCGGGCTGATACGCGCGTTATCCGCCGGGAGGAATAGACCCGCCTGCGCCATGACCTGCGCCAGACCGACGCTGCGCAAAAAGGTGGTTTTGCCGCCACTGTTCGGGCCAGTTAATACCGCAATGCGCCCGTCCGCACCGAAATCGACATCACTGGAAACTGGCTTCTGTGCTTCGCGCAGTACCAAGGCGGCATTCAGGAGATTGTCGATGTGCATGGAACGGTCATCCAGCGGGGCAATCTCCGGTTGGCAGAAATGGATGCCCCGCGCCTGAAGCTGTTGAATCATCCGGGCAGCAGCAGCGAAAAATGCCAATTCATATTCGAGATGCCATAACGCCGAGGTTCCGCCGCGTGCGTAATGGGTGAGCGCTTTGGCGACGGGCTGGGCGGTCTGAGTCATCAGGCGATCTAAATCCTGAAAGAGCGGCGCGAGCACACGCTGAGTCGGATTTTCCGGGGTAGTATGAAGGGTCGCGATGCCGTTTTCGCCGTTGGGATCGTTATTGACACCGATGACACGTTCCAGCCATGAATGCGAACCGGCAAATTTATGATCGTTGATTTCCAGCAGCACTGCTGAGATCGGGCGCAGTTCAAGATCGAGATTGATCCCAATGGTCAGACTAGCGATACGTTCCAGCGGCAGACGTAATTCAGGTAACTCAGCCCGGAGGGTTTGAAAATTAGGGTCGGTAATCAGCGTGGTCAAATGGTCACGCAGTTGGAGCAGTGCCGAGGATTCAAGAGCCGACTCGTGCAAAGCCGTATGTAAGGTTTGCACAATCTGGACATAGGATTCGAGTTCAGAGAGGTAATAGTTCCATTACCCGCTCAACCAGAAGAGGATTGCGGACAAAATCCGCCAAAACGGCCTGCCGCCAACGGATAATGATTGGCTCGGTTACGAGTGCCACCAGAGTCTGCCGGACGAAAGCGGCATAACGGTGTTGCAGGGAAAGCGCGCTGACAAGATCGCTCAATCCCAAATCGGTTTCCCAGGAGGCGCTAGTTGGTGGCGCGGGAGGTGGTGCATCCGGCCACATGAGGCTGGTCAGGGCAAAATCAAGCTTGAGACGTGGGCGCGAATCACGCACACGAAGAAAGCGCCTGCGCTGCGAATTGGAAATGGTCACGTTTGGGAAACTCGTGGTAAAAGACTGATAAAAACCCAACGGTTATTGTAAATGCTTACGAGCAATCGTGCTATTTTCCTAAATCTTATGATGCGCCTTTGCGCGGATTATGCTATCCTACGGGCAATCACACAATTCGGAAACAAAACATGATCGGACGTAAACTCAACAACCGGTATGAAATTCAAGAACACCTCGGTGATGGTTCCACCGCGACGGTGTATAAAGCGCTCGACACCAAATTGGGGCGACAAGTCGCGCTCAAGGTGTTACTGCCGCACGTCCGCGAGACAACGCGCAAACGCTTTTTTCAGGAGGCAACTGCTGCGGCGCAATTGAACCATCCTGGTATTATGGCGATTTATGATATTGGTGAAGACGGCGATTATCATTTCCTGGTGGTGGAATATGTCGAAGGCGTTTCGCTCTCGTATTATGTCCCCTCACAGCCGGGGATGGTGGTCAATCTCGGCAGACAAATCGCTCAAGCGCTGGGCTATGCGCACGCGCGGCAGATCATCCACCGCGATATTAAGCCTGCCAATATTAAAGTAACGCCGGATGGAACCGTCAAGATCATGGATCTGGGGTTGGCGCTGCCCAAGGAAGCCACCCGTGTCACCGCTGACGGCATGGTGATCGGTACACCTGCTTATCTTTCACCGGAACAGGCGCAGGGTCTTAACCTCGACAGCCGCACCGACATTTATTCGATGGGCGTTGTGATCTACGAACTGGCAACCGGACATCTACCCTTTGATGCTGATGAAATCCCGGCACTGCTACTGCAACAAGTTAAGCAACCGCCGCCACCGCCGCGTTTGATTGTTCCGGATTTGCCGGTTGAATTGGAACGCCTCATCCTGAAATGCCTTGAGAAAAATCCGGTACGGCGCTATCAAAATTGCGAGGGACTGGTAGAAGCTCTGAATTCAGTCACCATTGTTGACCCGGTAGATGAAAACGAAACACTGCCGGTCAAGCCTGACCTTGAAGAAAAACCGCAGGCCGCTCACCCTGCCAATCCACTTCCCCGCCGGACGAAACCTACTATCCGCGTTTTGCTGGCGGATGACCATACTATTCTGCGGCGAACACTGGCGAGCTTTCTGGAAAATCATGACGATTTCGTGGTGGTGGGTGAAGCAGCCGATGGTGACGCGGCTATGAAGCAAACGCTGGCGCTGCTGCCGGATGTGCTGCTGCTCGATCTGAACATGCCTGGGAAAGGCGGGCTAGAAATCCTGCCGACAGTACGACAGGAAGCGCCAAATGTGAAGGTGCTGATTTTAACCGGGCGCGAAGAAGACTGGTACATCATGCGTGCGATGCGTGCCGGAGCACATGGTTATGTGCTGAAAACAGGCGACGAACAGGAATTACTGGACGGCATCATTAAAGTCACCCAGGGACACATGGTACTCGGTCAGGGCGTGGCGGAACGCATCGTAGGCGGGATGCTGGGCGGTGACGGTCAGTCCAGTGGATTGAATATCACTGAGCGGCAGGTGCTGCTGTATGTAGCGGGTGGTTTTGATAACCCGGACATCGCCAAGCATTTGCAGTTGAGCCAGCCAATGGTAATTGAAACCTTAGCCCATGCCATGAATAAGTTGGGCGCGAAAGACCGTTTTGAGGCGGCACTGGCTGCTCTGCGGCAAAACCTGATCGATCTGGACGAACTACACGATCTGTAGCTATTCCGGTTTGATGGCGACAATGCGGGAGATATGGGTTTCTTCACGGTTGTGGAGAATTTTCCAGTCCGCAAAATAGCCTGCCAGTTCACCTATATCGAGCAGGAAAGCCGGGTTAAAACCGGGCACAAGATCGAGGTAATAGCGATTAAAGGTGGCGTAAATGACACGTCCACCGGGGCGCACTGTCTGACGAATCTGGGTGAAAAAGTCGTGCTTCAGATAGCGGAAAACGCAAACCAGATCATAACGATTGGGTTCCAGTTC
Organism: Aggregatilineales bacterium; assembly: GCA_044226645.1. Classification (GTDB taxonomy): domain Bacteria; phylum Chloroflexota; class Anaerolineae; order Aggregatilineales; family Phototrophicaceae; genus CFX2. Next base: position 7,212 of record JBGAGR010000062.1, read on the forward strand.
AAATTGATCGAAATCCACTGGCAGAAGGTTAATATTGCGCAAACCACGCTCACCTGCCTCGGCCTGTGCACGCAGCAGACCGACCCGGCTGATGTCCAGCAAATCGACAACATAGCCCTGCTCCGCCAACCACAAACCGTTTTGTCCCAATCCGGCAGCCAAATCGAGGGCGCGGCGCTCTTCGTCCAGCGGTACGGGCGGCGTGTATTCAAACAGAACCGGGTCGGGAGATGGATAGGTCTCAACCATGCTTTCCCGATAAACCTGATCCCAACGGACACGATCCTGCCCTGCCATTACATCATCCCCCCGTATATGGGTACATAAGCTAAAGCATCCGGCACACGCGCCATCGCTACGTCATCACCGGGATAGAGACGTGCATTGGGGTTACGCCGCCGCCGCTCATACAGCGGATAAGCATCACGCAATGCAGTGAAATCAGGTTCACGCCACGTTTCCGGGATAGTCAGACAGGCCATCAAAGCGCGAATTTGCTGACCAGAAAGACTGTTCCAGTCCGGCGCGGGTTCGCCGCTCACCAAAGCGCGGGCATCAGCGATTTTGCCCTTATCATTACCAGCTTTCTTCAGTACATCACCACTCAGACGGGAAAACAACTTCTGAGCCTGTGAGGGATTCACGCGACTCGCAAGCGCCTGCACATCATCTGACAAAGCGGAAAGCGGAATTACTGTCGGTGAATCCTCAAGCGGGATCACATTTGATGCAATCAGCGCCCCATAAGCGGCACTATCACCAGCGATGATTTGCTGCAACTCGTTGGCTGTGCGTCCAGGGCGTAAATACGGCAGCAAAATGCTGGCGGTATCAGCAGGTGCGCCTGCCGTATAGGTGCGGATGTGCCCAACATCGGCATCCAGCGCGATATACAGACAGGGCAGGAACCGAGAAAAGTGCGAAAGCAGTTGTTCGTCGGGTTCCCCTATCACGCGAACCCAACTATTCGACGGCGGAGCGATGAATACCTTAACAGACTGCCGATAGGCTTTACCGGGAATCATGCCAAAGGGGTTATACAGTTCATAGCCTAACGCGGACAGCGACTCTCGAAGGGCGTTTGCAAGCGCCTCAGTGTCGTTAGAAGGACAGTATAGGCTGCTCCAGGGGGTTGTCATGTTGCTCCTCGCGTGCTTTTTCCTCGCCAGAATAGCACACGATACTTCCGAAATCCAGAAAACCAAGTTCCCGCCCCAGCCGACGTTCGGCTTCGGTTTCACCAGGGGCAAAAATTAATGTGGCCTTGCGTTCCAAAGCTCCTCTGAGGGCAGCGGTCTGCAATGCCTGAATCATGGTTGGTGTGCGTACTTCCTTCAATAATGCCAGCGCCAGAATGTGGGCTGTCTCGCCCTGCACACTCACACGCGCCACACCATTGGGGAAACCATAGCGATACAGCAGGAAATCCATCTGCTGACCAAGCCGAAGTGCGGCTGTATCACGCCCGACAAACAATGGCTCTACGCCCAATGTCAGCACATCATAAAATGCGTTACGCCAAACGTACCACCACGCCTCCACCCCGCGCTGGTCATTAACCTGCTCAATCGTCACCCCATCCGGCAAGGCAGGCATACCCGGCGCAGGTGGTTTATGCCCATTAATGCCATCCGGTTTGTAGACCATCAATGGCGTTTCACGCTCGACATTCAAGTTCAAATCACGCAGGGTCTTGGCAAACAGGGGTGGCAGCAGTCCTTCGACATAATGCACACGGGGACTGCGTCCGAATTTTTTCAGATAATCCAGACCCTGCTGCACCATGCTGCCAGATACCCAGGCAGTGCTGCGACGTGGCGTGACGTAATTCAAATTCGGCATCGGATTATCAGGATGGTGAAAAACATCTACCATACCAACGGTTTCCCGCACTGCACCCAGACTCAGATGGACTTGAAACAGGTGATCCTGCACCTGCCGCATAATCCGGCGCGACTCGCGTTCCTCTGCCGCCTCGTTTTCCATACATTCTCCAGCACTTTAGGCATCATTTAACTACAAATCATCTTTCATTGTAGCATTGTCTGATCGAAGCGTTGGTTTCGAAATGGTTTGAATATATGAAAAGGGAGTAAATGACGCTGGTTAAGCGTTGGGCAATCACCGCTTAACTCCTCAGTAGGCTGTGGTATGATTTTCGACATCCAAAACGCCTCTATTGTGATGGAGAGAATTAACTCGATGAAGTGTGTTTTAATCATTCTGCTGGCACTGGCAGCCCTGACGACTCAGGTTTTCGCTCAGGACGCGCCTAACGACTCCCCTGTATTCGAGCCGCTTGCCTGCTTATACACTCCCGGCAAACCCACCAATGACACCTGCCTAAAAATCATCAGTGAGCACGCCAAGCCGGAACTGAATCATGTGCAGGAGGATCGCAGTACGCTCGGTCTATACAGTTTCTGGAAAGTTGGCCCGGATGCTGTCAATAAGTATGATGCGCCCAATGGAAATATCACCGGTCAAATTCCAGCGGGATTCAATTTCGTCAATGCCATTGATACGAGCATCGATAACTGGCTTCAGATTGAGGGTGGTCAGTGGATTCCACGTGACAACACAAAATATGTCGAGCCATCTTATTTTACGGGCGTGGAGCTGCCGGATGACTGGAATCAGCCCTTCGCCTGGGTGCTGGATAAGACCGGAATCTATGCATCGCTTAATCCCGGTGAACCCGGTTCTGCTGACAGCGGTTATTTAACACGCCGCTACGATATGGTGAACATCTTCGCAGAAGCCAAAGATGCCGAGGGTTGGACATGGTATATGATCGGCCCCCATCAATGGCTGAAGCAAACCTTCGTCGCCAGAGTGCAGCCCGCTCCAAAGCCGGAAAATGTGACCGGGCGCTGGATCGCGGTTGATCTTTATGAGCAAACGCTGATTGCTTATGAAGATGACAAGCCTGTTTTCGCCACATTGGTGGCAAGCGGGTTAGACAATTTCGATACTGAAGAAGGTTTGTTCACGATTTGGGCGCGGCTCCCAAGCGATGGCATGTCGGGAGCAACGGGTGCGCCGAGTGCCTATGATCTGCAAAGCGTTCCCTGGGTCATGTACTTTAATGGCTCGATGAGCTTGCACGGCACCTATTGGCATGATTTGTTCGGCTACCGCCGCAGTCACGGCTGTGTCAATATGAGCATCAGTGATGCACGCTGGATATATGACTGGACAGCCGCTTCGGAACCGGATGCCGATGGTCAAATTGTAAACTATGTCTATGTATTCAGTTCGGGAAAATACGGTGTGCCGTCCGGGACAACATAGACAGCAGTGATAATCATCACCCCATGAACTATGAGCCTTCACACTGTTTTACGCCCTCACAACATTTGATAATTAATCAGGGGGAATAGTGTGAAAGGCTTTTTTATGAACAATAACTTAAATCAAGAAGATGTTCCTCGTAATCGAACTACTGTCGCGGTAATTCTGCTGGTTGTCGGTGTGATAGCATTACTGGCAAACATCACCCAATCATCGGTGCTGGGGTTGCTTATGCTGCCCGCACTGGGGCTGCTTTTTCTCGGCCTGGGCGTGACTACCCACCGTTTTGGTTTTATCATTCCGGGTGGTATTCTGACCGGATTAGGAATTGCGACCTTCCTCAGCATACAAGTATTCACGCCGGGGGATCAGGAGACAGGTGGAGTTGTCGTCCTCGGTTTAGGATTGGGCTTCCTGGTGATTCCCGTTTTCGGACATTTCATGTCTGAACCGCGCGGCAACCATGTATGGGCGTTTGTGCCCGGCATAATCCTGGGGTTAATTGGTCTGGCGCTATTCGCAGGAGACGCGGGATTAAATCTGCTATCGGCATTAGGCCAAATCTGGCCTGTGATCTTGCTGGCAATCGGCCTCTATCTGCTGCTCTGGCCGCGAAAACGAATCCAATAAATTCGCATCAGTCTACAACAAAAATCCCCCTGCAATCAGGGGGATTTTTTCATGCTGAGAAAAGTGATTTCCTAGAGCGCGTCGTAACCGGGTCCGACAGCGAAGAATTCATAATTGGGCTGAATATCCTCGGTCAGATCAACCACATCACCCGCCGCGTGCTTTTGGCGCGCCTTGCTATCGAAGGGAATGCGTTCCTGGTCGGCTGCCATCGTGTACTCTGAGGGCACTTCTTCTTCGATGAAGATGGCCTCGAAGGGGCATTCAGGAATGCAAGCGCCGCAGTCAATGCAGGTATCGGGGTCAATGAAGTACCAGGGCCATTCATTTTCCGGCTTGCCGGGGACAATGCATTCCACCGGGCACACTTCGACACAAGCGCCATCGCGCAGGCACAGGCTGGTGATAATATGAGTCATAGTACAGGTTCTCCTGAGTTGATAAAACTATAACTGGACTTTAACGCATAGTTCCAAAGCTGTCTGGAACTTTTGTTGGATTTAGAATGAAGATTTTAACAGGGGTTTTTCTAAATTTACAGATTCAGAGTCTGATCTTAACAGCGGTTAACTTTTCTAACAGGTGGTTAAAATTTGATCCGTTCCGGCATAGAGTTAGATTCAGCCAGTCGTTCAAGACCGTTCCGGTCAACAACATAGACGTGGCGACCACGCTTTTCCAGCAATCCCGCATTCAGCAAACCGCGCAACGCACGACCTACTACCTCGCGGGTTGTACCCAAAATGGCGGCAATTTCTTCCTGAGTCAACTGAGTGGGTGTTTCGGCAATCTGGTCAGCATAAGTCGCTTCGTGTAGAAATAACTTTGCGAGGCGGGAGGGAATCGAACGAAAAGTCATGTCTTCGAGGCGTTCGATATATTCGCGGTTGAGATGCGCCAAGGCCTGAACATAGGTACTCAGAAAAGCGGGTTGGGTTGCAAGCAGTTTCATGAGCCGGTCATGGCTGATGACGAGAGTTTCAACATTGGTGACAGCTACGGCATTAAAGGGGTTAACACCCCCATCGACGGCGGCGACTTCATTAAATGTCGAAAGCGGGCGCAGCAGACTGAGGGTATGCAAGCGCCCTTCGGGATTCATACGGAAAATACGCACTAAGCCATCGACCACCACCTGAAAACCAGCGCAGGCTTCCCCTTCGGAGAATATCGTCGCACCCGCCTGAAAAGTATGGTGATGAGCGGCTTCCTCAATACGCGATGCATCGGGTCGGGCGATGTCCGCAAAATACGGAATTGCTTTCCAATCGATCTTCATCTTGTCTCTTAAGCCATGACCCTATGCATTTAGCGATCTATACACGCAATGGCTTATACCAGCAGTTTTTCGATAACCACCATCGCGACAATCATAACAACAGCCAGAATGCCCATCGAACGAAGATCGCTGGTCACATAGCTATATTCTTCCTGAAGTTGTTCTTTAGTAACGAAACGAGTCGGATGCGCCAGGCGACTGCGGATATAGTGAGTATCTGTTGAGTCTGATTTACGTTCTCCCCGGCTTTGAGCAGGCTGCAAATTACCACGACGGCTACTACGCGCGCGGTTTGTGGAAGCAGCAGGCTTGGACGAGCGCGGTACAGGTGCAGCAGCAGGTTTGGCTGCTACGACCTTCGGCTCCGGCTGCGCAGGGGCAGCGGCCTGTACTTCTTCTTCAACGGCTTCTTCGGTATCACCAACCTTGCCCAACTGCTGACGGGCACGCTCCAACATTTCGGGTGGTAGATTGGGAGACTGTTTGCGATTACGACGCTTAGACATAATTAACGAACCTTTAGCAAAAAACCGCTGGCATAGCGCCAGCAGGCCGAAAAGTACAATAAGGACGAGATGGTTACAATACTAACGCAGACTCGCGCAAGAAACTATAGCGCATTTTGACGACGTTACTACCGGTCAGTCGAGCAAAACCTTTATCACACATGGGCATCCAACCATGTGGCAATGTCGTTTAAAACCTCGGCCTTGTCAACCTCATTATGCACTTCATGATACATGCCGGGATATATTTTCAGGGTCTTGTCGCTCGAACCAATTCCTTGATTTAAAACTGTACTGCCAGCCGGGGGGCATATTTTGTCTTCCGCGCCATGAATAATCAGCATGGGCAGTTTCAGTTCAGCGAGGCGTGATTTTACATTACGGCTGATCTGGACAATCTGCGTGCCCATACGCACCCGGACATTGCCGCGATGCACCAACGGATCATTGTCGTAACCCGTAACAATGACAGGGTCGTGAGACAGCCATTTTGAGTCCAGCGGATTAACGGCTAATTTGGGGGCGACACTATTCATCACATTGCCCATGCTGATAAGCCATTTCGGTTGACTGGCTTCGACTTCGAGCGGCGCACCGGAAATCACCGCCCCGGCGAAATCAGTCTGGTAGCGCAGCAAAAATGCGAGACTGATAAGCGCGCCCAGGCTATGCCCATAGATAAAAATTTTCTTACCGGGCTGCTCAGTTTTTACCCTATCCAGATACTGCCGCAAGGTATTTAAAGGCTGGTCAAAATCATCGAAGTAGGCGCGTAAGCCCTCACTTTGACCATGCCCCGGATGATCGAGACCATAGACTGCATAGCCCATCGGATTCAATTTAGCAGCGACATGAGTATAGCGCCCCATATGCTCCGCTAATCCATGCACAATCAGAACAACTGCTTTAACATCAGCATCCGGCAGCCAGCATTCCGTGTGAATGGTCGCGCCATCGGCAGAAGTAATCGAACTGGTTTCATGTGACATAAAACTATCCTTCGCTAAAAATCTCTTTAAAAATCACAGAGGAGTGATTAGCTCCTCTGTAGGGTATCGAATATTTTTGATAACCAATACTTTACCCGTTGATACCCTCAAAAATCAGAGATGCCGCTGTCGCCCATAAAAGTCATGGGGACATCCAAGCGCAGCCAGGTACGGCCTACACGGAACAAGGTTCCGGGTCGTAAGCTGATACGGCCTTTGATAGGGTTTTTATCCTTCTCAACAAAAGTGCCGTTACGACTATTGCCGTCTTCAAGCCAGAAGCCCAGCATAAAGGGGTTTTCCACAGACTCGGAGGCTGTAACCGGGATTGACATCATGCCCAGACGAGCGTGAATACGGGATGATTGACTGTCAAAATGCAGGTGAATGTCACACCCCTCACGCCGCCCAATCAGCAGCACCCGTTCTTCACCCACTTCCGGTTGTTCAAAGCTGACAGTTTTGCCATCGTACGGGCCACTCATATAGGTAATTGAAATCTCGCGCGTCATAGCTTTTGTTCTCTATGCTTCTGTGTTTGAATGCTCAATCTTCTTTTTCCAGCAGGTCTTGAGCCTGTTTGAGTTTCTGCTGGGTCGTCTCATGCGTGGGATCAAGCGCTAACGCCTGATGATATGCTTCAACAGCTTTAGCGTAATCCTTCACGGCCATGAGCGAATCGCCGAAGTTATTCCAGAAATACAGATCGTTCTCGTTATAGTAAACTGCCAATTCATAGCAGGAAATCGCTTCGTCATATTTGCCGAGCGCGGCAAAAGCCAGTCCTTCACCATTCCACGCCCAGGCATAAGTGTCATCAAGTTCCAGCGCTTTTTGATAGCTTTCAATCGCGCTTTCATGATTACCCAACCGCCGCAGCACCTGCCCTCGCCGCGCATATCCAACCGGATTTTTGGGCATCAAGGCAATCGCCCGGTCTGCCACGCCCAATGCCTCGGACTTGCGCTGCATATCCAGCAGGACATCAATCTGGTTGGTGAAATACCAGATTACTTTAGGGTCTTCTTCTGTAGAACGTTCATAACTCGCCAGTGCTTCTTCACGCCGTCCCAGCGATTCCAGAACGAGGCCGCGTCCATTCCATGCCCAGGCATAGCGCGGATTAAGACTCAATGCCTGATCGTAAGCCACCAACGCTTCAGCATTCATACCCAGGCGGCGTAGAGCCTGACCCCGCTTCGCCCAGCTTTCCGGATGACGGGTATTCAGCTTTATGGCCTGATCGAGTACCTTTAAGGCTTCCTCAAAACGGTTGAGGATAACCAGTTCATCGCCAGTGTTGTACCAGTACCATACATCCTGTTCGTCGGATACGGTAGCTTTACGGAAGCAGATGAGCGCTTCTTCGTGACGACCAAGCGCACTCAGGGTTAAACCACGTCCGTTCCATGCCCAGCCATAATATTCATCCAATTCAACCGCGCGGGTGTAACTACGCAAAGCTTCTTCAAAGCGCCCCAAACGCCGTAATACCTGTCCGTGTTTAGCCCAGGTACGGGCATTACCACTTTCCAGCTTTAGTGCCTGTTCCAAAAATTCCAGACCCTGCTGGTACTGTCCCAGTTGGATCAGTACATCGGCCTGCTGATAAATGTAGTAAGCATCTTTAGGCGCGGATTGGCTGGCACGTTTGTAGGATTTAAGTGCTTCATCCAGCCTTCCAAGGGTTTCCAATGTGATACCCTGCTCATTCCATGCCCAGGCGTAATTAGGGTCAAGCCGGGTAGCATGACGATAAGCATTGAGCGCTTCATCAAATTTCTTCATGTGACGCAGGGCATTACCCATGCGTGCCCAGCTTGGCGCGTGCTGCGGGACAATTTTCGTCACCCGTTCGAGCAGCGGCAGCGCTTCCTTGTGCCGCCCCAACAGCACCAGCACATTCCCCTGGTTATACCAGCAGTGCCAGATGTAGCTGTCGGCATACTGCGCGGCCTGCTGATACGCTTCCAGCGCTTCTTCCAACCGCCCGATATGTTCCAGCACGATGCCCTTGCCATTGATTGCCCAACTGTAGTCGGGCTGCAAAGCAATCGCGCGATCATAGGCATCAAGCGCTTCTTCATTGCGATTCATGTAGCGCAAGACCTGCCCTAGTTTCGCCCAACTAAAGGCATGGGTGGGATCGGCTTTGGTGGCTTGTGTAGCCGGTGCTACTGCATCGGAATACTGCCCAACTTCGACCAGCATTTCGGTCAGGTTATACCAATGCCAGACCTCTTCCGGTTGATACTGTGTCGCTCGTTTGAAACTGGCGATAGCTTCATCGTGCTGACCGAGAATCTTTAGCACCAGACCACGCCCATTGTGTGCCCAGGCATAACCCGGATCCATCTCAATGGCTTTTTCGTAGGCGTTGATGGCCTTGTCATAAATTTGCTGCAAGCGGTAAATCTGCCCCAACTTCGCCCAACTATTGGGATGACTGGGATCAACTTCTAATGCTTTTTCCAGCAGCGGGATAGCATCATCGTAACGATTCAGGTTTTGCAGCACATCAGCCTGGTTATACCAGTTCCAGACATCATTGGGTTTAATCTGGGCAGCCATTTCGTAACAGGCTAAGGCTTGTTCCATCCGTCCAAGCCGTTCGAGGACAAGCCCTTTTCCCCGCCATGCAAATGCGTAACGCGGGAAAATCTCCAGCGCCCGATCATAACAGATTAAAGCATCGTCAAAACGCCCCATCAAGCGCAGGGCACGACCTTTACGCGCCCAGGCCAGCGCATTTTCCTCTTGTAGAGCGATGGCGCGGTCATAAGCCTCAAGCGCTTCGTCCATGCGGCTGAGTTCGGTCAGGGAGTAACCCTTGTCGATGAGTTCATGAACTTCCATCGCAGGGCCAGCGATTTCCAAAGTGGCTTTGTTGCCGGTCACATTTTCGTAAATCGCGGCTAGTTCCTCGACCACAACAGCCCATGTTGCCGGGCGGTCAGCGGGTTTCTTTTCCAGACAGGCCAACACCAAATTTTGCAACTGCATCGGAAGCTGAACATCGTAGGGAGTATCGAAATGCGGCTTTTCTTTGAGATGCGCCTGCTTCCAGGCATTAAACTTCTTCACCTGGAAAACATGCCGGCTGGTCAGCATTTCATAGAGCATACAGCCGAATGCATAGATGTCGGAACGAATATCAACATCTTTGGATTCGCATTGTTCCGGCGACATGTAAGGCGCTGTGCCAACGATTGCACCGAAACGAGTCAGACGGTTGCTGGGGTCAGAACGCGAATGCTGATGAATGGGGATTTCATTACCCGGCAGCGGTATATCGCTAAATTCCAGCGAACGCACCAGGCCAAAATCAGTAATTTTGGCGATTCCATCGTGTGTTACCAACACATTAGCCGGTTTCAAATCACGATGTACCAGTCCTTCAACACGCTGGCTGGCGTGCTGCATCCCAAGTGCGATATGCAGACCAAATTCAATGGACTGTGGCAGGTCAAGGCGGTTATGGTCAATCCAACTGCGCAAATCCGAACCCAGACCTTCCGGCCCGCTGATGTGTTCCAGAATAATATGGGGACGATCCTGAATCGTTTCTACGCGCCGCGCCTGAACAATGTAGCGGTGTTTTTCCAGTAAAATCCAGGTCGTGGCTTCCTGATTGAAGCGCGCAACCGCCCGTTCATTTTCCAGAAAACGACTCTGGAAAGTCTTGATCGCGACTGGCTCTTTATTCTGGTGATCGTAACACAGGTAGACGACACCCATTCCGCCGCGACGCACATCATGGACTTCGTAGCGATCCTGAATCCAGTCCCCAACCGCGAATTCGTTTTCAGTGGTACTGTGAACCGGGATGCTAACCGGGGCAGTAGGCACTTTACGATCCGCGTGGCTGGCATCCCGCTCCATGGATGTGAACAAATCCATCGCCGTATGTTCCATACGGGTTTCACTGGGAGCGGTAAAATCCGCTTCCGGCGAAAGCAGGCTGTCGCTCACTTCTATATCAGCAACGGTCTGCGAAAAATCGCTAATCGTACCTGATGCGTCAAACGAGGCAACAACCGTATGTTCTTCTGCGCCATCATCCGCTATTTCAGGGGCTTCGATCTGCGCCTGCACTGGCCCGGTGGGCGATTCGTTCAGGTAAATATCGAGCAGTTCAGGGATGACTTCTTCATAACCCGCTTTTTCGCCGGGCATATCGAGATCGGCAACAGTCCGATCCGTATCCTTTTCGGACTCATGTTCACCAATCGCCCATAGTGCAACCGCGACATTCCGACGAGAAGTATTTTCCCGCGCGGCAGCAATCAGCCAGTCGGTAAAACTGAGGATAGCTCCCCAGGCCAAATCACGATCTTCTGCCATCTCAGCGGTTTTATGTGCTTTCTGGTAGGCAATCAATGTTTTACCCACATAAAACACCAGCAAACGTCCATCCTCGGTGATAGAGCGTTTCGCACACAGATCGCCGAGTGCAAACAGGTCATTGATGTCGCTGCGGCGTACAGCTAACCGTCCCAAAGTGCGAATTTCGGTATTGGGGTCAGTGGCAAAATAATCAACAGCGTCCTGTGGGTGACGCTTTTTGAGTGTCTTATTAATCGCCTCATCACTCATCGCGATAGGCTGTCGTCCGGTTTGAGGGATGTCCACCATACTATTTATTCAGTTCACCCATTTTTCTGGACAGTGTATTCGATTACGAAAATGCTGACAGCTCCATCCAAAACAGGACGGACTATGAGCAGGTTATAAGCTTCACTTATTCCTGCTCGACTTTTTTCACTTCAAAGCCCAATTTCTCATCACTCGCAGTAGTCGCCACAATAGTTTCACCGGGCTGGAATACATCTTCGACAATTTTGTTGCTTAAAGGTCGGGTCAGCAGACGCTCAATCGCCCGCCGCAGAGGACGTGCCCCGCTAACTGGATCATAACCTTTGCGCAGGATCAGTGCGCGAGCATCGTCCGCCAGTTCCAGTGTAAGCTTCTGCTTGGTCAAGCGCTCATGCAATTCCTGCAACTGCAAATCAAGGATTTTGCTTACTGTCGCCTCAGTCAACGAACGGAAGGTAATAATCTCGTCCACACGGTTCAAAAATTCCGGGCGGAAAAAGCGCTTGAGATAGCCTTCAAAATCGGGTTGTTGATCCGGGCCAGAAACAAATCCCAGTGCCTTGCCCGCTTCCTCTGTACCAATATTGCTGGTCATGATAAATACCGAATGACGCGCATCTACCTGACGACCATGTGCATCACTCAAGCGACCTTCATCAAACACCTGAAGAAACAGGTCAAATACTTCCGGGGCTGCCTTCTCGACTTCATCCAGCAGGACGACGCTGTATGGACGACGACGCAGTCCATCGGTCAACTGACCTCCGCGCTGGTTGTCCTTGTAGCCTGGTGGCGAACCGATCAACCGCGCGACGGTATGCGAATCATGGAACTCGGACATATCCAGACGCAGCATGGCATCATCACTGCCGAAAAGAAACTCAGCCAGGGCGCGTGCCAATTCGGTCTTACCCACGCCAGATGGCCCCAGAAAAAGGAAAACACCAATCGGGCGCTGAGGGTTACTCAATCCTGCGCGTGAAGTTTTAATGGCTTCGGAAACTGTTGTTACGGCTCCATCCTGCCCGACCACCCGTTTCATGAGTGATTCTTCCAGCCCTGCCAAGCGCCGCTTTTCGTCCTTCGTCAGTTCGGTAACAGGAATACCTGTCCAATCAGAAAGCACCGCAGCGATATTCTCAATTTCAACTTCCGGCAGACCAGTAGCTTCCTCATCGGGAGACACAGTGCGAATGATAACCCGTGTGCAGGCTTCATCCAGCAAGTCCAGCGCCTTATCCGGTAAACGGCGATCAGGCAGGAAACGCACCGACAAATCGACGGCTGCCTGTAAGGCATCCGGACTAATGATGACACTGTGATGCTTTTCCAGTTTTTCTTTCTGCCCGGCCAAAATTTTTAGTGTGTCGGGTTGGCTGGGTTCCTCAATATCAATGGTGCGGAAACGCCGATCCAGCGCCGGGTCTTGAGCAATCGCCTTGCGATATTCTTCATGGGTGGTCGCACCCACGCAGACCAGTTCACCGCGCGCGAGGGCTGGCTTGAGGATATTGGCAGCATCGAGGTTGCTGTCAATCGTATCGCCTGCACCGACAATGGTATGGATCTCGTCAATGAACAGAATGACGTTCCCGGCATTCTTGACCTCATCCACAATGCCAATAAGCCGTTCTTCGAACTGACCACGCAGGCTCGTGCCAGCTACCAGCGTTCCGATTTCAATCTGTACCAGACGACGATGCAGAAGCGAGTGGGGAGCAGTCCCTTCATGGATAGCATAGGCCAGTCCTTCAACAACGGCGGTCTTACCAACCCCTGCATCACCGAGCAGAAGCGGGTTATTTTTCTTGCTGCGCGCCAGGGTTCGAGCTAAAGCGCGAATTTCCTTTTCACGGGCGATAGCGGGGCCAATTTTCCCCAGCGCCGCCTGCGCGGTCAGGTCACGCCCATATTTATCCAACAGCGGTGTTGGCATTCGGATTTCGCCTTTGCCGAACGGGTTGGAAATTTCCGAATCAGAACCCAGATTATCGAAATCATCCAAATCATCGTTGATGCGCGGGAAATCGAATAAATCGTGGGCAGAACCAAATTCCTCGGAATCGGCAACTTCGTGGGGCGAGCTGACTTCCAGCAGCAGACGCTGCAACCATAAGTTCAGGTCAAAGCCCATTTCCACAATTTTGCGTACCGGGACACTCTCGCCTTCCTGCAAGATTGCCATCAGGAGATGGGCTTCATCCACCTCACCTTCGGTACTTTCATCGCGCTCCGCCAGGAAAATGGTCAGCGCCAGCACAATCTCACAGCGCGGTGTAAGCGGCAAGACTTGTCCGAGCTTGCCATCGCCTGTGCCAATTTCCTTGCGAATCTCATTGCGAACCTGGCGCGGGTCAAGCCCTGCCCGTTTCAGTAATTTAGAGGTCGGCCCATTATCGCTGCGCGTGACAGCCATATACAGGTGCTCGACACCAATAAAATTGTGTTCGAGTTTGCGCGCTTCTTCGGCACCTGCTGTCAGAAAAGCCGAGCAGCGTTCGCGAATCTCTTGTTCGGGAATATCCGGTGAAGGAGTCAAGATTCTCTATCCATCCTGGAAATATTCAAAAACGCATAATCTACAGGACACAATCGAATGTATCCATCACTTTGACTGAGTTTGAAAAGCTCAATCTCCAGTATAACCCATCATTGCTGTCAATTGAAATTGGCGTTAGGCTTTTCGGCAGTTAAAATACTCAACGGTTGGAATGTGGCTATCATAATTGAAACATTTCTTCATGAAGGGTTATTGGGCATTGGCCTATATCCGATGTAGCATTATAGTTGTCTTGTGTATGATAAGCATATGTGACTGTTCGCCTGTGTTTCCCGCGTTAAAATGAGGACTTTATGTCCGGTACTGATCCGATCATCGGCAAAAAACTAGGTGACTATATCATCGTAGACATCCTCGGTCAGGGGGGAATGGCGCGCGTCTATCGCGGGATGGATAAGAAACTTAATCGATACGCTGCCGTCAAGATTATTGATGCGCACCTGATACGTGAAGATCAGGAAGAATATCGCCAGCGTTTCCAGAATGAAGCCCGTGCTATCGCCCGTCTGAATCACCCCAATATTGTGGGGATTTATCAATTTGATCAGATTGGCACCATTTATTACATGGCGATGAGCTTCATCGAAGGGAAAGACCTGCGCACGATTCTGAAGAATCACGCCCGTAATAACACACGGATGCGTTATTCCGAAATCATTCAGGTCATCTACGATATGGGTAGTGCGTTGGATTATGCGCACAGTGAAGGCGTTATCCATCGCGATATCAAGCCTTCCAACATCATGATTACCAACAACGGGCGACGATCTATTCTGACAGATTTCGGACTGGCGCTCAGTGTTCCTGAAGGCACTATTGGCAACACCTTCGGCAGCGCACATTATATCGCGCCCGAACAGGCTGTATCTTCCGCACAGGCAGTACCACAGAGTGATATTTACTCGCTCGGCGTGGTGTTATTTGAGATGCTGACGAATCGTGTGCCGTTTAATGATCCCTCGGCTATGGCTGTCGCGATGAAGCACCTGAACGACCCACCGCCACCACCCAGCCGGGTGAATCCCAATATTCCACCGAGGGTCGATCAGATTGTCCTGAAAGCTCTTGATAAAGACCCCAAGAAACGCTATCCGACTGGATACGCGATGGCACAGGCATTAGAAGCGGCTTTCATGGCATCCGAAGGGGAATTGGTCGAAAGCGATTCACAAATTAAGCCGCTGCCCTCGTGGGGGGATACAAATCCGTCTTCACTGTCGCGTCCCAGCCGTCCCAGTTCAACAGGCAACCGCAAAAACTTACCTGGTGGGTGGGACAGGGAAGACCGTACAGCGACTCCGCGACCCGCTTTACTGGATGATGTGCCAACTGTAACGGACTCTAAAGCCTCCGCAGCAGCGCGCGCCCAGCTATTGCAGGACTCCCCATCACGGATCAGCCGGCGTTCGTGGATGATTGGATTCATTGCGTTTATCGCAGTTATTTTGCTTTTCGCCGTTGTAGTTGTTCTCTCAGGCAGCAGCAACGCTGGCAGCGCTACACCCTCTGCCGAACAAACCCAAGCGGTCGCCATCATACCTACAATTGGTGACAGTGCCAGTCAAACACCAGAACCGGCCGCGTCGGAAACCCCTGTAGTCATTGTGGCGGCTACTGAAGAACCGTCTCCCACAGACAGCCCCACCGAAGCAACAGTTGAAGCCACTGTCACGGTAATAACGGAAACGCCATTGGTCACAGAACCAACACTGACCCTGACACCGACTACAGCCTCAAGCAGTACGCCTGTGCAGACAGAGTCTAGCACACCTACGGCGACGATACCTGCCAACGGCAGCGTAGACCCTGATGCACCTGTTTTCCTCAGTTACGACGATAAATCAATGGTGCTCATCAATCGTTCTAAAGAAGCAGTGGATGTCAGTAACCTGACTTTCGTGCAGATAAATGCTGCGGGTGACGCACTAGACTTTGAATCGTCACGATGGGAACAGGGCAATCGTCCTACCAATGCGCTGCTTGAAGGTGACTGTTTCCAGGTTATGCGGGATGACTTACCCACACTGGAAAAACCTGAAACCTGCACCAGTCGTCAGGCATGGAGTCGTGTGTCTTTCCCGCACTGGTTCTGGATTAGTGATGATCCAGCGGGAGCTTTTGAGATCAAGCGCGGCAGCAGTGTCATAGCTACCTGTTCGATTGCCGCCGGAGAGTGCGCCTTCAATCCCAAAACCAACGGATAACATCATCAGGGTGCAGATACAAGCGTAACTGTCGGTGGCACATCACCGGGTGTGGTACTCACCCCCGGTAAACCGCCTAAAAGCGCCAGTACCAACAGCAAAATCAACAGCAAAATCAGGGCTATCCAGCGAATACGCCGTGTACCCGGTTTGGTAAGCTTGTCATACACGCGCCCATTCTCCAACAGCCAGGTTTGCAGCAATCCCACTGTGATACGAATTCCAGCAGGCGTTTGGTCAATAACCTGCTCATATTCCAGACTGCGTAATGCTGCATGAACGGCAGTCATATCCAATGGAAAATCTGACTCGATTAACCAGCCTTCAATCCCTTCCGGCGTTACCGCTGTCAACGGATCAGCGTATTGCAACTGTGTGATGGCACTGAGTATCAGCCGTTCGTTGCGATTTGCATCCTGCCAGAGACGCTCGAAGTCCGGTTCAGTCTGGTTATAAACCTGTGCAGTGACGGTTTTTACATCTTCCAGCGTAAGTGCAGTCCCATCAGCGCGAGTTTCCCACAAACGATATAAACGGTTGCCAAAGCGCTGTAACAGACGCGGCTGTCCCCCAGTAGCGCGGTATACCGCTTTCACTGCCTCATCATTCACACTAAAACGATCCTCTACAGGCTTCCGCAAAAGCCAAATGGCCTCGTCTTCACTGAGATTTTCCAATCTGTAAATATCGGTCACGTCGGCTAATGGACTCAAGAGAGGGATGTCAGCTTCATAACGACTGTCCAGCGAAAGGGCAATGCCTATTTCCGGCGGCATCTTCGCCAATCCAGCCAGAAAAGTGAGGTGGTCTTTTGGCAGTCGTCCAGCAGTCATCGCATCAATCAGCTTATCGGCATCATCCAGCAGGAGAATCAGACGTTGAGAACGCGCGACTTTTGAAACTTCGCGCAAAAATGTTTCGCTAAACCACTCCCGTATATGTGCCGAGTCAGGCTGTAGGACAACCAAGCGCGACAAACTCATATTACGCTCAATCAACACATTGAGAGTGGCTTCGGCCAAAGTGCGCAACCAATCACCCTCACTCTGCAAGTTCGCATCCTTGAGTGCCACATAAATACCAATAAATTTGTCTTCAAAATAGGTGCTGAAGTGGCGCAGTACAGCGGTTTTACCGCTCTCCTGGGCCCCCATAATGACGCTGCTTCTCGTGCGAGTCAACTGCTGATAAATCTGCTCAAAAGCTTTTTGCCGTCCTGCAAAGGGCGCTAACATGACATCGCCGCGACCAGCGGGATACGGATTATTGGATAGCGATGAAGCATTCATATGGGCGACTCTCGTGAATGGGTGTGTTTGTGTCCTATTTTAGCTGAAACCATGCATCCTCACATACTATGTTACCCAGCCTTGCAGCCCGAATTTCCCGATGAACTGTCAGAAAGGCAGCTCGATCTGGCGATTGATTGGGGACGCTATGCCGAACTCATCCATTACGATGACCGCGATGAAACCCGCAGTTTTGACGCAGCGGCAGAGAAAATTTTGCAAAACACCCGATGAAATTGATCTCATTTTAAGAATCGCGTTATAATCCTTCTATTATTAGGATTAAAAAGGTGAGCGAATGTCGGTAACTGTTCAATGGGATAACGACGCTAAAACAGTCTTGCGTTACGAAGTTGCAGGGCGCTGGACATGGGATGAATTCTATGTTGCCTACGATCAAGGCAAAAGCATGATGGAAGCAGTACCCCATACGGTTCACTTTATCATGGTGCCGATGGATTTCCTGACCCGCAACTATCTCCCGCCGGGGGCACTCACACATATCAGCAGTATTTACCGCCGCGCAGCACCGAACTCCGGGATGACAATCAATGTTGGCGGTGGCGGCTTCGCGCGTGCCATGTTGAACGTCCTGGGTCGTGTTTCTCCTAAAATCGCGCAGAAATTTGCCTTTGCGGATTCGCTGGAGGAAGCACGCACTATTCTGGCAAAAGCGGTTGTGGATAATGCACAAACAACAGGTACGATCCCTAAAAAGCCCTGACACACAACACCGAAATCCTGCATAATTCCCATAAGAATAGCTTTTAAAGGTGTGTTATGGCTGTCCACATACAGTGGGATAATTCAGAAAAAACAGTCTTGCGCTACGATTTTGAGGGGCGCTGGACATGGCAGGAATTTATGGCTATTTTCCCTCAGGCAAAAACGATGGCTTCTACTGTGCAGCATACAGTTCATTCCATTGTTAATCCGTTGGATGACAAAAGTCGCGGTTACCTCCCACCCAATACACTGGCACAGGTCGTCCAGCTTTACCGGGGTGCGCCACCTAATATCGGCGCAACTGTCATAGTGGGTGGCAGCGAGTTTTTTCGCACCTTGAATCGATTGAGCCGCCGTTTCTATCCGCGCATTGCCGAACGTTATCAGTTCGCCGATACGCTGGAAGAAGCACGATCCATTTTGCGGAAAGAGATCGATCAAAAATCCGCTTAAGGAAATCCTTTTGGTAAAAAAATATGGATGATAATGTTTTCGGTGGTCACGAATGGTTTCTTCTACGACTTCGATACTCATCGTGTGAGCCTTTTCATGATCGTTTCAACTCGCACCACTGGTTAGTAAATAAGCCTAATCGCTTCACAGCCGCTTGAAAGAAAACACTATGTCAACCAGGTCCGAATCAATATCAGGCAAACTTAGCAGCCTGCCCCGCAATGTATGGGTGGTCACCCTCACCAGTTTCTTCACCGATATTTCCAGCGAAATGGTGATTAATCTCCTGCCCCTGTTTCTGGCGAATGTGCTGGGTGTCAAGACCAACGTCATCGGGGTTATCGAGGGTATCGCCGATACTACGGCCAGCGTGTTAAAGGTCTTTTCTGGCTGGCTCTCCGACAAGCTGCACCAACGTAAAGGCCTCACAGTTCTCGGTTACAGTCTTTCTACTGTATCCAAGCCATTTCTGTATATCGCGACCAGTTGGTTAGGCGTGCTGGTGGTGCGTTTCATGGATCGGGTTGGGAAAGGCATTCGTACCGCCCCGCGTGATGCATTGATTGCGGACAGCGTGGATGAAAAGCATCGCGGGTTAGCCTTCGGGCTGCACCGGGCGGGCGATACATTCGGCGCGTTTACTGGACTAGCGATTGCGTTGGTGGTCGTGCTGGCAGCTCAATCGCAGGCGGTGAATTTGTCCGAGCAGACCTTCCGCGATATTGTGCTGGTGAGTATCATCCCGGCAGTGCTGGCGGTAATCGTGCTGGCATTAGGCGCGAAGGAAACCCCTGTTCAAGGTCAGGCTAAAGCGCCACGTTTGAGCCTGAGCGAAATGAGTCCGCAGTTCCGGCGCTTTCTGGTCATCGTGACCATCTTTACACTCGGAAATTCCGCTGATGCATTCCTGATTTTACGGGCGCAGGAACGTGGCTTGAACATCCCCGGTGTGCTGGGGATGCTGATGACGTTCAACCTGATTTATGCGCTGGTATCTGGCCCGGCAGGCGCACTTTCAGATCGTCTGGGGCGGCGCAGGTTGATTATTGTCGGCTGGCTGGTTTATGGACTGGTATATCTGGGTTTCGCGCTGGCAGAAACCACCTGGGAAATCTGGGGATTATATGCCATCTACGGGCTGTATTATGCAGCGTTTGATGGAACAGCTAAAGCACTGGTAGCTGATCTGGTTCCTTCGGAAAAACGTGGCACAGCCTATGGAATATACAATACGGCTGTCGGATTGATGGCACTGCCCGCCAGCGTACTAGCGGGCATACTCTGGCAAGGTATCGGCAGTTGGGCGGGTTTTGGCCCAGCAGCTCCTTTTCTGGCAGGCGCGGTGTTATCTCTGAGCGCAATGGCCTTGCTACTGATGTGGAAACCCAGCACCCCAAACACGACAAGCTGATTATTGGGGGATGAGAACAATAATAAATTCTCCCTCAGCTTTGCCATCGGGATGATATGAGTTGTTCGCTATGGTGCGATAGCCCGGAGCCGATATTTGCATATGAATATGTTCTGGTAAATCGCACTCAAAGCGATATTTTCCATCTGCATCTGTATATAAAGTGGCACGGGCTTCATCCGGATGACCAAGACCGGCGTATTCCGGCCACAATTCGAGTTTCGCGTTGGGAATAGGCTTACAATCGACACTGGATAAAACATAACCAGTTAGCACATGACCATGCCCCACAACCGAGCGAACAGGCATATCTGGCTTATAGCTTGGACTCAGTCCATCATCATAGGTAGGGACGCAGTTGGTCACAACGGGTACGGGTGTGGGTAAAGACACCTTGCTCACCTGCTGGCTCATATCCCACAGGCGAACAGTATGATCGACAGAACCGGATGCAAGTGTTATCCCGTCAGGCGACCAGGCTAACACCTGAACACTGTTATTGTGGCCTTCAAATCTAGTCAGCACATGTCCCTCAATATCACTGACACTGATATAGGGTCTGTAGGCTGAGGAGGCAATCATCGTACTATCCGGCGACCATGTAAGGCTGGCAATCCGTCCAGAAGCGAAAGTGATACGATGCTCGAAGGAAGTTCCGGTGGACTTCCAGAGCGAATTCCCCCCAGCGAGCATGGTTCCATCCGGCGACCAAGCCATCACATCAACATTCCCCTCATTTTGCAGATCACCGATGAGATTGCCTTCAAGGTCGTAGACCCAGACTTTACCGCTCTCATTCCCAATCGCCCACATTTGGCTATCATGTGACCAGGCGAAACCCCATGCGGGAGTACAGTGTTCACAGCTATCATGGGTGAATACAGATGTTCCGTCGGCTAACCACTCACTATAATCAATCGCACCACCGACCAGATATTTCCCATCCGGTGACCAACCCACATTGAGGAATTTACCCCCGCTATACTGAGTATGAAGGGTCTTGAGTAATGTCCCGTCTACGCTCCGTAATTCGACGCGGTTATCATAGGTAGCGATGAGTGAACCGACAGCGAGAGTTTTTCCATCCGGCGACCATGATAAGCCAAAGGGAATGCCTCTATCCTCGGTTTGGAACATACGGAGGGGTGTACCATCCGCGTTCCAAAGCTGTACGCTACCATCCCATGAACCTGTCGCGAGGGTCTTTCCATCCGGCGACCACGATAAGCTGATGAGCGGAGCCGTTTGCTGGTCGAGCACTGCGACGAGTGAGCCATCGACGCTCCATAAGCGCGCGGCCTTATCGTTCGAATCGAACCATCCAGCGCTGGAAACGAGTAATTGACTATCGGGTGACCATACCAGTGTGGTCAATGCATCTGTGTGTCCTTTCAATTCAATTGAGGGAACTACATCGGGAGATTCTGCCACCTTATACTGGCTTAGGATGCCCATCAGCACGAGTTCACTATTGTGGTTGATGCGGAACCAATCCCCATCATATTCCGAACTCCCATTGATGATTCCATCATAGTAAACGTAACCATCTGCACCGGAGGGATTCGGGTAATAATGAACGTGATCGAACGGGGTGTAATTTCCACGCTCGTCCGAAAAGTAGCGCGTTAACTCGTAGCCCTCACCCAGACTATCCGGAACAGCTAGTACATGCTTAAAGGAATTTTCAAGAACCCCAAAGGATAGTGGAGCAAGCACGTTAGCATCGGTGATTTCGATTGGTTCGAGCAGTTCTGGCCCAGTGATCGTGATCTTGCTGGCTGGCCCTTTAGCGTGAGTTACTCCGAAAACAGCGAAAAGAACGATCAGTATCAGGATACGTAAAGCTCTCATTCCATCCTCCACTGAAATCTGTATGTACTAACCATACACCGACCACAGGTGAAACGTTCCCAGTTAGACGGTTTGGCTAAATGGCGGACACGATGTATCGTGTCCCTACAATGCGCGGTCTATTGTGAGTTATGGGATGGGATTCTATACTCAGCGGACTTTACATGTCATATGGAGGTTCCCTGATGCGTTCTGATATTGACCAACTGATGACTAAACGTGATCTGGAAGCGATTTTCGTAGTGGGAGGTGAACAGCCCAACACTTACCGCGCGTATCTTTCGAACGGGGTGGATATTCACGCGGGGATGACCATCAAGAAGCGAGGAAGCGCCCCGATCATGATCGTGAGCGGGATGGAGATTGAGAACGCGCGGAAAAGTGGTCTGGAAGTGTATGCGTATACCGATCTGGGATGGGCAGAGATGCTGGCGAAGGCAGAGGGAGATGGATCGAAAGCACTTCCAGCGTTATGGGGGTATCTGTTCGAGAAGTTCGAGATTCCAGCGGGACGCATCGGCGTTTACGGGGTGGGTGAACTGAATGTGTGGATTGAGAGAATCAGTCTATTGAGTAAAACGTTTCCGAATTACCAATTCGTAGGGGAAACGGGGATGACATTATTCGATGAGGCCTTCGTGACCAAAGACGCGGACGAGATCAAAGTGATTCGGGAAGTGGCTCAGAAGACGAGCGAAGTGCTACAGGCTGCGTGGGATTTCATCGCAGGACATCGGGCTGAGGGAGACACAGTTGTTAAGGCCGATGGTTCTCCCCTGACGATTGGGGATGTCAAGCGGCTGGTGAGACGGGAATTGATGGACAGAGGATTAGAAGATACCGATATGATCTTCGCTCAGGGACGGGATGGGGGTTATCCTCACAGCCGGGGCGAGGAGGATATGGCTCTCAAGCTGGGACAGCCGATTGTGTTCGATCTGTTCCCGCGCGAACTGAACGGGGGGTATTATCACGATGTGACGCGGACGTGGTGCATCGGGTACGCTCCGGAGCCGGTTCGCGATCTCTACAATCAGGTGATGGAAGCCTTCAAGATCGCGAAGGAGACGTATGCCGAGCCGGGTCAACCGTGTCACACCTTACAGGATGCGGTGCTGGATTACTACGAGAGCAAGGGGCATCCTACCCTCAGAAATAAGCCGGACACGATGGAAGGTTATGTTCACGGGCTGGGTCATGGGGTCGGGCTGAACATTCATGAGCGACCTTCGATGAGCCA
>JBGAGR010000063.1:0-30359 GCA_044226645.1 Aggregatilineales bacterium
CCCCCATCGTCGGAAGAATTTGTGCAGCGAGCCGTTCAGGTGCTTCAACTGACGCACGATGTCGGCGTGAACGGTAATGTCACGACGGAAACATGGAGCAAGCTGGAACCTTCGCCCTCGCAGTACGCGCTCGATGACCCCACCAACGACATCAACTACCGTACCACCACCTACAACACAGTTTTTGAAATCGGCATACAGGTCTTAAACACCACGACCAAAGAAACGCCTGCTGATTTGCTGGATGTACCATTCGACTCGCCACACATGATGGAGCGTTTTCATGCCCTGATGGATGCGCTGCTGCCTCATCTGAATCACAATATCTATTACCTTTCGGTGGGTAATGAAGTCGATGTTTATTTGAGCAATCACCCGGATGAATGGGTGACTTACACGGCGTTTTATGCCGATGCAGTCGCCTATATCCACACCATCGCACCCTGGATAAAAGTTGGCGTGACCGTGACCTTCGGCGGAGCGCAGCAGTATCAGAATGAGATTCGCGCCCTGACCGCTGCCAGCGATGTCGCCATCATGACCTACTATCCGCTGCAAGCCAATTTTGATGTGCAGAGTCCTGATGCGCCGCTGACCGATTTCCCCAAAATGCTCGAATTGGTCGGGGATCGTCCGCTGGTATTGCAGGAAGTGGGTTATCCGACCAGCCCGATTTTAGGCAGTTCCGAGGAAGATCAGGCAGCATTTGTCGCGAATGTTTTTGCCGCCTGGAAGAAATCCGAAGCACACATTCCGTTTCTGAGTTATTTCTGTCTGGGTGATTTTTCCGACGACCTCACCAATCAATTGACGCAGTATTACGGCCTCGCAGATGAGCATTTTATTGGCTATCTGCGGACGCTCGGCTTGCGTCAGGTCGATGGAACGCCTAAACTCGGCTGGCAAATATTCGCAGACGAAGCCGCTCACTGGGCAGCATCACACCAAACTGGATAATCCTCATGCACTATCGTCGCAGCCCCATCGAAATCGAATCGCCGGAGCAGTTCGGCTACGAGAACATCAAGCATAATCTAGCCGAAAGCTCGATTTCCGACGCACTCTGGCAAGACCTCAACATCAATCTGGGTGATCTGGTGCTGGCCTATGGCGATCACTACGGCAAACCCGAACTGCGCGAGTTGATTGCCGCTGATGCTGGCAGCATAGTTCAGCCTGATGATGTCCTGCTGACCGTTGGCGCGGCGGCGGCACTGTTCATCATTTCCACGTCGCTGCTGCGTCCGAATGACCATCTTTTGGTCATGCATCCCAACTACGCCACCAACATCGAAACGCCGCGTATGATCGGCTGTCAGATCGATTTTCTCCGCCTGACATTCGACAACGGCTTCAAAATTGATGTGGATGAAATTGCCTCGCGCATCACGCCGCAAACCAAACTCGTCAGTGTGACCTGTCCGCATAATCCCACTGGCAGCATGATGACTGCCGATGATCTGCGCCGGCTGGTCGCCATCGTCGAGGAAAAGGGCTGCTATCTGCTGGTCGATGAAACCTATCACGATATGACCTTTGGCGAGCGGCTGCCCATCGCCGCTTCACTCTCGCCCCGCGCCATCAGTGTATCCTCGCTCTCGAAAAGTTATGGTCTGCCGGATGGCGCAGATCAACGCCCATATCCAGACCAATTTCGCCATCGTCAAGTCATGGATGGCACAGCAGGAGGATATGGAATGGGTCGAACCATCCGGCGGAGTGGTGTGTTTCCCACGCATCAAACCTTCATCCGAAGTGGATGTCGATAAGTTCTATCAGGTCTTGAATACCGTCTACAAAACCTTTGTCGGCCCCGGTCACTGGTTCGAATTTGATCGTCGTCACATGCGTGTAGGCTACGGCTGGCCTAATGCTGATGAACTGCGCGGTGGGTTGGAAAATATCACGAAAGCTTTGATGGCAGCGAAGGACTAGCGGATATAACAGTGGATTTGAAATAAATGGGACGGCGAACAACCGCCCCATTTTTGTTTCAGGTTATTGTTTGTTTCCCATCATCGGCCATGATTTGGTCAGATAGTAATGATAGACTGCGTAGGCAACCACCGACACAATTCCCACGATAACGGTCAGAAGAAGGGCATTCCCCAGGAAATCAGTCAGCGGCGGTACTGCCAACCCTGACCCTGAAAGGGCATTCAGATACAGCATTGGCGCGAGCAAGCTGACCAGGAATGTAATGATGACAACAACGAGTAGGCCATAGCGGAAAAGTCGCAAACGAGCCTGTAGGTCTTTTTGATCAATCATATGGAACCTCCTAAAAAATCATTTTCGAGATACAGAATGCATCTCTTAATTTTTATTTTTATGCAAATTTCAGATCGAGTCAATTAAGATCGAAAACGATTCGTCAGCTTTGCATAAAACCATAGAAGGTACAGCGGCTTAAGCTTCGTAGCGCGGCTGGCGGATAATCCCCATCACGATCATGCCCAGGATCACGCCGATCAGGAACGCAATCATCAATTCCTGCCACCCGATCATTTGCCACCTCACTTCATAATATGCGCCCTACTTCTATATATATAATGTTTAGACCCATCGGGATTTTGATTTTTTGGATTAAATGATCAAAGAATCAGATTCATGAAACATTTATATATATGGGGTCGGGAAATAAACGTCGTTGGGTGAGTGAAGGAGTCCGGTTGCCTATGTCTATCAGTAACGGTCCTCCGATGAAAGAGAGCGAGTGGATCGCCAAACTCCAAAAAATGGATCGCCCAGCTTGGGATTTGCTCTTAAGCACCTATACCGACAGCCTGCTCAGTTATGTCACTTGGCTGGCGGGAACCAAATATCAAAGTGTCGATCAGACTGTGTGCGAGGATGTCATTCAGCAGACCTGGATTACGGTGATTGAAGCGATTGGCGGATTTGAATATCGTGGCGAAGGCCGCCTCTATCCCTGGATACGCACGATTGCCTACAACCACCTGCGCAATGCATGGCGGGCGACCCAGCAAGCATCGGGTCAGTCGTTCGAAGGTTTTGAAGACGATTTTTCCTTAGATTCTTTTCTCCATGACAATGGGTTGTTTGACGACAGCCTGGAAAGCAAAACACTGCGCCGTGAACGAATGATGGCGCTGGATGCGGCTCTGCGCCAGTTAAGTGCCAGAGATCGCGAAATTGTGATGCGTCGTTTTATGTGGGGTGAAAAGCCTCAGCAGTTGGCAGAAGTTTATGGACTGGAACCGCAAACCATTTCAGCCATTATCGGCAAAGCCAAAAAGAAAATTTACCTTCAGTTGATTACACATGACCTGTTTGGGCCATCACGCAGTTATTCGATCAAGGGGGATGATCAATGAATCACGACAACTCTACTACATCCGGCCAGGGATTTGATAACCTGCGTGCCGCGATTTTAGGACGGGTTGATGAGGAACGGGTGACGGGTTCACACCCGCCGCCCCGTCACACCATGATGCGTTTGGGGAGCCTGCTGGAAGCCAGCCTGATTAACATCAATTATTTGCGCGAAGATTTAGCGCGCGAACTGGATGTTGAACCCGAATTTGTCAACGCGCTCATAGACGGTCAGCTTCCCGAAGCGGACATTAGCGATGATCTCCTGGTTGAAATCGCCCACGCCATTGGCTACGAACCCAACCTGCTGAGGATTGCCCTGAGCCGCGAGATTCTGCCTTACCAGGATCACATGATGGCAAATAGTGAGTTATCGGGTCAGAACGATTATTTGTTCATAACCCAACCGGAAGAACTTATGACTCAACAAAATAATTCCCACCCATCGGGTAGATTGTATTACTGTGATAATACCAATTGCCCCGGACACGAGAGTTTTTCTGCTCAATGTAAGCCCGCTCCCCGTGAAGTGTCCATGCTTCAGCAGTACGAACTGGCCTACGAAGCGGCGATTGGTCAAGCGGAATCTCCTGAAGAAAACACGTTGCAGCAAGCGCTGGAAAAAGCTTACGATGAGCAGCAGCAGCTTATTCAACAACTCCGGGCTGAGGTTGAGCATCTACAACAAGAACTGAATCAACTCCGTGAAGTACAGAATAGTCAGCCGCAATTAGCGCTGTTTGATACCATCGCGGATTATCAGAAACGGCTTCTCAGTGTTGAGTTAAGTGCTAAAGCGAACCAAGTAAAATAACATCATGGAAAAGCGTTTTCGTCACTGCATACGTGAACACGATCAGGTCTGGGATCCATTGGAAGGTGTTCCCTGCGAAAAAGAGGGTCGTGAGTTTGTAGAAGGGCGCTTGAATGAAGCGCATCCCATCTATCGCGATGAACTCGAACTCAGGGATGTGAAGCCCTTTTCTGGAAGAAATATAGCGCCGTCCCGCCTGGCTTTACGCGCGGGTTGATTATATCGCCTGCTGCATCGGGGCGGCGGACACGATGCCCGCCGCTGGTGATGCTGTGTTCGCTAAATGCGATCATCCCATTTCACCCATTCGCTCTTGCTCACAACGTAATTGTGACGCTCTACGATCTCCGGCACACGCAGCAGCGGCGTGTTCTCGTAGAAATTCCGCATCCCCTCAAATTCATCATTCCCGACCAATGACCAGCGCGCGGCCTCATCCAGCATCGCCCGTTCCGTCCGGCTGATGAGTTCATACTTCTTATCCAGAATTCCCCATGCATCGCTTGACAGCATCTCCATGTTGTTGATCGCTGCCAAGTCCCGCACCAGATCATAGTAGACCACCCATGCGCCGCGATCATGTGGACTGAAGCCGAACTGCACATCGCTGATTTCACCGGATTTTATCATCTGCCATGCTCGTCCACCGGTGATGAACTGTTCTGCGGTCACATCATGCATTTTCAAATCCGGGTCTTCCATCACCCAGCGTTCGCCATTCCAGTATTCCGTAATCCAGTGATCCTGATAATGCGACTCTTCCAGATAGGTGGCGAAGCCGCAGCGCACCCGCGCTGGAATACCTTTGTGCCGCAGTAGTGAACACAGCAGTGTGGCGAAGTGCCGGCAGTCGATAATCAATTTTTGTTCCTTTGGACGCTCCTCTGTGAAGGGGCGATCATCGTGGGCGACCACCAGCGACAGCGATCTGGATACCACACGCGAATCAATTTCATGGGTGCGGCCTTTCAGCCAGTCCGGGTGATATTTCCGAATTTTCCACACATGGATATACAGATTTTGCACGATCTGATGCAGTCCGGGCAGGTCATCCGGCAGACCATTGAACCGTTTAGCATACTTGCCGGGGTCGGTGATGGTGCTCTGATGGGCGTAGTAAATCAGTGGTTGGGTGGCGATCATCTCGGTCATCATCTTTACTCCTGTGAATAGACCAACGTCATCAGTGTGTCAGAAAATTTGTGCTAAAATTCACCCAATTGTTGGCGTGTTGAACAGGTCTGCGTTACACTATGCTCCATGATGAGAAGCATTTTTCCTTATTAATTTCTGTAAAATTCCCCCCGCAAATTCACAGTAAGTGGTTAATAGTTCGGTTCATTGGATTTCCCGTGTCTGACCCTGAAATCATCTACGAATTGAATCCATCACTGAGTAATGATGAACTGAACGCGCTGTTCGAGGCTTCATGGGCAGACCACCGCACGTCCGATTTTCAGCCCGTCCTCCACAAAAGTTTGCTTTTTGTGGGGGCGTATCTGGAGGCGCGTTTAATCGGTTTTGTGAATGTAGCCTGGGATGGCGGCATTCATGCGTTCATCCTCGATACCACCGTTCACCCGGATGTGCGTAAACAGGGTATCGGTGTGGCGCTGGTGCAAAAGGCCGCCGAAGCCGCTCGCAGCCGGGGTATCGAATGGCTGCATGTTGATTATGAGCCGCATCTGAAGCATTTTTACGAGCAGTGCGGTTTTCGTCATACCGAAGCCGGTTTGATGCGTCTGAATCCGGTCAGATGAGAGTTGGGTGTATATTACCGTCATCGCGCCGTCAGTTCTTTGACCACCGGGCGGCCTTGATAGCGCTGAATTAGACGCTTTGCTACAAT
Source organism: Aggregatilineales bacterium (assembly GCA_044226645.1). Classification (GTDB taxonomy): domain Bacteria; phylum Chloroflexota; class Anaerolineae; order Aggregatilineales; family Phototrophicaceae; genus CFX2. The sequence goes on from JBGAGR010000063.1 coordinate 6,000, forward strand.
ACAACTCAGGAACACACAAGGATAACAGAACGTGAATCAGACCTTCGATCTGATTGGTAAACGCTACCAACCGGAATCCATGCTCGGACAGGGCGGGATGGGTGAGGTCTACCGGGCGGTAGATCGGTTAACCGGGCAGCGCGTAGCACTCAAGCGGGTGAAGTCCCTCGGCGAGCGCAAAGAGGCAGCCTTACCTCAGGACAGCATGAATTTCCGTCTGGCCTTAGCCCGTGAATTTAAGGTGCTGGCTTCGCTGCGTCATCCCAACATCATCAGTGTGCTGGATTACGGTTTTGACGATGAACGCCAACCGTATATCACGATGGAACTGCTGGAAGAAGCGGATGATTTTCTTGGCGCTGCTAAAGATGAAGAACTGACCCGCCGTATCGCCTTATTGATCCAACTCCTGCAAGCACTGGCCTATCTGCACCGTCGCGGAATCCTGCATCGTGATCTTAAGCCGAGTAATGTGCTGGTCGCGCAGGATGGCGAATTAAAAATGCTGGATTTCGGTCTGGCGATTGAGCCGGAAAAGGCCGAAGGACTGGTCGGCACACTCGATTATATGGCTCCCGAAATATTGCAGGGGCAGCAGGCTACCGCCGCCGCTGATTTGTATGCCGTTGGCGTAATGGCCTATCAGTTGTTTACCGGACGGCATCCCTTTGATACCGACAATATTCAAAAGCTGTTGTGGGATGTCCTCAACAGTATGCCGGATTTATCCTTCATTACGGCGACTTCGACCATGCCTCGCGTATCAGTGGAGGACATGGAAGGCGCTAAAACGCTTAATGTTTCAGATGAAATAGAACAGATTACGGCTCCGGTAGATATGGATTCCATGCCAACGGTGCAATTGGATAAGCCCGTATCCCAGCCGGATACCGATGATCTCGTCATATCCTTTGGTGCCGCGCTCAAGGCCGAAGATGAGAGCAGCGATGGCACTAAGGTTGAGGGTGAGAGCGCGCTGGCAGCAATTATTGGCAAACTCCTTTCCAAGACCCCTCAGACACGTTATCACAGCGCCAATGACCTCATAACGGACCTTGCCAATGCTGTTGGCATACCCGTTCCCGAAGAATCGGCGGCGATTCGCGAAAGCTTCCTGCAAGCGGCGGCTTTTGTCGGACGCGAAGCGGAATTGAATCAGCTTGAGGCGGCGCTTAATCTGGCAGAAGACAGCTTGGGAAGCGCCTGGTTAGTAGCGGGCGAAAGTGGTGTCGGTAAATCGCGTTTGCTGGAAGAACTGCGCATTCTGGCATTGGTGCGTGGAATCATGGTTTTGCGCGGGCAGGGTGTCACCGATGGCGGCTTACCCTATCAACTCTGGCGTGAACCGCTGCGGCGGTTGGTACTCACCACAGACATCAGCGATCTGGATGCCAGCATCCTGAAGGAAATTGTGCCCGACATCAGCGATCTGTTGGGACGTGATGTGGCCGATGCCCTCTCGCTGGAAGGTAAAGCACATCAGGAACGCCTGCTCGGTGTCATCACCGATCTGTTCCAACGTCAGACCCAGCCCGTCATGATTTTGCTGGAAGACTTGCAGTGGGCGACGGAAAGTCTCGAAGTGCTGAAATTGCTCAGCGGCATGGTGGGTAATTTGCCAGTGCTGTTGGTGGGCAATTATCGTCACGAAGAACGCCCCAATTTGCCAGATGATTTGCCGGGGATGAAGGTACTGCGTCTGGAACGTCTCTCGCCGGATAGCATCGCTGACCTGAGCGCGTCGATGCTCGGTGAAGCCGGACGTGACCCGACGGTTTTAAAGCTGCTGCGCCGCGAAACCGAAGGCAATGTCTTTTTTCTGGTCGAGGTGGTACGTGCGCTGGCGGAGGAAGTCGGTGGACTGGACAATATTGGTCGCAAGACACTGCCCACCAATGTCCTCTCTGGTGGTATTCAGACCATTATCCAGCGTCGTCTGGAGCGGGTGCCGGAAAATGGACGTAAGCTCCTGCGGCTGGCGGCGGTTTATGGACGCGAATTTGATCTGAAGATTTTGGAACAGGTCAAGGATGTGCCTGATCTGGACGACTGGTTGACGACCTGCGTCAACTGCGCGGTATTGGAAGTACAGGATGGGCGTTATCGTTTCGCCCATGACAAGCTGCGCGAGGCGACTCTGGCAGGCATTCCCGCTTCTGTGCGTCCCTCACTGCATCGTCAGGTTGCGGAAGCCATTGAGCAGGTATTCCCCAATATGCAGGAACAGGCCGGGGTGTTGGTTCAGCATTGGCGCGCGGCAGGTGAACCCGTCAAGGAATTTGATCTGTTGCAGCAGGCCGGAGATTACGCCCTGCACATCAGCGCATTTGGCGAAGCCGTAACCTACTTTGAACGCGCTTTGCAATTACAGGCTGATGTGGACACCGCCGCCAATAATCCTGTTATCGCCGCCAGTCTGCGTGTCCGGTTAGCTGAAGCACTGCACTTTACCGGCGATTATGCGGCTGCGGAAAAGCAGATTGAAGAAGGCTTGAAACTCTACCGCACGCTGGATAACAAGGCGGGAATGGCACGTGCCTTAACCATTCGAGGAGATAATCTTTGGCGCAGCGGCGATTATGCGCCTGCTATCGAAGTGTGTGCCCAAAGTCTTGATTTGTACCGTGAATTGAACGATCAGGTCGGTGTGGCTCGCATCCTAAACCGCCTCGGCATGATTTCCTTCGATCAGGGTGATTATGCCCGCGCCAACGAACAAATCAAGGAAGGTATGGCTGCCGCTGATGAGGCGGAAGACCGGGCTACACGTGCCATCAGTATGAATAATCTGGGGGCGGTGGCCTTACGTCAGGGTGATTATGAAGCGGCTGTGCGCTATTTTGAGCGCAATCTCGCCATGTGTCAGGAAAGCGGCGAACGCTGGAAAATCGCCAGTGTCTTAACGAATCTGGGCACACTCTCCGGCATTCAGGGCAATCTGATGGATGCCAACCGCTATTTTGAACAGGCGCTTTCCATGTGCCGCACGATTGGGGATCGACGCGGGGTAGCGCTCGCGCTGGATAATCTGGGCTTCGTCGCCCAACTGCAAGGTAACTACGATCAGGCCAGCCGTTATCTCGAAGAAAGCCTGTCACTGGCACAGGCGATGGGCAACCGCCCCGGCAGCGCCAGTTCGCTCCTCAATCTGGGGCATGTATCGGTTGCTGTTGGCGACAGTCTACATGCGCACGAACAATATCTTCAGGCGCTGCATATCGCCCGTGAGATTGAGTCGGTTCCTTTCATGCTGGAAATCTTATGTGGCTTGGCCCGTTTGCAGGATGACGCTGAAATAGCGCTGGGTTGGCTGGGTATGGTGCTCAATCATCCCGCCGCCTCGCGCGAAGCGCAGGAGATGGCAACTCAGGTGCTCGAACGCTTCCGCGCCACACTGCCACCAAAGCAGCTTGATGAATTCAGCGCAAAAGGGGCATCCCTGAATCTGGATACTGTCGTAGACGGGATTTTGCAGGGATAGGCATCTTCGCCGTAATACTCAATTTTCTTTTCTCAACAATGAAATGGAATGGAAAACGGCAGCCCACTTTGGACTGCCGCTTTCCCCTTTAGATGTGTGCTCCCCCGCCATCATTCATAACGGCGGGAGAGGATAATAGCGTTTAGCGACCCCGGATGCTGAAGCCCCAGGTTTCGCTCCAGGGACTGATGGCATTGCCTGCGCAGTCGGATACCGCGACGTGCCAGTAGTACGCGCCGTTGTTCAGTTGATAGCTGGTGTAGCTCCCCAGTTGGATGACGGTTCCGGTCTGCGTCGGGTTGGTGAAGTTCGTGTTGTTAGCGATCACCACCTGATAGCAGGTTTGCGCATCATCTTCTTCGTCCACTGGCTCCCAGTTTAAGGTTACCGTGCGACCATTAATAGTGGTTCCGACCTTAGGCCATTTGTTGTTCGGCGCATGAGGCGGAACGATCTTTACCGCATCCGAGCCTTCGATAGCCTGACCACTGTAGGTCTGCGCGTTCATCGTTGCTGTTGTGCTGGTCGCGGTAAGCTGCAAGTCTTGCACCTTAACCCGGAACAGCAGGTCGCGATAATGATCGTGATTGATGTCGAACAGGTAGGTATCCGGCAGCCAGCGATTCATTGCAACGGGTGCGCCTGCCAGTGTAATCGTGCTTGGATTCACCGTGCTGGCATCGAAGGTTGCGCTGCCCAGAATTGCCACCAGCACCTTGCCGTAGGAGCGCAGGTTAATGCGGTTGGTGGGGGAGAACGGCTTGATGTCGATGTTGACATGCAGTGGGCCAGCCGGAGCCGTCACGTCCCATGTAAACGTAGTCGAGTCTTCACCCTGTGGCGTGCCGTTGTCCTTGACGGTAACGGTAACGGTATAGGTATGCGCCGCGCCGCCAATAATGCCGCTGATTTTGCCCTGACTGTCGATGCTGATTCCCGGCGGCAAACCAGTTGCGCTGAAGGTCAATTGATCGCCATCCGGATCATTGGCAGTCGCTTGCAATAGAACGCTGCTTCCCACCACATCACTGCGATTAGCGATGGAGTCAATTGTCGGTGGACGGTTCGGCTTGCAGTTGAACGGGCTGAGATCATCCAAACCGATGGGCGAATTGGTCAGGATTTTGTTGCCTGAATTGTCCACCGTCGGCGGGACGAGCGGCGGCGCTGCGCCGTCGAATTTCAACGCGCTCGGCACTGTTGAACACATACCGACCAGAACGCTGAAAGCTGGTGCGGAGAAGGATGTTCCTGCGCCGTAGTTGTTCGCGCTGAACGGATAGCCTGCACCAGGGGCGAGGACATTGGCATCCTGCGAGAACGACCAGGGCGTATTGCTGTCATCCAGCGATGCGCCGACAGCGATGGTTTCCGGCCAGCTCGCCGGAGCAAGTGGAGCCGCACCCAGCCACGGACGCAGGTTGCCGGATGAAGCCACGGTGACTGCCGTGAAGTTCAGATAAGGATCGCTGCTGTCTTGCAGATACTTGTGCAGCAGGGCGCGCAGTCCATTCAGGCTGTTATCCTGTGCGGCTTTGTTCGCCAGATTCGCCCAGTAGTTCGGCAGTTGACTTTCCGGCACTCCCAGATTTTGCGTCAGGTATTGGCTGAAACCATAGCCTTCCTGCTCGGCGCATCCCGGTGATGAGGCATTAGCCGTTACCTTAACGCCTGTCAGCCACCAGCTCAGGTCTGCACCATTGAATGTGACCTTGAAGACATCTTTATGCACACCCGGTACAAACGTTGTCACCTGACCGCGATTACGGTCGCCCGGTGTGAATTTATTGTAGATGCCTACAGAGATGCGTGAACCGAGACTATTCGGGTTGTTGTAGCCAAAGTGCGCTTCGTACACGCCATCGCCCAGATTCGCCACACAGTCTACTGTGGGTGTAATCTGCTGCAACGGTAAAGGAGGGGTATTTGGACAGGGCGTTGAATTTGCCGCAGCCGTGACCGTCCGCATCGTGCCATCCGGGCCTTTCAGTGACCACGTTATGCCGTGTGACCCAAAAGGTACTGCGAATACAAAGTGCTGCTGGCCGGGTTCAAAGAATGTCGGTTGACCCTTATCCTGTGACCAGTAGGAACCGCCGAAGTTGTTACTGGCTCCGATTGGGATGCTCACCAGTTTGCTGTTTTCATTACGATAACCAAAATAGGCGATGTATCCCGAATCATCATGCTCGCCGCCAAACGTGCTTGTGCTTGACTTCAGGTCATCATCGTGACCGCCATATTTCTTAACGACGCATTCCAGCACTGGCGTAATACCCAGCGAAGGCGTTGCCTGATTGTTCGCTTCCACTACATGCATGGCCTGGGTGAAGTCGAAACCCGGTGTTGTCGATGTGCCCGTATCGTTACAGGCGATCAGACCGAAGCTCATATTGAGCACGAAGTGATGATAAGTTGGCTTCAGTTCGTCAACTTTTGTCGCGATTTTTGCCGCGATCTTCGATGCATCGTAATTGGTGTTCACATCGCTGATGTCGATGTTGAATGCTTCCATCTTCAGATCGGATACTGTCTCTTTTAGGCTGTTGATTGCATCGTCAACAACCTGTCGGACTTCGAACCCATGTGCATCCGGCGTATTGAATTCATCAATAACCAGTATCGCGGTAGAGTTCGTGTTGAAGCCCAACCGGTCAAGGAAGAATCCCAGCCGGTCATCAACCCATTTGCCAATCGTAATCGGATTATTGCGAACTTCATTGGCGACAGCGACAGGATCAAGTCCCTGTCCGGAGAGTGTGAAACCTTGTCCGGAAAGCGTGAAACCCTGCCCGGAAAGCGTAAAGCCTTGTCCGGAAAGTGTGAAACCTTGCCCGGAAAGCGTGAAACCCTGCCCGCCTAGCAGACTTGGCGTAATCGCGCACGACGGAACGGCGGATGCCTGAGCTTGTGTCGGGATCACACTGGCGGCGAGAACTAAGCTAAGTAAAACGACAAAAAAGACGAAAATGCGCTTCCTTGCCCCGATGAGGCGATGAAATGGTGCCATAAAAATACTCCCGATAACGCTGCTTTTGCCGACTTGGTACGGTTATTAAATTGATCTATCAGAACTCTGAACCAAGGAGGAATAATCCATAAATCAATATATCCACAAAAAGAAAACGATAAACACCGCGTAAATCTATTCTAACGATGGATCAATCACGTACGATCATTTGTTGCTCTTCCTGAGGGAACGGCAGTCTATTTGATTGCCGTTCCCACGATAGCAGGATTCTCAGGAAATACTACCGGGCATTGATCTTGAAACTCCAGGTAGCACTCCACGGGCTAACAGCATTTCCAGCGCAATCCGATATAGCCACATGCCAGTAGTAGGTTCCATTTGCCAACTGGTATGTCGTGTAGGTCTGAAGCTGGATGACGGTTGCATTCTGGACAGGGTTGGTAAAGCTCGAATTATTGGCGATAACCACCTGATAGCATGTTGGCGCTTCTTCTTCTTCGTTGATGGGTACCCAACTCAGAACCGGCGTACTGGTTTTAATATTGTTGGTTCCATTGCCGGGTGAGATGTTGTTGGGTGAGCCAGGCGGCACAATCGTGATAATGTCCTTGCCTTGAATGGCCTGACCACTGTACGTAGTGCCCTTCAGGACGGCTTCCGTACTGGCGGCAGTAAGTTGCAGATCATCTACACGGACGCGCACCACGAAATCGGTGTAGGCATCACCGTTCACATTTTCAGTCCAGGTGACAGGCAGGCCATTCTTGATGACCACTGGTGCGCCCGCTACCGTGACACTGAGCGGATTAACCGTAGTAGCGACGAATGAAGCACTGCCCAGAACGGCGACGCGGATGGTTCCATGTGATTTCAGATTAATAGTGTTGACAGGGGACTGCGGCTTGATGTCAATGCCCACTGTCTTGACTGGCGGCGGATTAACTGTCCAGTGGAAGGTTGTTGTCGCCTGTCCCTGCGGTTCACCATCATCGGTTACGGTCACAGTCACGGTGTACGAACCTACGGTGTTGCTTCCTAACAGGCCGCTGATTGTCCCCTGGCTGTTTATCGTAATTCCTGCTGGCAGTCCTGTGGCATTGAAAGTCAATGCATCGCCATCAGCATCGTGAGCCGTTACAGAGATAGAGACGTTCGTGCCAGTGTAATCGCTTCGGTCAGGGATCGAATCGATAGTCGGGTTGTTGTTAGGAGAACAGGCCAGCGGATTCAGGGTTGCTGCGTTGATGGGTGTGTTGGACAGAATTTTGTGACCGGCACTGTCGACGACTGGAGGCATCAGCGGCGGCAGAGTGCCATCGAAATGCAGCGCGTGTGGAACGGTTGAACACAGGCCAGTGAGTACGCTCATGACAGGCGCAGCAAAGGATGTTCCTGCTCCATAATGATTGTCGCTGAAGGGGTAACCTGCACCGGGAGCGACTACATTGCCATTCTGAGAGAACGACCACATCACATCGCTATCGTCCAGCGTTGCGCCAACCGCGATAGTCTCAGGCCAGCTCGCCGGAGCCAGCGGGGCACCGCCTAGCCAGGGGCGTAAGTTACCCGAAGAAGCAATCGCTACTGCCGAGAAATTCTGGTACGGATCGGCGCTGATTTGCAGATAGTTCTTGAGCAGCAGTCGTAGACTCTGCAAACTGTCATTTTGCGCTTTGTCTGCCAGATAGCGGACATAATCATCTACTAAATTCTCTGGAACACCAAGTATTTGCGTCAGATATTGACCAATACTGAATCCACTTTGTTCACCGCAGGCTGGTGAACTGGAATTAGCGGTTACGGTGCTGCCATTCAGCGCCCATGATAGATTATTTCCATCGAACGCGACCTCAAAGACCGAGTGATGGACACCGGGTGCAAAGGTTGTAATCTGCCCCTGATCGGCTGTGCCGGAGAATTGGTTGTTTGCACCGACAGGAATATTCGAACCAAGCTGATTGGGATTGCTATAACCGAAGCGCGCTTTATAGACACCCGTGCTCGGATTGGCTACGCATTCCACAACGGGCGTAATCGGCTGATTCGGTTGAGGAATCGGGGCTGGGCAGGGGGTTGAACTGCCGTTGACCGTTATTGGGTGGGGTTGGTTATCCGGTCCGGTGAGTGTCCATGTCAGACTGCCCTCGAATGAGGCTGCAAAAACATAATGATGCGATCCCGGTTCGAAAGACGTGGGCTGCCCTCGGTCTGCGCGTTTGTAGGAGAAAGTGTTGCTGCCACCCAGTGGGATTGAAACCAGTTTGGCATTATCGTTTTTGTATCCGAAATAGGCGATGTAGTCATCGTCCATGTCATCTTCGGGATTATTCGGATGGAAAACACATTCCAGCACAGGGGCGACACCCAGACTGGGCTGAGGCTGATTGTTAGCATTGATTGCCTGTAAGGCCTGGTTAAAGTCAAATGATGGCATTTGCTGACCATCGAGAACCGGGCCAGCGTCCTGGCAGGCAATCAGGCCGAAACTCATATTGAGGACAAAATGGCGATAGGTTGTCTTTAGCTCGTTGACTCGTGCTGTGATCTTGTTTGCGATTGCATCCGCATTGTAATTCGTGTTTGCATCGCTGATATCAATCGGGAAGACATCAACTTTCAGATCTGGCACGCTCTGTTTGACCGAATTCAGCGCATCCTGAACAACCTGTTGTACTTCGACACCGTGCGCGTCGGGCGCATTAAATTCGTCAATCACCAGGATGGCGGTTGAGTCGGTGTTAAAGCCCAGCTTATTAAGGAAGAACCCTAGACGGTCATCGACCCACTTGCCAACCGTGATTTTGTTATTGAGAACTTCGTTCGCGACGGCGACTGGATCAATTCCCTGTCCTGAAAGGGTGAAGCCCTGCCCGGAGAGCGTGAAGCCTTGCCCTGAAAGGGTGAAGCCCTGCCCGGAGAGCGTGAAACCTTGCCCTGAAAGGGTGAAGCCCTGTCCGCCCAACAGGTTCGGGGTAAGCGCACATGATTGAACACCGGAGTCCTGCGCTTGGGCAGGCCGTGTGCTGGCAACAAGAACAGTTGAAAGCAAAACTGCTAGAAGAATAAATATGCCTGTTCCTGCTCTGATGCGGTTGCTATATTTCATGATAGTTTACCCCGATTAAGCTGTCTTTATTGGATTTTAGGATTGTTGATGCAACACTTTGGGACTATTGACGATCCTAACTTCCCTAAATAAATATAGCCTAACGACGGAAATGTAAAATTGAATAGTTAACTGTTTCTAACTTTCACGATAGTTTCTCCTGTGATTATCGCAGTTCCGAAAAACGTAAATTCATATTTTCTAATCCTGCATACTGTCCTAACATTTACCTTACAATTGGCGGCATATCCTGGCGCTGAGTACAATATCTTTTAAAGGCAAGGCAATGGAATGGTTTCGTTGCCTTTTAAATCGTCAAGAGGTTGACAAGGGAAGGCACAAGATGGAAACTGGCACTACGACTGATGGTGTCAACTTGCGTGCAGAGCCGAGCACGGCTGCTGGAGTCAAAATATTACGCTTACTAGTGAAAGGTACGCAGCTCACCATCCTCGATCATGACAAAGCTCCCTGGCTTCATGCCCAAACCGCCGATTCGATTGTGGGTTATGTGCATGGAGATTATGTAAACATTCAGACTGTTCAATCCACATCAACCGCTGCTCCATCACAATCCACATCCGCCACTGCTTCTCCACCCCAGAGTGGTCACGCCGTTGCTGGTGGTCCACAGACCGCAGCATCAACATCTTCATCACAGCCTGTAGTGGAGTCGCGACCCGAAACATCCGCCAGTCACACCGTTGCCAGCAGCGATATTCCGGATCAAAGTGCCCTCTATGCTTATATTGCGTCCATACCTAATAATTATGCTATTACCCAAGGGTACTATGACTTCCAGGCGCAGCGTGAGAAATTAGGACTACCGGCTCCCTTCGATGTGCCGCCTACTGCCTACGAACCATCCAAATTGCCCCTTAATGGTTTCGGCCCCAACACTTTTGCCCTCAATAATTGGTCAAACTGGTATACCCGTGTTTGCGGGATGCACAATGGCCTCGATCACAATGTCCCGCTTGGAACACCACTGCTTGCCTTGAGTGATGCCATCATCGTCGGGGATCGCAGCCAATGGCCTTTTATGTCAAGTCGCTATGAAAAAACATTGGTCATCTGGTGTTTATTGCCAGATGACGGCAGTGGCACACGCAAACTTTCCAATGTGCTGGTCGCCTATGGGCACATGTCGAATAACACCGTCGTCAAGAAAGGCGATAGGGTCAAGGCCGGGCAGATCATCGGCTACAGCGGCTATCCCCATAATGAAGATGCCACCTCTGGCAAAGTCATTGAGCAGCCCGGTAACGCCCATCTGCATATGGAAGTCCATTTGCTGTCCGGCGATAACAACACGCCCTATTCACGCAACCGTAACCCCGGTTTGCTCCGTGCCTATAAGAAGCCGCAGCCTTTTGATAACAACACGCCTTTTAATCCATTTTTGTTCTTTAGCGAACGGATGGTGAAGTATCAGATGCATCAGGCCGTCACCGTCGGGCGTACCTACCCGGATGCTAACGCGCTGGCGCGTGTCGCCCCGCCGATTCGCAATTGGCCGCCGTTGGATTTTTTCACCGTCGCCTATTTCCAGTATCCCGGCGTGCGCTATGCCAACATTATCTGGAAGGCGCAGAATCCGCCGCCCTGGGGCAAAGGTGTTTATGGTGTGTCCGACGCGCTCGAACGCATCAAGACCTGGGATGCCTTCGAACCCTATCCGATTCCAACTTCGATGTAGATAACAAAAAGGGCGCTGTCATGCGCCCCTGACATTTCCTCCTCTTTATGTAATGCCTATAGTGTCATCAATTCGTGTTCTGGCTCAACCGCGCGTTCCTGCTGTTTGACATCACGCCGCTTGATGGTCATGGGCATACCACCTTTGGGATTGAGCGTAATCATCGGATTCATTTCCACCGTCTGACCCGGCGCTAATCGCAGTTGGTAGCGCTGGGCAATCGTCGCCAGCAGCAAGCGCGCTTCCATCATGGCGAACGAGTTACCGATGCATACACGTGGCCCACCGCCGAATGGAGTATACGCCCGTTTGTTGATATTGGCCTCGTTCTCTGGACTGAAGCGTTCCGGCTTAAAGGCTTCCGGTTCATCCCACCAACGCGGGTCATGATGCGAGAGATAAAACACCACATTGACGATGCTGCCCTGTGGAATCAGATACTCTCCGATTTGCACATCCTCAATCGCCTGTCGTCCCGTAATCCACGCTGGAGGATACAGCCGCAGCGATTCTTTAATGATCATTTCGGTATAGGGCAGGCTGCTCAAATCTTCCAGTGTCGGAGTACGACCCTTTAGTACGCTGTCCACTTCTTCATGCAGCTTAGCTTCGATTTCAGGATGCCGCGCCAGCAGATACCATGTCCAATTGAGCGTATTCGCGGTGGTTTCGTGTCCTGCCAGGAACAGCGTAATCGCTTCATCACGCGCCTGAACATCGGTCATGCCGCTGCCATCATCATCCACCGCCAGCAGCAGCATCGAGAGTAAATCGCCGCGATCTTCTCTTTGTTCGCGCCATTCATTGATGAAGCGGTAGACAATATCATCCAGTTCGCGCCGGGCTTCACGCCGCCGGAGTTCCTGTGGAGTCGGAACCCAGGGTGGCATCAGTGGCAGCGGCCCTGCCACGCCCTGAACCTCGATTAGCGCCTTACCCACCCGGTCAATATCACCGGAAACATCAGTATTGAACAGCGTCTTGGCGACGATCATCATCGTCAGACTGCTCATCTCATGGCTGATGCTGTATTCCTTGCCGTCCACCCAACCATCCAGCATTCGTGCCGTGTAATCGACCATCGTATCGGCATATGCGGCGATGCGCTTGGCGTGCAGGGCAGGCGCGGCGAGTTTGCGCTGTCGTTTCCAGAATTCGCCGTCGCTGGTCAGCAAACCGTTGCCCAGAAAACGCGCTAATCCCAGCTTGGTATTCTTTATATCCGAGTCTTTATAGAAGCTGGCGGCATTTTTCACCAACACTTCGTAGATATGATCGGGATGGGTAAAGACGTAATTGCGCGCTTTCCCAAATTGCAGCAGGAAAGTATCGCCATATTTCTCTTTCATGCGCTTGAACGTGTTAATCGGGCCATCGCGGAACTGCATCCCCAGTTTGATCTGAGTAAACACATTGTTGGCCTGGGGCGGGCCGGGTGGAAAATTGTACATAGAATACCTCGCTGACACATTGATAGTTAATTTACATTGTGTAGTATAATGACCATCATATGCTTCTTTCATTGCTTGTCAACAAGCGCTTATTCCAGTATGTAAATTAATAGACAGGTGTTTAAAATGACTACTACTCCCCGCAAAGAAGACCGCCGCAAGGAACGCACCCGCCAGCTTCTCCGCGATGCCATGATGGAACTCATTATCGAAAAAGGTTATGAGGATATCAATATTCAGGACATTACAGACCGCGCCAACGTCGCCCGTCCAACCTTCTATCTCCATTTCAGCGATAAAAAAGACTTACTTTTGAGCAGCCTGCGTGAAATCTACGATTCACTCGCCGAAGGCTATATGCCCAAAACGCGCGAACATTTCCTTGAATACACCCAGTCGCCGGAAAAAGTCGATATGACCGATTTTCGCCATGTCGCTGAAAATGCCGAGTTTTATCGCACCATGCTCAGTGATAAAGGTGCGCTTCCTTTTGTATTGATGGTGATGGATTACCTGCGCTCCATCATGGAAAACGAGTCGTTTCCCTGCATGGTTCCAAAAGCAGTAGCCTCACGGATGCCACCCGGCGCAATCGCCGCCTATTTAGCTGGGGCGCAGGTCGGTTTGGCCTACTGGTGGCTGTATGACAATAAACAGGAATTATCACCGCAGGAAATCTCACAGATCATGTTCTTCCAGAATGTGTTTGGACTGAACTGGTCGCTGAATCTCGATATTGATGCGCCGGATTTCCAGATTCCGATCTCAAAATCTGAATAACAGTCTTCACCCTGTCTGGGTTTAGCGAGGCCAACCTCTTTTGCCCTAATGGACAGGTAGGGTTTATACGCTCCTGTGCTATCATCGGAAATCAAATCCGGCGAATTGCCCATTTATTGGAGATGATTCCGTGAGCGCTCAAGTGGCAACTCAGCAGCAGTCGGTTGGTTATATCGAGCTGGTTCGCAGCAATAAGAATTTCCGCCTGTTGTGGATCGGACAGATTATCAGCCTATTGGGTGATTGGTTCGACCTGATCGCTTCGGCGGCTCTGGTGGCTGCGTTGACCCGTTCGGGCACAGCAGTGGGTGGGTTGTTCGTAGTGCGGATGCTCGCGCCTTTTATCATCAGTCCCATCGCCGGCGTGTTTGCGGATCGCTACAATCGCAAATCGCTGCTGATTCTCTCGGACATCGCGCGTGGCATCATCGTACTCGGGTTTTTGCTGGTGCGTAACGCCAGCGATGTCTGGCTGATATACGCGCTCAGTGCCCTGCAATTGGGATTGAGCGGCTTCTTTTTCCCGGCACGCAACGCCATTCTGCCGGATATTACCACCCGCTCTGAGCTGGGTTCAGCCAACGCCATCAGCTCGACCACCTGGTCAGTCATGTTGGCCTTTGGTGCTGCTCTGGGCGGATTGTTTGCTGGATCAGTCGGCATCTACCCGGCGTTTATCATTGATGCGCTGTCTTTCTTCCTATCGGCCTTTTTCATCAGGCAGATCATTTATAGGCGGCCTGCTGTACCCGAAGGCACCGATAGAACCATTATGGGCGGGTTCCGCCAATATTTCGAAGGGCTGCGATACCTGCGCCATCGCCTCGATATTCTTTTCATCGCACTGCATAAATCAGCTGTTAGTCTGCTGGTTTCGGGCGGCTTTCAGGTGGTTCAGGTCGCATTGACCGAGCGTATCTTTGTCATCGGCGAGGGCGGCGGCATCAGCCTGGGCTTGATGTACGCAGCGGTGGGGATCGGCACTGGCATCGGCCCGATTCTGGTGCGTCGTTTCACTGGAGATCGGGATCGTCCGCTGCGGCTTGCTATCACGTTGGGTTACATCATATCCGTCGTTGGTCTGGTCATGATCGCGCCCTTGGCGAATTTCCCGATGGTTCTGGTAGGGAGTGTCCTGCGCGGCATCGGTGGTGGGATTGGCTGGGTACTCTCGACACAACTGCTGCTGCAACTCCTGCCAGATCAGGTGCGCGGGCGCGTATTCTCGACTGAATTCGCCCTTTTCTCACTCATGAACGCCATAGCGGCTGCCGTCGCGGGTTGGATGCTGGATGCCGAAATCTCGATTGCCTCGATAGTCATTCTGATGGCGGTGCTCACGATTGTACCTGCTGTCCTGTGGGGTCTGTGGATAGTCTTCGGTACTCACGCACAGCCCGTTGATAGTGATGGAAGCGAAACACCGCTCGAAGTCGCTGAAGAAGTTGTGTTGTAATAAGGCCGTAGGGTCGCAGGTCATGTTCTTTCAGAATCTATTCGGGCTGAACTGGTCACTCAATTTCGATATTCCCGCGCCTGATTTTCAAATCCCTGTTCAGAATGAAGATTCCGAGTAAATTGTCGGAAAAGGATCATTGATTAGTGAGGATTAATATAACTTGATGATTGCTTATGCCGCACTAAAATAACTGGAGTTATCAACCACACTCTCTGATTCGAGGGAAAAGTGTCGCACGTTTTTATCTCCTACGCGCATAATGATTGGCCCTTTGCTGACTTGGTCAAAAACGAGCTTGAAAAGGAAAGGTTTTCCGTTTGGATTGATACGGAAAAGCTAAAGGCAGGACGTGATTGGCGTGAAGATATTGACCGTGCGATTATTGATGACTGTTTTGCCTTGATCGTTATTATGACCCCTGAGGCCGATAAATCTAAGTATGTCACTTACGAATGGGCTTGCGCTTGGGGAGCACGTAAGTTCGTAATCCCGCTTGTCCTTAAACATACCGAGCTTCATCCGCGATTAGGTGTACTTCAATACCTGGATTTTTCGAATCCTCAAACTCGCTCTTGGACAAAGTTAATTGAATTAATTCGGGAAATTCAAAGCGATTATGAAGAAAGGCAAAATAAGCGAAAATCACGCAAAGCTACTCCTGCCAACAATTCATTACCGTTGAACCCTGCTTTACCTGTGCAGAATAAGAATGCCACGCCTAATTCTGTCGGTATATATCTTACTGAACAGCTAGAATCGCTCATAAAGACGCTGAGAAATAGTATTTCATCTAGGGAGAGGATAAAAGCGGTAAACAGCTTAGGCCTCTTGGCTCAGGATGGCAATGAAGAGGCACTCCTTGGATTATTTATGGCTGCTGATGATAATGATTACGATGTTAGGAAAGCCGCCGCACGAGCATTAGGTGAAACTGGGAATGCTGCGGTGGTGGCAAGATTGGCTCAACTTCTTTATGATAGCAATGTAAATACGACTGCGGTTAAGGCTTTGGAATCCATTGGAACTCCGGAAGCTCTGGCAGCTATTAAGAAATGGCGTGGTTTTTAATATGGAGCACCTTTTCGTTTACGGAACCCTGCAAGACCCCGCCGTCCAGCAGCGTGTCATCGGACGCATCATCGCTGGAAAACCAGACACGCTCGAAGGCTTTTTTAGATCGCGTATCGCGCTTGGCGATGGCATTTTCCCCATCGTCATCCCTCGGCATGGTAGTTCAGTCGATGGCCTGCTGCTGGAAGTCACTCCAGAAGAATTAGGCCGGATGGACATCTACGAAACCCGCGCCTACCGCCGCATCTGGGTCACGCTCAAAAGCGGCATCGAAACCTGGGTCTATGCTTGATTTCAATTGTTTTGTAAGTTTGCGACAGATTTTGATTTTAACACTCAGCGTCTTTGCGTGAACTTTGCGATCTCGGCGGTTCGTCTTGCCTTTTCCTCGCTGTTCAAATTTGTTTGCATGGAACTTGCGTTCAGTAAACATCTTCCGCTATAGTCTCCATAGAATATCTGTTCAAGGAGGCTCACTGTGTCTGTGATTGAACTCGAAAAGATTGGCAATGTTGTCCCCGAAGGTTACTTGTATTACGAAAAGGTCATCACCCCCGGTGAAGACCTTGCGCTGCCCAACGCTTACCTCAAATGGTACGATCTCTATCCCGATGATGCACCGATTACTCCCGAACAGCGTGCGGAATGCCGCGCGTTCCTGACCGAACAGGTCGAACGCCTCAAATTTAATGGTGATCTCGGCTTCGTCATCTTCCACCGCGCCGGATCAGTCCTGCTGCTCCTGCTCACCACATGGCGTAACACCAACGAACTCTGGGAGTCCGTCTACTATAAAGAAGTGAACGGGGCAGGCGGTTATCAACCCATCGACCCGACCACCCAGCATCGCGGAGTCTATTGCGTCTGGGAACTGGGAACCGTCTGGCACGAGCGTAATGCCTGGGTGCGTTTCCTTTCATCGTCGCGCGACGAAGCCGCCAAACTCGCTTACATTAATGATCGTTTTTCCGGGCGCGTCTGATCTTCCCTGCATTTCGGTATGAAAAGCCAAACTTGACCAGAATACTTGTTCTATGATAAGCTGTCGTTAGACTAAAAGTCGTACGATCATAAATGTGGGTGGTTATGAAGGTAATCGGGCTGCTTGCCATACAGGCACAAAATCATGAGGCTGCCTCATTTGAGGGAAGATAAAAATTGAGGCCGCTTGACTTTCCCTCAGGCTGCCTGCCCCCTCCCCCCACTATCAGGCAGCCCATAGCGGTTCTTGCGTGGCAGATAACGCGAGAACCTATCCGCCGAAGCGGCAGCAGCAAGAATTCCGAGGCGGGTTCTCCCTGGCGGGGACGCGGCAGAAACAGCGGCGACCAAAGGAAGTCCCGTGGGGCGGCAAAAATGTTCGCCGCCGCTGCAATCTGCACATGATGAAATGGTTGCTTAAAAGGGTTTCAGGGGTTCTTCGGCTTCTGGTTCTTCGTCTTTGTCTTCCCAGCTAATGATCCAGATACACGCGCCAGCTACCAGAATCGTCGCCACAATCAGCGCCAGCCATTGCGTAGCCAGCAAGCCAACATCGCGCGCTTCGATTGCCAGCAGGACAACCATACCTACAGACAGGACAATCCACCCGGACAAACGCGGGTGGCGCATCATTGATTTTACGAAGGAAATATTCGCGATTTCAGACATTCTGTTTCCTAAATCGGTTTCAATACCCGGTCTTCACGCAGTTTCTTGGCGAGTATACGGGCATCTTTGTTCTCAGAAAGGATTTCCTGTACAGCCTCACGCCATGCCGGGATTTTAATCTGCGCAATATCGGTCAGTTCATAACCGCTTTTCGCGAAGGATTGTATCATATCCGCCGGCATATTTCCCGGTAGGAAAATGTAAGCCACTTCGCTTTGCAGATCTTTCGATGCCGCTTCAACCGCTGTGACCAGCCCTTCGACCACCGGAGCGCTGGGAGCATTGGGAGCCAGATAAAATTCATCGACACGGGTAATCAGATTTTCCACCTGCCAACCCATCAGTCCGAGCAGTTGGTCATTTGGCCCTTGCGCAAGGAGATAGCTTTTCTGTCCGAAAGCCATCATGATGTCCATCCGGCTGACACCCTTAGCCGCCGAAGCATTGATGAAGTTAGCAATGGCTTCCGCATTACTCGGCATCCCGCGCCGCACTGTCACCTTGACATCGGACTGCGTTCCAGCCGAGGCAGGCGCTGTTGGAGGAGCAGCTTGTGCCGGAGCAGCAGGCTTTTGAGCCGCTGGTGCGGTATTGTTTGTCGCAGGAGCAGTAGGAGCCACTGTTGCTTTTGGTGCTGCGGGTTGTGCAGGAGCAGCAGGTACGCCGCCAGCCATTTTCTTCTGGATGTTAATGAAAGCAGCTTGCACCTGTTTCCAGGTTTCTTCAACGTTGCCATCATTCTTGATGACTACGTTAGCTTTTGCCAGCTTGTCAGCCTGCGAAGTTTGCGCCAGAATGCGCTGTTTCGCGTCTGCCTCAGACATTTTGCGCGGCCCAATCAGCCGCCTGTATTGTGTTTCCGGCGAAGCATCTACAACCCACACCTCATCAACAGCTTTTGCCAGATCACCTTCCAGCAGTTTAATCGCCTCAATAACGACGACTTTCTGTGGGGCGCGTGTGATGAGTGTACCAATCGCCTGTGCAACTACCGGGTGAACAATCGCTTCCAGTTGAGCGAGCGCATCCGGGTTTCCGAAAACAATCTTGCCCAGCAGGTTGCGGTCAATGTTCTTCTCGCTGTCCAGAATGAACATCCCGAATTTCTCGACGACGGGTTTATAAGCAGGTGCGCCGGGAGCCATCGCACGGTGCGAAAGACTATCCGCATCAACGGTATAGGCTTCCAGATGTTGTAGCATCTGGCGCACAACGCTCTTGCCAGTGGCTATATTTCCCGTGAGGCCAATCACATATTTGTTTGCCCAACGACTCACGGTAGACCTCCCGATCCATAATGACGGATGATTTTTGATAATCAAGATGATTGTATTTTAACGTGTTTATATACATCCGGTCAAACCTGAGAGAGCGGGAGTTTGTAAAAAGCCTGACTTTTTATGAAAAAAGTATGACTTTTTGCTAATTTTCCGTGTGCTCAGAACCGAATTGTGCCGCGTGAAAATACTCTGACACACCAGATTCAAGACTAAACTGGAACCTGTAGATTGTATTTTATGCTGATTAAGGTTGTGGGGATAGTGAAAGTCCCCTCCTACTTGCAGAAGGGGACTTGAGAACCAGTCTAATTAGGAAGAAACAGTGGCCTCAGCCGTCGCTTCTGCTGCTGGAGCAGCCGTTGCTTCGGGTGTGGTTTCTACAGTAGCTTCCACTGTTGTTTCTACAGCGGCTTCTGTAGTTGCTTCAGCCGTCACCTCCGAAGTCGCGGCTTCAGTTGGGACAGCGGTGGGTGCATAAGTGCCGAGTGCTGTAGCCGTCATGGTCGAGTAGACCTGCTGCTGAATCGCATTCTGAGTCGCGGTTTGCTCCACTTCGCTGTAGGGGTTTGGTGTACTGGTCGATGTCGCAGTCGGTGTCGGTGAGGCTACATAAGCAGGCCCGATAATCAGTCCGGTCAGGGCATCAATACTATCTTTGGCAATGACGTAGACATTCTTGGTATCGTCGTTTACCTGAACATAATAGCGTTGGTTCGCAACGGCTGCGTTACCGATTTGCAGTGTATAGGTTTTTCCATCCGAATCGGTCAACACCAACTTGTACTTGGGAGCATCGAGTCCAAAGTCGGCGGGCTTGTCCGTTTCGAACTTATCCGCAGCCACCAGTGCAGCCATACTGTTCACGGCGGTACTGGCTTTGGTCTGGTCAGTCGCCAGGTCTTGCGAATTGGTCGCATCAACAATTGTCCAGACCCCGCCCGCATCTTTAGTCATAGCGACTTTGGTGCTGTCGGTGAGGTTCGTAGCGTCGAAGCGGACAACCTTGCTGGTATCGGTTAACTCCGGGAAGACCTGTGTAACAGCGGCAGTCGCAGTTGGCGTGCCGGCAGCGGCGGGCGCGGAGGCCTGCTGATTACTCAGCAGTGTTATCGCCACAATAACCACGACGCTGATGACAATGAGAATGAGTGTTCCTCTGTTTAAACGCATGATATACGCTCCTTACCGTGCCTTCTCGCGACCATTCCACCACACCAGTCCGCCGAGCAGCAGGATACCAAAAGGCATGAGGATGATGATAATGAAATTGATGTTGCGGCTGATTTGTGCGTCAACAAAGATGGGCGTATCCTGCGGTTTCTGCTGGGTATCCAACTGCGGAATCTTGGTGAAAAATTCCTCAAATTTGGTCGCCCAGATCAGACTGTCACGCGCAATCAGAAGATTGGGGGTATTGCCTGCGAAGGCATTGACACCCGCATATTCACTGCCAATCAGGACTACCCGCGCCCCGGTGACATTATTTTCTGCTGAAGCCGCGACCACAAATGGGCCTTTGGGATCAGTGTCCGATGACCGAATGGGATCGGTGCTGGTCAACACAGTTGGGTCAGTCTTGGAGTAGGATGTACTGCTGGTACGTGCCAGATCGACCGTCGTTACATTTTGTGGAGTAGTCGGGTTATGTTCGATGCTGTGGGTAGTGGGGAACACCACACCAACACCGCGACTCGCGTAAGTGCGAACGTTGGTCGTCACAAAGCTGCTGGTATCGAAGTCGCCCACAATCGGGTTAAACGGTGCCTGGACATACTGCTGATCTTCCAGAATGAGATCATTCGCAAAGCGCAGGCCAAAGTTATTGTAGAGATATTGGCTGAGATTATCTGAAGTTGCCAACGTTGGGCTGGCATCCGCATTAATCGGCGCGGCAAAAATGACCAAACGCCCACCTTTATCCAGAAAGTCGGTGAGGAGTTTAAGCTGATCGTCGGTAATTGGTTTCGAGCCGCCTGGAATAACCAGTACTTCTCCATCGGCTGTGGTGTCGTTCAGCTTCTTGGTGCTGTTGGGGTTCGCCAAATCAAGGAAACTGATTGAGTCGGTTTTCCAGTTAAAAGTGTTTTTCAACACATTATTAAGCTGGGAAAAACCTGTATCGCCTGTGTCATCGAACTTCAAACCATCTTCCACAGTCAGGAAATAGGCGCGGAAATCGCCCGATGCTGCTACACGCAGGATGGCATTCGAGATGTCTTCCTGAGCGGCAGCGTTCACAACCTGCGCTTTATCCGCAATAGGCTGACCACTGTCATCCAACGCGGCGACTACGATTTGCCCTGCCCGTGTGACTTTCAGACTTTGCGCCAGCACCGGATTACGATCCGGGTCAACGAATTCGTAGCTGATTTTGTTCTGGCTGGTTTTGACATAATCATCGAACAGGATGCTGTCCTGGTCGCGGCGGTCAGCAAGATTGGCTCCGTAGAAAGCCAAAATCTTGATGTTTGGCACTTTGGGTTCAACCGCCAACGCAGCGATGACCGGACGTGTTTGGTCGTTCAGCGAGAAATCATCGCGCTGGGTCAGGTCGATGCGGATGTCGCGACCTTTCACAAAGGCGTAAATCGCGACCAGCGCCGCGATGAAGACAACCGTCACGATGACAGTCGTACCACCGTATTTAGCGGTGCGTCCGGTAAAAATGGATTTGGCCTGATCGGGAGCCATGAAAGCCCACACGACCAAAGAGAGCAGTCCGAGTCCCAGACCACCCCAGCCAACTACGCTGAATGTAGACTGAGTCAGTGCAACGACCAGCGCGACAATCAGACCGATAATGCCGACAATCAGCATATAAAAAGGCGGGATAAAAGGTTCTGCTTCGTTGCCTTCGTTGGGAACAGGCAGTTGTTCGTTTGCGTTTGGAGTTTGTTCGCTCATGATCTCCAGCGCCTCACTTCCACAATGCGCGTCGTGATAAACAGCGCAGCGATTATCATAAACACAAAATAAAGGACATCTTCAGCGCGGATAACCCCGTTCAACATGGTGGCGGTGTAATGCGCTTGCAGGCCGAGTTCACGGACAAAATTGGTGAGTCCGGATACATCCGATTGATTTGGCAGACCAGCAACCCAACTGGCTGCAACTTCTGCCAGATACAGCACCAGCACGGTTGCTGCGCCGAGGAAGGCTGCTACGATTTGATCTTCAGTAACGGCTGACCAGATCATACTGACCGCCAGTGCAGCGCCGCCGTACAGCCATGCACCTAAGTACATGCCAAAGGCGCGTCCTGCATCCGGTACGCCGACCTGGGTCAGGATGACGTGATAAACAGCGGTTAGCAGCAGGATAATGGTGTAATAGAACCATACTGCCAGAAATTTCCCGATAATGAACTGTGATTCGCTCATGGGCAGTGTCATCAGGGTTTCCAGCGTACCTTCACGGGCTTCTTCCGCCAGCAGACGCATGGTGAGGAGAGGTGCTACCAGAAAAAGCAGGAAGGTAAGCAGGTTCGGGATGAAGTTCACACTATCGGCGGGTGCCTGCTGGTTCGCCTGACTCAGGGCATTGCTAAAGAGCAAGCCGAAAAACAGGGTTAAAGCAAAGGCAATAGCATATGCAACAGGTGAGCGGAAATAAGATCCTACCTCACGTTTAAAGACGGCAATGGTCTGCCTCATGATTCTGCTACCTCACTTTCGGCAGGTTGTTGTTCAGGCTCGACTCCATCATTCGAAGCAGCATTGCTGTCTTCCTGACGAGTCAGTTCAAGGAAGATTTCTTCCAGATTGACAGCCAATGGGCGCAGTTCAATCAAGTCCCAACCATTCTGGACAACCGCGCGGGCAATAGCTGGACGGGGATCAACGGTGGCGCTTTTTGGTGTGACAATGATGCCGTCCATCGAGATTCCGGTGCTGGCGACTTCGTCCAGCGCTTGAATGGCTGGCAAGGCTGTATCCGGCGATACATTTACACGCACCAGAACACGACCACCTCGTTCCAATGTGCCGCGCAGTTCGGTGGGCGAACCCTGGGCGATGATTTGCCCCTGGTTGATGATGACCACGCTGTCACAGACCTGCTCGGCTTCGGACAGGATGTGGGTGCTGAACAGCAGGGTGTGTTTGCGCCCCAGTTCGCGAACCAGTTCGCGCAGTTCCAACACTTGAAGCGGGTCGAGGCCGATGGTTGGCTCATCGAGGATCAGCACATCCGGGTCATGCAGGATGGCTTGCGCCAGACCCACACGCTGTCGCATACCTTTTGAGAGCGTGCGAATGTGGCTGTCAGCGCGGTCAGCTAACGCGACCCGTTCCAAAGCTTCCATCGCTTTATCACGCCGGTTACTGAGACCGCGAATTTCACCGATATACATGAGATAAGCAAGGGCGGTCATGTCGCGGTAGAGCGGCACACTTTCGGGGAGGTAACCTACCCGTTTACGCACTTCCATGCTTTCCTCAAATACATCATGTCCTGCAACGACTGCTTTCCCGGAAGTAGGCGGTAAAAACCCGGTCAGCATTCGCATGGTGGTGGTTTTCCCGGCACCGTTTGGCCCCAGGAAGCCCGTCACCTGCCCCGGCTGTGCTGTAAAGGATATGCCCTTGACAGCAGGCACGGAGCCATACTTCTTCACTAAATTTTGTACTTCTATCATAGACCTACACTCTTTCCCTATGCAGAGGAGGGGGGTTCAAGGATGCGCGGTAAGACTAGCGCAATTCGATAAGAGATTGCTCAAAATTTGATTAATCCCTATTCATAAACAGACGGAGCATTATAACCACTCCTCGTGCGGAATGGAATTGCATACTGATATTGATACAAATTGAACAGCAGGTTTAAGAAAATATACCTGTAAAACAGGCTGGAACAGGTAAGGTTACAAGTTTAAGCCTGTTTATTACGATGAGTTTGATGAAATCAAGGATGTATATTGAGACGATGTATCACTACGAAAGTGATTTTCAAACCTTCACAAACTTTCGACTAGCGCGTGTAACTGCCGTCGTTGAAGATTCCGGTGGGGTGACAGCCGCGATTGGCTGCTGCTGCTTCTTTCTCCCATTGAACAAATTCGTTGTAATGGGCGTTATCTGGCGGATAGGAAACCGCTTCAGCATAGCCCTGCTGGACAAGCGCCTGATTGACGAACAAATCCCCGACATAGATATAACGCAGCAAGCGTCCGTAGAGATCAGTTTCGCTGACATCCTTGACGAGGCGGACGGTTTGACCCTGCACAAACAGGGCATTGGCGGCGGTGGCTTCGGCGTAGCAGACTTCGTTACTTTCAGGTGTGTTGATGCCAATATAACGGACGCGCATGGTTTGACCGTTGAGGTTTACGTCGATGGTGTCGCCGTCAATGATTTTGGTGACGGTTGCCAGGTCGCCCCCTTGCGGCGCACTCCCGCCGGGTGTGACGGTGGC
>JBGAGR010000064.1:0-30422 GCA_044226645.1 Aggregatilineales bacterium
ACACCTGCACCAACAACCACCACACCGACGGCTACTACACCTGCGCCGAATCATGCGCCTGTTGCCAACAATGATGCAGTCAGTATGACGCGCAATACGACGATTACGATAACCTATGCACAAATCCTGAGCAATGACACCGATGCGGATGGGGATACACTGTCAGTTGTCTCTGGATCCCTGCCCCAACATGGCAATCTGGTGCCAAAGTCGAGCGGTGCCACTTACACACCGACCAGTGGTTTCGTAGGGGTTGACGGATTTACCTACACAATTAGTGACGGTCACGGCGGAACCAGTACCGCTGTAGTAATCATCTACGTGAATTAGATTTCAACCTGAACACATGAAAACACCCCGCAGATATACGGGGTGTTTTTGTTGATATACTGGCTTCACGAACATGTCGATCACAGTCGGTTCTTTAATGGCTCCCGTCCGGCTATGGTAAGCGACGGTTGATGGGACTCTTTCGCTGCCACTTCACGACGCTGAAACATCAACCCAAATTTCTCCCACCAGTGCGGTGTATCTGAAACAGGCGCGTCGCTGCTAAACTGCTCTTCGGAAAGTTGTTTCATGGCGTTTTGTGCCATCAGATAATCCCCTGGACGATACATGATGTCTTCTCCCTGATTTGATGATGCTTCCCAGCATACGCTTCAAACCAGCGGACAATCACCTATCTAAAGTTAGGTCATGTGGTTGGTTTCGACTTCAATCCAGCAGATTTAAGCTTCTGGCGCGAGCAATGGCTTTGGTGCGGCTGCCAACGCCTAATTTGCTGTAAATCTGATTCATATACCATTTGACCGTTCCCACCGAAAAGATCAGCTTATCCGCAATCTCGCGGTTCGACAGTCCATCCGCGGCAAGACGCAGAATTTCGTGCTCACGCTCACTTAATCCTGCTGATGCATCTCCCAAAGCACCCAGGAGCGATTCTTCGGTCAGATATGTTCCGGCTAGCGCTTCAATATCCAACGACTTGCTGGCAGCAACAGCAGTAGTAAAACGTTCCGGGGTCAGTTCATATCGCAGCTTGTCGCGTTCTTCATTAGCCCATGCCTTGACCCGTCTCATGACCTCCTCTTGTTCAGCAATAGCGTTGAACAGAATGACAGCGCGTTCAAACTGACCCGCTGCTGCCCATAATTTGCCGACGTTGAACATGGCTTGACACAACTGTGCATTTCGTTCAGGGTGTCCACGTATTTCCAGAAATAGACGCAGACTTTGCTGAAAGTAGACATGAGCTTTAGCGTAGTCTTTTTCCAGAAAGGCGATATAACCCAATCCCTGATAATTCCAGCTCATTTCGATGTGATAGCCGCCGCTCTCATACAATTTATTGCTGTACTGCCTCATCTCCTTCGCAGCAGTATAGTCACCTAGTCGTTCGAGCACACGTCCAAGAAAGGGGCCAGCCAACAATCCGGTTAAGCCGTTGTCTCCGCTGGACTGCGCCATTTTCAAGCCTTCTTCCCCCCACTGACGCGCATCCTCAAAACGTCCTTCAACCAGCGCCAGTGCAGCCCGGGTATACAGGCATTCGGCAATCCACCAGACCTCTCCATAGTGACGAACGCGATCAAGGTTGGAATCAGCCAGTTGAACCACTTCGCGGACAGCCACACGATCTGCTTCATTCAGTTCCCAGCCATATTGACCAATGTAATGATGCGCCAGACTATTATAGGCGATGATGTGATCCTCAACACTCCCCACCGTTTCAAGCAGGGATAGCCCCTCTTTGAGAGCGCTCAACCCTTCGGGACGATCACCTCTTTCGTCATGCAGAGAACCGAGGAATATCAGGAGGCTCCCCAGCAAACGCTTCTGCGCCGAATCTGCTTCCCGCACCATCGCGACGGCTTTTGTGAGCATTTCCAGCCCATCCTGTTCGCGGAAGCTGATGAGGTGGTAATACCAGATTGCACAGGCCGACTGATTGATTTCGTTATACTTTCGCTGATTGACCATGTGAAGCCACGCCACACGGATATTTTCAATTTCAGCGGCTATGATATGCATAGCGCTGCTTTGTTCGGATGACCGCAATGTATGCCAGTTTTGCGCCAGAAAATCCGCATAATAGGCGCTGTGCAAATCGCGCGCAGCAGCGGAAGAAGCCTCATCCAGCTTTTCCATACCGTACTGCCGCAGCAGTTCATGCATGTCGTAGCGCCCGGCAGCATTGCGCCGCAGCAGCGACTTATTCACCAGAGCTGACAGAACGCGCACCGTAGCGCCTGCGACGGTTTCCGCCGCACTCCGTGTAAACCCGCCCTGAAAAATACTCAGCTTCTTGAAGACGGTCTGTTCAGCCTCAGACAGCAGATTCCAGGATTGTTCCAGCATGACGCGCATATTGCGATGCCGTTCCGGCATATTGCGGGTGGATGTTTCCAAAATATCCAGCCCGCGCTCGATTTCGTCCGCAATTTCCGCGCAGGATAGTGTCCGTACCCACACCGCTGCCAATTCCAACGCCAGCGGCATCCCATCCACCAGACGACAAATGCGAATAATCCCCTCGCGTTCGGCAGCAAGATCAAAATCCGGACGGATACGACGCGCATGTTGGATAAACAACTGTACAGCACTGTACTCATCACAATCTTCGCTGTCGGATTGCTCCGGAAACTGCATCCCGGTAACAGGGTACAGCCATTCTTCCTGAAGATTAAACGCTTCGCGCGAGGTCGCCAGCAGCTTCACTCCCGGCGCGCGCACAAGCATGTCGCTGATGAACGGCACGCTGTCCAGCAAATGTTCGACATTATCGAGTATGAGCAGCAGGTTCTTGGGAGCTAAGTGACAAAGCACCTGTTCCTGTGGGTCGCCACCTTTGTAAAACGGAATGTCCAATACATTGGCGACAACCGAGGGAACGAAATCAGCAGCTGTCACTGATTGCAGCGGGACAAAATAAACGCCATCGGGGAAAACTGAATCAGGGCTGGACAGCATCAGCCGCCCAACTTCCAGCGTCAAACGGGTCTTGCCCATCCCGCCGGAACCAACCAGAGTCAATAAGCGGCAGCCAGAATCGGTCAAAAGCTGGAGGATTGCGTCCAGTTCGGCCTGCCTGCCTATAAAAGGGGTCGGCTGCTGTGGAAGATTGTTCAGCACCATCACTTATCACAGTTTTACTCAACATAGACTACCGCCCATTTTAACTGACTTTTCTCACGTTGCTCCAGAATCGAAACACCCCGGAAAATTCACAGGGTGCTTCTGTTGATAAACGTGATTATCAGACACATCAGACGCAGTTCTTGATTGGCTCCTGATTAGCCGCTGCATGAGTCCGAACAACTGTTGGTGTCTTCCCGGCCTGATTGCCTCTCAGAATACGCGCGATACTCCGTTTACGGGAGTCCTTCAGCTTCGGTTCGCCATCATCGGCCTGCTTGAAGATTTCATCAGCCATCGCAGCACCCACCGAATCCAGATATTTCGCGTCCAATATCATGATTTGCACTCCTCTCTGATCGAACCTGCGTTCTTACTATACTCGTCAAACCCGGGGTATAGTCACCGATCAAAAGATAGGTATTCCCAGAGAGGGGGTTGGGTTAGGAAAAGCGCTTCTGTCAGAACAGATTTACTGCTGGAATTTCTTCAACACCAGCGCCTTTAACGACACGTTATTCACCCCGACAACATCGGCTTCTGCGACGATGAAAATATTACCTTCGGAGTCTACTGCGACCCGTCCAGCTCGATTTAAATCACCCTCTGTTGTAGGCCACTGGGCAAGGATATTGCCTTCAGAGTCTAACTTGCGCAGAAAATGGCTGCTGGAAACATAGATATTGCCCTGACCATCAACCGCTATTCCATAAGGATCATCACGAAAGACCAGTTTGTTAGCCACTGGTTTACCGTCATCGGGCATCACCATACTGAAGATGAACTTGCCGTCTGAATCAAATTTCAGGATACGGTTATTGGATGGATCGGTAGCGTAGACATTCCCATCCTGATCCACCGCCAGTGTTGTTCCGCTGCTTCCCAATCCGAATGCGCCCTCACCGCTCTCTGGCGCTCCAATCTTCGTAAGCAGTTGAGCGCTGGAGTCAAATTTCTGGATATACGCTTCACCCGTTTTGAAACCCGTGAAAACATAAAACCAATCCTGCGCATCGACCACAATCCCGGTGGTACACCAGGGGACATCACTTACAAAATCGGTCAAAGCGGTTCCGCTACTATCAAACTTTTGAATGCGTCCAACCTCACAACCGCCAAGCAGGATGTTACCCTGCGAGTCAACGCCGACACCCGTTAAATCCTGTGTAGCGGCCTGTATTGCCAACACAAATTTGCCGTCCGCATCAAACTTTTTCATCACCCCCGAACTCAACTGCGTGATGTAGCTGCTACCCTGACTATCAACAGTCAGATAATCCGGCTCGATCAGCACCGAGTCCTTATCGAAGGCGGTCTGCCAGAGTAAGGTCAGGTGCGGACTGGAAACCGAATCGGTAGATTGGGCACTGGTTGAGAAAACAAAAGTGATAGCAGTGGAAAACACAATCAGCATGAAAACGAAGGATTTGATCCGACCAGACATATCCTATTTTCTCCCTGTAGTGAACATTATTTCAACATTACAGAGAGCGGCAGATCAAGTCACCACTCAATTGAGTAGTTATCGTGGTGAATCGGAATTCGATGACAATAATTTGAGTTCATGGGCACGAGCGACAGCCTGTGTGCGGGTATGGACATAGAGCTTGCTGTATATTTGTTTCAAATACCAGCGCACCGTATCTGTACTGAGGAAAATCTGCTGCCCGATTTCGCGATTAGAGCGTCCCTGCGCCAGCAGTTGCAACACTTCCAGTTCACGTTGTGTGAGCGGTTCAGACAAAGTCTGTGCAACAGGAAGCGACTGCTTTTCGGTTTCATGTCCCTGCTGTGCCGCCGTTAGTATCGCTTTTACTAAAACATCCCCAGCATATTCCTCACCCCGCCGAAGAGCTGCACTCAATACGTCCTGTGGCAGTTTACTTTTGAGTTCATCCACAAGATCGAGGTAGCGCTGCCTATCCTGATTGTCCAAATGGGAAATGAGGAAGCCCGCCAATTCAACCGACTGCTCAAACTGCCCCATAAAATTCCGCAATCGCGCGATACGTCCCAATGCCAGCAAAACACTTTTCCGCAAACTGTATTTCACCGCGATCCCTAGAGATTGGAGCGCGTAATTGAGAGCGGCGGCGTAGTCGTTGCTGCTCAGGGCAATCAGACACAAACGATCATAAGACATTGCTATGCCCCACATAATGCCAGCCTGCTGATATATTTTCAGCCCGTCCTGAGCCAGTAGTATGGCTTCGGGAAAGCGACCCGTGCTGTGCATAATCTGGCTTAACTGGGATTTCGCCCCAGCCGCAGCGAGGACATTGCCAAGCTGGTCGAAAATAGCCAAACTCTCTCTGAGGACTTCAATGGCCTTTTCAGGTTCTTCCCTGAACTCCCAGTCAATACCCAGCCAAAAAAGTGCGTCTCCCATCCCCCGACGATTGGCAAGGCTTTGATAAATATCAAAACTTTCCTGAAAACAGGCCCTGCTTTTCTCGTAATCCTTTATGTCAAAGACAGTTATGCCCATTCTAAGCAGCGCAAAGGCGAGATCATCTGTCACGTTCGCTTCGCGCAAAATACCGATGCTCTCTTGCAAAAGGCGCAAAGCATCATCATACCGTTCCAAACTGGATAGCAGGGAACCCTGCCGAGCCAGAACACTGCCAAGCAAATCATGTTTTACGCTTCGGTCGTTGCGGGAGCGTAAAGAGGCCACAGCTCTGGCAAACGCCTGTTCACCCTCATGAAAGCGACTGCCGGAATCGTAGAAAAGCCATAAACTATCCAGCGCAGCTTCGATTTCCGCGTCTTTGCCGTGGGTAATCGCCCAATCCCAGTAGAGATGAATGTTCTCCAATTCGTTTTTAATATCGTGCAGGGATTCTATAGCATGTTCATTACCCAGACGTTCCCGCTGACTGCGCAGAAAATCAGCGAAGTAGCAGCAGTGCGCGTCATGCGTATTCTGCCACTTGACCCCATCTGCACTCAATTTTTCGCTGCCATACTGGCGTAGAAGTTCATGTATGTGATAGCGACCTCGTTTCTCATCCCAGCGAAGCCAGGTCTTATCCGCCAGTGCCCCTAGTATGGGTAAAGTCGCGCTGGCAACCGTCTGTGCTGCGGCATAATCAAAACCGCCGCGGAAAACAGACAGACGCAGAAAGACATCCTGTTCCATCCGGGTCAACAAATTCCAGGATTGTTCGAGCATAAAGCGCATACTGCGGTGGCGTTCCGGCACATTGCGTACTGCCGTTTCGAGAATATCCAACCCACCTTCAAGCTGATCGGCAATCTGCGTACAGGAAAATGCTCGTATCCAACCTGCCGCCAATTCTAACGCCAGCGGCATACCTTCTACCTGACGACAAATACGCACGATTTCACGTCGATTCTCGGCATTCAGCGCAAAGTCCACACGCACTCGCCGTGCGCTTTGCGTAAAAAGTTGCACAGCGCCATACCCATTTTTCCCAATTTCCGCTTCCAGTTCTGGATAATGCAGGCCAAGCACTTCGAAAGCCCATTCTTCAAGTAAATTGAGGCGTTCACGCGACGTTACCAAAATGCGCAAATTCGGCGCGACACTGAGAAGTTCGCTCAGGAAAGACGCTCCATCCTGCAAATGTTCAAAATTGTCCAGAATCAGGAATAAGGATCGTCCGCAGAGGTAATCCAGAAGCTGCTGGCGCGGTTCATAAATACCGTAGAATTGAAAATGAATTGCAGTGGAAATAGAGGAGATGAGAAACTCCGGAGCGCTCACAGGCTGAAGCGGCACAAAATACACACCGTTGGGGAAATTTCTTCCCCATTCATCCGCAATTTTCTGTCCAACTTCCAGCGCTAAACGAGTCTTGCCTATTCCTCCTGGCCCGACCAGCGTCAGCAAGCGGCAGTTGGTATCGCTCAACAGGCGCAAAATGGTATCCATCTCGGACTGCCTGCCGACAAAGGGCGTGGGCTGCTGCGGTAGGTTGTTTGCTACCATGATTCACACTGCTCATGCTCAACCTGAAGTTACCATCCATTTTAACCAACTTTTCCCACCCAGTCGCAGACAAAACAAAACACCCCGGATCATTCGCGGGGTGTTTCTGTTGGTGAACTACAGTGTCGGACATATTAGACCCAATTCGTGATTGGCTCCTGTCCAGCTGGTGATTGAACCTTATCATCCTGCTGTGCCTCTGCCACCTGATTGCGTCCCATGATACGGGCTACGCCGCGCCGCAGTGAGTCACTCAGCTTCGGCTTCGGTTCTCCGTTATCCAGATGCTTGGCGATTTCATCAGCAATAGCGACATCCACCAGACCAAAGTTCTTTCCGTCAAACATGATTGCTGCTCCTCTTTTATCGAACTTACATCCCTACTGTACTCGCCAACCCCGGGGTGCTGTCACCTGCCAAAGGATGGGTATTTACAAATAGGGGGTTGGGTTAGGAAAGCAGCTTCAAATCCCGCGCACGCGCAATCGCCTGTGTCCGGCTGCTCACGCCGAGCTTGCCGTAAATTTCGCTGATATACCACTTGACTGTGCCGAGTGCCAACACCAGATCACGCGCGATTTCACGATTAGAACGCCCTTCTGCCACCAGCCGCAGCACTTCCAATTCGCGATCGGTAATCGAATCTGGAAGGGGTTGGGTCTGGGGGGTTGGGGGTTGGGTCGTTACGTCGCATGAATCAAGATAGGTCATGAATTCATCGAGCGTTGCTTCAATATCGAGCGTTTTGCCACGTTCCCATGCGACCTGATAGGCACCATCGCCCAATTCTATGCGCCATTTCTCCCGCAGGCGGTTGAGCAGCGGCCATTTCTCCAACCAGTTCATCACCGGCTGCTCTGGCGCTTCAAAAAGATAGAAAACCTTAGCGGTCAATTCAAGCGCCGGGAGGGTACGCCCTTCACAATCGAACAACAACACAGCGATTGGAGCAATATACGAGAATCGATAGGGCATATCCCAATAGGCCGGGACGTTATCGACGATTTGCTTATAATGAAGGCGCAGGGCTTCCAGATTGTGGTCACGATGCGCCGCCATCGCCAGACCAGACTCTGCATCGAGATCAGGTGTACCAATGGCGAAACTAAGCGGCACAACCACCGCCAGCGCCTCCCGGCACAGCCGCACCCCTTCTTCGTAATTTTCTTCCACGATAATTTGCAGCAGTCCCAAAGTCGTCAGCGCATTTTTCAGGTATGGGGATAGATTAAGGGTCAGCGCGATTTTATAGGACTCTTCCGCCAATTTCATAGCCGTAACAAAATCACCTTTACGCAGTGCCCATTCGCCATGCAGCATCATGCTCCAGTACATGCCCTTCACATCGCCACGCCGCCGCTGCATCGCTAAGGATTCTTCGGCATACTGCTCCGATTCAGCAAAGTCACGCGCATAGAAGGCCAAACGCGCCGCGTGCATGAGCGACCAGCCCAGCCCATTTTCATCACCAATCTGCCGTTGAATGTCCGATGCCCGACGTAGATAGTCCCTCGTTACCCTCATATCATCGGCGTTCATACCCACCCAGACCAACTGCTCGGCAATATAAAAAGGTTCTTCGACCATCATATAGAGACGAAGCGCTTCATCGTGATGAGGCTTTGCATCACTATAGTCTATGCCTGTTTCATGGAACGCAAGACCCTGCATCTGCAAACTAAAGGCCAGCTCGGCCTTATCATCGTAGGTACGATTTTCGGCGACCAGTCTTTGCGCTTCCGTCACTAACGCTTCCGGGTCAAACAGGTTATCCAATGTACCCAGCAAAATCATACGAATACGACGCGCACTCAGGCGATTATAGACATGGCGGCGTTCTGGCTCGTCAAACTGTGCAAATCGTTCGCTGGCGATACGGAACAATTCCTCACCTTCAATGAAACGCGCACGCATATCGCAGAAATAATTCATGGCTTCCAGCATCATATTGATGACCTGAAAATTCTGCCGGTCTGCCGCCCGCTGCCATGCCGTCCGCACGTTGGTGAAATCCTGCTCGATTTCAATCAACGCTTCCATCTGGCGACGATAGCGAATATCCTGCTCACGAGCTTGCATAAAATTGGCGAAATAAGATGACGGGCTGCCGCCCCTGCCACCGCTTCCGCCGCCTCACGGGCAAAACCACCGCGAAAAACCGAGAGCCGCCGCATGATACGCTGTTCATCTTCATCCAGTAAACGCCACGATTGATCGAGAACAGCCCGCATATTGCGATGCCGCTCCGGCACATTCCGGGCAGGGGTTTCCAAAATATCAATTCCATGTGCGATTTCATCCGCGATCTCACCACAGGAAAGTGCCCGTACCCAGGCTGCTGCCAGTTCAATACCAAGCGGCATCCCACCCACCAGACGACAAATACGCACCACACCCGCCCGCTCGGTGTCCAGCGAAAAACCGGGTTGTGCCCGTCGTGCGCTCTGGACAAAAAGCTGTACCGCGCTGAAACGTTCAAGTTGATCGAGCTGATTTTCCGCCGGGATGGTCATTCCACCAATGGGATACAGCCATTCTTCCCGCAAATTAAGCGCCTCGCGTGAGGTCGCCAGCATGTTGACACCGCGTGCATTCAGTAAAATCTCGCTGATGACGCTGGCACTATCCAGGAGATGTTCCATGTTATCCAGCACAAAGAGGACGCTTTTGTTCTGCAAATAATCGACAAGCTGCCGTTTAATGTCCGAACCCTGATAAAACTGAAACCCCGCCGCATCACCTATGGTGGAAACCAGCAAATCGGCGGATTGCAGCGATTGAAGCGGAATGAAGTAAATGCCATCGGGAAAGCGGGTCACACTTCCGCCCCCATTCGTACTGCCGTCGAGCATCATGCGCCCTGCTTCGAGCGCTAATCGCGTTTTGCCGATACCGCCGGGACCTACCAAAGTCAATAGACGGCACGACGGATCGACCAGCAAATCCACGATTTCGTTCAGTTCATTATCCCTACCTACAAAGGGTGTTGGTTGTACCGGAAGATTGTTTAGAACCATAAAATGTCCCCTCCATCCCCAGAGGATCAGCCCGGATGGCAGCATAACCTTCCATGTTACACCTGTTCTAGGCTGGTTTGCAACGCGCTAATCCGTTCTAACCCTTGGAGACCCATTGAAAGCCAGCCCAGTTGTACCCACAGATTCCGCTACAACTATCTCTAGTGTCATACGTATATACTCATGAAAAGTCTTTTGAGTTGCACGAAAATACACTATGCACAATTATTTCATTTTCCTCGATTACCTCGAACTACGCCGCCGCATTGAAAAACGACTGGCGCGACCTTATCTACTTGCCATCCACGCGGTCTTATTCAGTGCTGCTGTCACAGGCTTTTCCATTTACACCACACAGCAAATGATGCGCTTTAGTTATGACCCCAATATCCGTTTCGCCTTTTATCCGGCAGAAACCTTAGTCATGACCTTATGGGCAGTTTTGTTGATGATTCATGGACTGCGTACTTACTCACATTCCGGCGCGGCAGGCGGCAGGCGTGAACAGATAGTAGCGGATGAAATCAACCAACGGCTGGAAAATGGCGATTCACATTTAACCGATAACCCCCAAAATTTGTTCCGGTTGCATGGGCTTTTAGAGCGAGACATTCAAAACCGTTCCAGCGGCACTGCGATTCTCATGCTGTTCACACTTTTTAATGCGGCTGGATGGACGCTGTGGGCGGCTACTCACATATTGGGAATGAGCGGTGAAAGCGCAAATGCGTATCCCTGGCAAGCTACACCGCTCCTGAGTTTATTTTTCCTGCTCATGCTGGTCGCAAATCAATTACGACTGATCGGTCACAATGCAGGCATCAAAGAAGAGGTCGCGTCCCTCGACATAACAGATTACGATGTAGCTGAAATGTCGAAATCGGGGTATCGCCTCGCTCTGGATGATGAACTGATCGACTACGAATTTGATGATTACAACGAGAAAAAGAAAAACACCATAAAGTAGCCACACGCAGCGCTGAACAAACTCACTGTAACTTGCAGAAAATCTCCATATTTTCTCCAGATTCTCCCTCTAGAGTAACAGTAAAGTAGTGTGTCATTCCCTGTCGATTGCCGCTGCTGTTTTGTCGATTATTCTCAAGAAGGGTCAACAATATGATACCGATCAGAAAGTTTAGCCTGTATATACTGGCTGCGCTCCTGCTGATGATGACTGTCGTTCCAGTCTTAGCCGATGGCGTGACCGTGACAGCCTACACGTCCGTCCGGGTTCGCAGCGGCCCCGGCACCACCTATACCGTCATCGGGCGTTTGTTTGCAGGTGATGTCGTCCAGGTCACAGGACGCGACAGCAAAAACAACGACTGGCTGCGCATCACTTTCCGCGATGGTGAGGGATGGGTAGCGGCCTCAGTGGTCAGTTTAAATGGCGATCCCAGCACACTCGAAGTAGTCGGTTCATCGAACGCACAGACCACCGTTGGCAATACGGGTGTGACCGCTACCGCCATTGGAACCGTGAATGTTCGCTTCGGCCCCGGAACCTCCTACCGCGCGATTGGAACCACTACCGACGGGCAAGTTTTCGATGTGATCGGACGCAGCCGGATTGACCGCCCGCTGATCTGCCGTGATAATCATGTTATTGATGTGTCAGGCGTTGATTCGATCAGCAATGTCTGGGTGCAAGTTAACTACAATGGCTTCCCAGCCTGGGTCAATTATTCAGTCGTTTCAGTCAGCGGTGATTTGTGCGGCGTGGCTGTGCCGGACACCACGACTACCACACCTGCCCCGATTCAGACATTACTCAATCAGGCACTGGTCATCACCAAGGAAAACACCAATCTGCGAGCCAGCGAATATGCCCAATCGGACGTTCTGGCAGTGATACCCTACAGCACAACACTGGTCGCGGATGCTCGCAACAGTGACAGCACGCGAATCCATGTCACCTACCAGGATCAAACTGGCTGGGTGTCATTCAGTCTGCTGGACGTGGCAAGCGGCAATATTGATAATTTGCCCATTCAACAAGATTAGTAGTCCAGACGCAAAAATAGGGGTTCAGCAATTGAACCCCTATAACGCTTCTTTATCCGATTATTCGCTTTCAGCATCCGGCTTATGAGCCGCAATGATCGGTTGTGCCAACTGCGGCGGAACCTGCTCGAGATGGCTGAACTTCATGGTATAAACCCCACGCGCTCCGGTCATCGAGCGTAAATCGTTGCCATAACGCATCATTTCAGCATACGGAACCTGCGCCGTTACAATGCTCTTGTGACCTTCGGTGTCCATACCCTGCACACGCCCACGTCGCGTGTTCAAATCGCTCACAATGTCACCCATCATAGAGGCTGGAACCGTGATTTGCACATCCATAATCGGTTCGAGCAAAACCGGCCCTGCCGCCATAAACACCTTTTTAAAAGCTTCCCGTCCAGCGACCTGGAAGGCAATGTCCTTCGAGTCAACCGGATGCATCTTGCCATCAAAAACAGTGGCTTTCACATCCATGACTGGATAACCCGCGATAACCCCTTCGGTCAAGACGGAATTGATGCCTTTTTCAATCGAGGGGAAGAAGTTAGCGGAAATCGCGCCGCCGACTACTTTAGTCTCGAATACAAAACCGCCGCCCGGATTCGGTTCCAGCCGCAGGTGGACTTCACCAAACTGCCCCGCACCACCGGACTGTTTCTTGTGACGATGAAAGTCGGAATGGGAACGGGTAATGGCCTCTTTATAGGGCACTTTAGGCATTTCAATATCAAGTCCAACGCCCAGATGCTTGGCGCGGCTGATCGCCACATTAACGTGCGCCTCACCCATCCCTTCCAGAATGGTCTGCTTCACATCCGGATCCTGCCGCCAGCGCAGTGTCGGATCAGCCTGTGACAGACCAGTGAGGATGGTTCCCATCTTCGTTCCATCAGCCTGTGTATGGGGCAGCACAGCCACCGCATAGAGCGGGTCGGGGAATTCAGGTTTCGTCACCTGAAGCGGATGTGCCTTGTCCGCAAAACTGTCCCCGGTCTTGGTCTCATTCAATTTGGCAACTACGCCAATGTCCCCGGCATGTAAAGTTGTCACAGGAAGCTGCTCTTTACCGCGCATCACCATCAGTGAGTTAAAACGTTCCTCGACACTGCGGGTCACGTTGAAATAACGACCATCCGAGCGTACCGAACCAGAGAAGATGCGGAAATAATTCAGGGTGCCGACAAAACGATCGTTGGTCGTCTTGAAAACATACGCGGCTAATGGGCCGTCATCCTTCTGCGGCGCGGTCAAAAATTCCTTCTCGCCCGCTGCATTCAACACCTGCACTCGGCGCTGCGACGGCGGCGAAACATACACGACCAGCGCTTCCATCAGCGGAATCGTGCCCACATTTTTCGCCCCGGATGTGACGAATACCGGCACGGTCTTTAAATAAGCGTCACGGGCGGCTTTACGCATCCCATCGCGGATTTCGTCGTTGGTCAGCGTACCTTCGGAAAAATATTTCTCAATCAACTGGTCGTCCGCTTCGGCTGCCGCTTCGACCAGAACGGTACGGGCTGCATCGGCCTCATCCTGATATTCAGCAGGCAGATCAGAACGATCTTTACCCGCGTCATAATAGGCTTTCATGGTCAGCAGGTTGATAACACCCTTAAAGCTGGCTTCCGCGCCAATCGGCAGCATGACCGGGATAAATTTGTAATCCGGGAAGCTCTCTTTGAGGTTATTCAGTGTGCGTTGAAAATCCGCGTTCTCGCGATCCATCTTGTTGATGGTGACAATAATCGGCTGCTGATAAGCTTCGGCATATTCCCAGGCCAGTTCAGTGCCGACCTCTACCCCGGACACCGCATCGACCACGACCAGCACCGAATCAACAACTCGGATTGCGTTCTTAATTTCGCCCTGGAAATCAGTCATTCCGGGGGCATCCAGCACATTAATTTTGTGTTCTTCAAATTCAAGGGGAATGAGCGAGGTAGATAATGACAAACCGCGTTCTTTTTCGTCTTCATCCCAATCGGAAACGGTTGTTTTTTCCTCGACCCTGCCAAGCCGATTAATTGCGCCGGTATTGTAGAGCAGGGCTTCTACCAGAGTTGTTTTACCGGCGCTCTGGTGGCCCACCAGGGCGACATTCCTCAATTTTTCAGTCACGTACTCTTTCATAAAATTGGTCTCCTTTTTGATTGAAACAATTGATCAGCCAATCGCTGCCAGACGTTAAGCCTCCAGATAAATTGATAATATGCTACTCTCCGACAGAATGCCGGGTCAAAAAGCATACTCCCGGAATGATGTACTACACCTCTTCAGGAGTCGCGCTTAAGTGGGTTAGATTTTAAGACTCGGTTAAGGGCTTGTCAAAAACGCGAAAGCGGGTTGGAGTGTCCAACCCGCTTGACCATAAACAGCACCGAACTTTTGCAATTTTTTAGAGACCAACAAACGCCTGTCCAGAGGACATTACTTCCAATCGACGGGACCGGCCAAACCGAATTGATTGCCAATCATCGTCAAATCTCGCACATCAATCTCGCCGTCATGATTCAGATCGGCTGCGGGCACATTCGCCGGGCCGCCAAAATTCGAGGCAACCAGCGATGCATCCAGCAGGTCAATCACATTATCACTGTTGGTATCACCAGCCACCAAAAGCGCAGGCGACAAAGTGAAATTCTGTCCTGCTTCCAGTGTGAACTGTGCCCGTACAGAAATATACCGGACTGCGTTGGCTTCAAGTGTATAAACGCCCGGCTGCATTCCTGAAAACGAGAAGGTTCCATCAGCACTAACTGGCACCTGAAGCGAACTGCCATCCGGGCGCGTCAGGTTGAGCATAATGCCGCTGCCATCGTTACTACCCGCGTAAGTGACAGAACCGGAAATAGTACCCACTTCCACCGGGGGCGGGGCAGATGTCGGCGCAGGGAGATTATTCCCCGGCTGTTCACCAACCACAACACTTGATACGGTTGGCAGCGGCACAACCCCCGCAGCCGTAGCCTGCGGCTGACCCTGTGAGGGAGGCGGCACAACGACGTTCACAGGCGAAACGGGCGTAGGACTCGCTACAATCGGCTGGACAACAGGTGGAGCCTGAGTCGGTGATACCGCGCCGCCAGTATTATTACCGCCCGTATTGGGACTGCCATAGGCGGCAACCAGCGTACTCAGAATCACGTCAGCGGGATAACCCTGCCCATACATGGTCTGTGCCGTCGCCAGAGCCGATGGAGGAGCCGAATAGCCCATCTGCGACAATTGTGTCGCTACGGCTGCCGGAGGCATCTGCGTCAACATCGCCATCACAGTCGGCATCAGTTGAGACGGCGATTGAAAATCCACCGCGACGATGGTCATGAGTCCGAAAACGAACATCAACAGACCACAAAGTGCCGCGAGTAGATATGCAGGGAATCGTCGCATGGCTTAAAACACCTGCTCTGGCTGAATTTCATTCATCGCCATAACATTGAAACGGACACGCATCCGCGAATACATGCCGACACTGAAGGTCAGCAGTACCAGACCGAACACAAAGAACAATCCAGCAGCGATCAAAGGTAACTGTGTGACCAGACTATTTGCGTCTGACTGAGTCTGCTGGACACTCGCGCTGGCGGGCAAATTCCCGAACATGGCAGTCGCGTCAGCCTGCGATCCCCCAGAAACGGAGGCCACTGAAACAGAGGCTGAATTGGTGGTGGAGGCAGCAGCCGAGGTATTCGACTGGGCTACAGCAGGAGCCTGGGAAATCTGCGCCGGAACATTCTTCATGCTCTGCGCCACCTTGTTTCCGTTCACTTCAGAAAATTCCGGTGATACCAGGCTGGCTTTGACCGCTGCAATCGCGGTAGGAGCATCTTTCAAAGCCCGGAACGTTACGGTACCGAGAACACCATCACCACTGATTGGTTCAGCAGGTTGGGTAAGCGTCAAGGCAAAGCTAATCGTCCCCGTTTCGGCATCAACGGTGTTCTGAAGGGGGAAACCAGCAATTCCATCAAAAAATGAACCGGGTTCAACCACCAGACTTGCTGGCTGTAGAACTTCAAAGGCCGATGGGTCAAACGATAATTCGAAACTCGCGCCGTAAATCTGATCGGCGTTTGTCACCTGAATTTTCACGGTGAATTCCTGCCCAGCCGTGGCCTGATCGACATCCGGCACAACCGAAATCGTTGTACCCTGATCCTGCGCTCCAGCAATAAGGAGGTTGGAGGCAAAAGCCAGGGTCAGGATCATCAGAAGGATAAGTGCTTTTTTGTGCTGCATGGTCTCTCGCTTTTCCGTCACAGTGGGGGTTTATAACCCCCCACATTTCGTCATGTTAGATAGTAGTGATATAAGGGTGGGCTTGAACACCCACCCTAAGTACCAGCATTACTTAATTACCACTGGCCCGGTCAGACCGAAGTTGCTACCGATGAGAGCGAGGTCACGAATATCGACATGACCATCCACGTTCAGGTCGGCATTATCGGGCGACGGAGGCACTGCGCCATCGAAGTTCGCGCCAATCAGGCTGGCATCCAGCAGGTCAATCGTGCCACTGTCATCCGTATCGCCTGCGGGCAGCATGATTGTACCCACATCAATCGTCTGACCATCCGCGCTCACATTAACCACTTTGCCGACACGCAGGTGGTTCGGCGCAATTGCCGTCACACCATAGCTGCCAACCGGGACATCCGTGAAGGTGTAGTGTCCATCGGCATTGGTGGTCACCGTCGCCAGAACCTTATCAGGTGTCACCAATTGCACAGTGATACCAGCATTATCGGGATGATTCTGATACTGCATCACACCAGAAATCGTTGACAGGGCTGAGGGCGAAGGCACAACCGTCGGTGGCACATTTGTTGGCACCGCAGTTGGCACAGATGTCGGGACATTTGTCGGCACTGCTGTCGGTGGGACATTTGTCGGCACCGCAGTTGGCTGCGTTGTCGGAGGCGGTTGAGATACACCACCATTGAATGTGCCATTGATAACAGTGGCATGGATTTGATTACCATTCGCGTCCACTGCCAGCGCAGTACAGGTTATGGGTGTACTGCCCGCGCCTTTCACCGTGTAATTCAGCTTATAGGCAATGCCTGCGCCGGAGAAAGCCGGGTGTGGCTGTAACAGACTGGCTGCGACTACCCAATTACCAGCCTTAAAACCGTTATCCACGAAGAAGCTGGTTCCACTGGTGAAGATTGTGCCATCGCTGTGAGTCGTACCCGTCAGGACATTCGGGTCAACTGTACATTGAGTTTGCAGACCGTACAAACCCTTCAGATTCGCTACACCGATGGACACTTCAACTTTGTCGCCGGGGTTAGCATTAGCCGGATTGGCATACACAATCACTGAAGGATCGGTAGGAATGGGCGGTGTGGGTGTGCTTGCAGGCGGCTGCTTGGTCGGCGCAGGTGTTGAAGCCGGCGGTTGTGAGCCAGGAGCACCGGGGCCAAATTTAAACGAGTCATTACCAGCGCCCGGATCAGGGCTGACATACAAACCACCCGAATTCTTGGGCAGGCGGAAAACATCGGCAGTACAGTTACACAGTGTTTGACTCCAACCCTGCTTGGTCACAAATTGCTTGATCGCGCCAGGGGTACCGGCAGCAACCGCTTTACCATAGGCATCGGTATAAAATTCTTCCGGGCCGGGATTATTGACCTGCTGCTGAGGATGTAGAACACCTCGCTTGTTCCCTGACCATTGTGTGCCATAGAATGACGCACAGTTTTCGTTCGGACTGCGGAACTCGCACATATAACGAACTTCATTTGGATTGTTGGGATTGATCACCGTGCTGGCATTGTCAATATCAAAGTTCGGCATTGCCTTGAAAACATTGGCGACATTCACAATCCCCTGCCAGTTTTCATACACACGGGTCGTGGCACACTCAACAGTGGGTACAAAGCGCCGCTGTGGTTGATAGCCACTGAAGTTATATCCGCTGCCTGATCCTGGGATAGCCACGAACTGAGCAGGTGTTTCATTGCCGGGGCCGGAGCAGTTGGGGCTGGCATAACCGAAGTCCACCATCGTACGAATAGCGACCAACAGTTTTCCATCTAATGTCGTGATATACCATTCCAGGCTGTGATACTGTGTAAAAGCACGTTTTGGACCGCGTGTACCCTGATGCAGCACCATCATCCAGGCATGACCGTTCAGGTCATTGTTCGTTATAAAGACCTTGAACCCTTCCAGCGGCTCACTCAACCCAGCCTGCTTGCTGGTGTATCCGAAGGCAGGCATTCCAACAGCCGCGAAACCGACAAATAAGTGCGGGTCAGAGCCATGTTCCTCAGCGAACCAGCAGCCATAAGTCGGATCAACCGCTGGATGCCAGGTTGGGTAAACGTTCCCGTCCGGACCAACAACCGTGTAGCTGTCTACAACCGACTGCGGGCACTGCTGACCAGCAAGACTGCCGCTATTTTGCGCCGATACGCTCATGCTGACGCTCATGATGAAAGCAGTAACGACTGCAACCAGCATTAAGCGAGCATTGATGGGAGAGTAAATCCGGAGGAGCAAGTTTTTCTTATCCATTAGAACCCCTATACCATATTTTTGCTCAAAATGAACAGACCACAGATTTGTTGGTCAACCATGTCTTAACCATACATTTACCCTTTTCACAAAACAATGAAGATGGGTAGCCAGAAAGTCCCAAAAAAACATTAATTGGGATTGAAGTACCAGTAACATCCCAACTCGAAAAGGTTTTTGTTAGGTTAATTAAAGGTTTGTTAACTCATCTTGACGTTTTCCATCCCTAAATGGTTAGAAATCATTAATACACCATTGATTAGCCCATTTGTGAAGATTTTGTCAATTTATCGAAGTATTGCGAACAATTGAGATTCGGGTGATTGACTTGAAGCATTTTCTCATGCTAG
The DNA here is from genome assembly GCA_044226645.1 of Aggregatilineales bacterium. Classification (GTDB taxonomy): domain Bacteria; phylum Chloroflexota; class Anaerolineae; order Aggregatilineales; family Phototrophicaceae; genus CFX2. Next base: position 18,999 of record JBGAGR010000064.1, read on the forward strand.
GATTTCATTATCGCAAACACAAATGCAGGAGATTAACTGGTCATGCTGTACATGCCTCGTGAAGAAGGTCAGGGTCTGGTAGAATACGCTCTCATTCTCGTTCTCGTCGCCGTCGTCGTCATCGTCATTCTGGCGCTGCTCGGACCGGCCATCGGCAACATTTTCTCGAACCTGATCAAGAATCTCTAATCATTCATCGTACCAACTGTTCTTTTCTGAAGACCTCGCCAATCGGCGGGGTCTTTCAATTTAGGGGACTTATTTCCTAGCTGCCCCGCTATCCTCATCGCATCATCTATTCATATATAGAGGCGAACATGTTCAAAGACCCTAAAGGTGGCCGCCCTAGCTTGTGGGAATACATCGTTGCCATGATTGTTATTGCCCTCATCCTCGTGCTGCTCATCGTGGCATTCAATCCAGCACTTGATGCCATTCAAACCGCGCCAATCAAAAACTTATAAACCATCCTTTATCGTTCATAGAAGGTCTTGTGCATCTCCAATAGCGTTAGCCTGCCCCATTTGCTACAATCCTTTGCATTCCGAATATCTGAAGCAAAAGGTTGTTGAATGCCCCCCAAAGATTTTCTTTTTCGCGGTGAGCTGGCAGAACTTGACCCGGATATAGCTGAACTCATCCGCCATGAAACCACCCGTCAAGCCAACTATCTCATTCTGATCGCCTCGGAAAGCACTGTACCGGAAGCCGTCCGTGAAGCGCTTTCATCGCCCTTCCATAATCTCTATGCGGAAGGTTATCCGCTGGACGAAACCCGCACCATGTCGCAGGCAGAAATCCTCGACTACAACAGTCGTCTGCCGGAGTATCGCCGCATCGCCGACAAGCGCTACTATAAAGGAACAGAGTACGCCGACATTGTTGAATCGCTGGCACGTCGCCGCGCCGCCGAATTATTCGCCACACCCAAATACAGCGCTGACCAGTTGTTTGTAAATGTGCAGCCACTTTCCGGCGCACCCGCTAACAACGCCGTTTATAGTGCCCTGCTCAATGTAGGCGATACAGTCATGGGACTCGATCTGCTGCATGGTGGACATCTGACACATGGCAGCCCGGTCAACCGCAGCGGCAAGAATTACAACATCGTCAGCTATGGTGTCGATCCGCAGACCGAACTGCTCGACTATGACCATATCATGGCGCTGGCGAAAGAACATAAGCCGAAAATGATTATCGCCGGATACACCAGCTATCCTTATGCGCCGGACTGGGCAAAATTCCGCGCGATTGCTGATGAAGTCGGCGCATACCTGATGGCGGACATCGCTCACGTGGCGGGTCTGGTTATTGCCGGGGAATATCCCAGCCCGGTAGGCATCGCTGATGCGGTCAGCTTTACCACGCACAAAACATTGGCAGGCCCGCGCGGTGCAGTGCTGATCACCCACAAATCAGCTATCGCCAGCAAATTGGATCGCGCCGTATTCCCCGGCGAACAGGGTGGCCCGCATGTCAATACCATCGCCGCATTAGCGGTTGCGCTACGCCTCGCCAGCACACAGCAGTTCAAAGATTTACAGCATCAAACTGTGAAAAATGCGTCTCGCCTGGCGGCGAAATTGACTGAACGCGGTTTACGCATCCCGCACGGCGGCACAGATACACACCTGCTGCTGGTCGATTGCAAAAGCGTGGTCGGTGCGGATGGCACAACACTCAGCGGCGATATGGCAGCGCGTATTCTCGATTTAGCCGGAATCGTGCTGAACCGCAACACCATCCCCGGCGATACGGCTGCCCTGCGCGCCTCTGGCCTGCGCATCGGTACACCCTGGGTCACGCAGCGCGGCTTTGGCGATGCTGAAATCGACCAGCTCGGTGACATCATCGCGGATGTGCTGCAAGCCTGTACGCCCTTCAGCTACAGCGGTAAGAAACGCCCGGAAGCCCGCGCCAAAGTTGACTTTGATGTGCTGCAAAAAGCCAAGATCGCGGTTCGTGCGCTGGCAGCCAATGTCGGCATTGATACTGAAGTCGCGAGCGACCACTATCCCCACTTCTATTATCTGGATGATGCGGCTAATGCGGGTTGGGCGACTCTGGCGGTCTATGGCAAGCTGGCGGGGACTTTCCTGAATATCGCCCTGACCAGTGATGTGCTGGCCTTAAAGCAGGGTGAACAGCAGCCTGCATGGATTCTGGAAAAAGACGGTTCTCCGATGTCGCGTGCCATTGTAGAAGGTGCTGGCAAGGGTTATCTGCTGCATATCGAGTCCAATGTCGGGCGTGTAGCGGCATGGCTGCGTTCCCTCTCGGACGGATTTGTCCTGTTCGATGATACTGATCCCTATGCCAAAGTGCCGGGGCCAGTTGATGTCGTCAATATGGGCACTGCCAACACCAGCACCTTCAAAGTCAATATAAAGGATGACTGGCAGGGTGGCTATGCCTCCAAAGCCTATTTCATCGGTATCAACGGCGCGAATTATGCCGGGCCAAAACCCGCCGCAAAACCTGAATTTTCGTGGGAAGAACCACAGCCGAACGGCCTGCTGACCACGACCCTCAACGCCCTGCATCGCGATATGGGTGCGAAGATGGTCGAATTTGCCGGATACGACATGCCCGTTTGGTATAGCTCTGTCATGGAAGAACATCTGGCGGTGCGCGGCGGCGCGGGTATCTTCGATGTCACCCATATGGGTGTATTCGATGCCGCTGGCCCCGGCGCGGAAGCCTTCCTGAACGCCGTCACCACGAATGATGTGGATAAACTGGAAGTTGGCGAATCCCATTACACCTATTTGTTGGATACCAATGGCATCCCCTTCGATGATCTGATGATTTATCGCCTCGCTGAAGAACATTTCCTCGTGGTGGTCAATGCCTCCAACAATGATAAAAACTGGGCATGGTTGAATGCTGTCCAGAAGGGCGAAGTCAGCCTCGGCGCTGGATACGATATTGAAAGCGCCAAGCGAGTCACCTTGCGCGACCTGCGTGCTCCGTCATCGGGCGCGGATCGGCGTGTCGATGTCGCACTGCAAGGGCCAAAAAGCAAGGATATGCTGCTTTCCATGCATGGCAGCGATGCCGACAAAGCGAAAGTAAGCAAACTCCCCTGGGCTGGCGTAACCCATGTCAATCTGGGCGGATACGATTTAATCGTCTCACGCACAGGGTATACGGGCGAACGCACTGCCTTTGAGTTATTTGTGCATCCCGACCAAGCACCAGCCTTGTTCAAAGACCTGTGCGAATCGGGCGCTGTGGCCTGCGGATTAGCCGCGCGCGACAGCCTACGCACCGAGGCCGGACTGCCGCTCTACGGTCATGAATTAGCCGGGCCGCTCAATCTGAATCCTGCCGATGCCGGGTTCAGCACCTATGTCAAACTGTCGAAGCCTTTCTTCGTCGGCAAAGCGGCCTATATCGCCCACGAGCAGCAGCGCGAAGCCGAAGTCACGCGCTTCCGCATGGACAGCAAAAGCGCTCGTCCGCCGCATCAGGGTGACCCCATTCTCGACAAAAAAGGTCGCGTAATCGGTGTCGTCACCAGTTGCAGCATCGATAGCGAAGGCTACCAGCTCGGACAGGCTTACCTGAACCATGACTTTAGTGACGACGGCACACAGATTTCCATCTTTGCCGGGTCGCACCGCACCAAGGCGGGAAAAGCCCCCGGTGAACTCGGACTTGGCGACAAAGTACCGATGCCAGAACCCGCTACGGTACTCTCCCGCTTCCCCAAAGCGAAAAAATAACCGCTTATTTGAAGAGGCGTGTCATCCGATACGCCTCTCTTCACACTCCATAGCATCATTCTCCAGAGGCCAAAAATACTTTCCCCTAACGGGAAGCGAGTATTCAGTAGCACAGGCACAACGCCGTATGCTTCCGGCAGGAATGCATTTTTCCGCCACAGACAAACTTTTTGTGCTACAGTTGATTAGATTACATGATGAAATTCAGCTGGGAGGTCATATCTTGTTCGACCCAAACGAACCCATCGAAACAATGGAACAAGCCGAACGATTCTTCAAAGGGATGGGGTGTTCCTCATTTCACATGATGCGCGAATACAATAACAGGAAACTGGAATATGATGACCTCCATATTCCGCCGGAAATTGAAAATAAGTGGCGAACAGAATATTTCGATGAACTTTGCACCGCATTCCTGAATGTCACAGCCCCTTCCGACTTCTGGTGGAAACATTCCAACATCGAAAAAGCTTGCCAGGGCTTGCGAACCGATTACGCCTTAACGAAAACGCTGGAACTCACGGAATTTATCCGGGATAAAGTTCCAGAAAAAGACCGGGTATTGGTTGCGGAAAACATCGCTGGACGCGCCAGTCGTGACGCACACAGCGGATTAATTCATCTTGCCTATGAAATGGATAATATACCCGCTGCCAAATCGTTCGCGGAATTAGCCCTATATTTTGCTGACTACCATGGGGAGGATGACCGCCTCATCGTCCGTTGCAGAAAAGCTACCGAATTATGTGGATATATTCAACGGAAACTTGGACTATAGTCATTTTTAAGGCGAGAACTTTCCCATCTCAGACAAATTTCCTATGTTCGTTTTGTATTTTTCTAATCCGGATGGCTTACAGTATCAGATGTAATCAAAAGGAGATAGTTCAGAGAGGATTTACGCGATGAATACTCTTATTCGTTTGAATCCACTAAACGACGAAATCGATACCTTCTTCGATTCAACTTTCAATCCTGTTTTTCGGGGCATCAATAGTTTTGCCATAGACATGCGCGAAACCAATTCAGCCTATCAGATTGAAGCCGCACTACCTGGCATGAAACCCGATGACATCTATATCAAAGTTCAACATAACATACTAACCATCAATGCCGAAACCAATCACGAGGATAAAAACCGGGATAGCTATCAGCGTTTCTACAGTAGCTACCATCGTAGCATCCGACTTCCCGACTCAGTGAACGGCGATCAGACCGAAGCGTGGTATGAGAATGGCATCCTGAAACTGACACTGCCGAAAGCGCCAAGTCAACACACCAGGCAGATTCCTATCCGGGTGAAAACAAGCCGACAACAGCCAGTATTTGACGCATGGCTTGATCCTTTGAAACAGCGCGTGGAAAAGCTGATTGCGCCGCTGCGGAAAGCCAGCTAAACATCGCCAGCGCGGGAACTTTCCCGCGCTTTTTTATCGATTAGGTTGTCTTATTGCGATTACGCTCTACAAGATCAATAATCCGATCATGCCGCGCGAAAATCACCAGCGTATCGCCGCCTTGTGTCGTCAGAGCATTGTCTGGCTGCACATCCATATGACCGCCGCGCCCATGCAGTACAATGTCCATATCATTGTCGTCCTGCAACTGCCCCAATCTAGCGCCGTCCATAAATGACCCCGGCTCAACTTGCAACCGAATCATGCTGTATTCCACACCATCCACCATCAGGGTCTGTGTAATCTCCACTCCCACTGCCGAACCCGCAAAAATAGGCGCTGCCAGATTCGACGCGCTGTAAACTGTATGAACACCCATGAACTGTTTCATCTGATTCGTGAATTGATCCTCCCACATTCGAGCGACAATGCGAATACTCGGATTCATATCGCGCACTCGCATAATCACTTCCAGATTCATCTGGTCGCTGGACGTACACACAATAAACGATTGTGCCTGCCGTAATCCAGCCTTTTCCAGCGTTTGTGGTAAACGACCATCTCCCATAATCAAGGGAATGCTCATCGTGCTCAATTCATCTTCAAGTTCCGGTTTCGCCTTCTGATCAATCCCCACCACATCAAAGCCCATCCCGGAGAGGGTTCGCGCCACCCGCAGCCCAAGATGACCAATTCCGAGGATAATTACATGATTACGATAGGTCGAGGCCACCGCTTCCTCCCAGGCATTGCGCCGTCCACTCCGGTCAAAAAACAGCCGCACAAAATCTGCCGCACCACGTCCCAAAATCAGCAGCGCCAGCAGCGGCATGACATACCAGAAAAACATCAATTCGGGGTTGGGCAGCGGATCGGTATGCGGCTGGAAAACCATAAACCCCATCATGATATAGGGTAAATCCAAAAACGGCAGCGGCGCATACCCCGCGCGTACCCATAACTCGCCATATAAAAAACCACCGCCAATTGTCACCGCGAAAAAAGCAATGATTGACCAGCGGAACTCATGCCACAGTGCCATCGTATCGCGCCAGGTAGCCCGAACCGAACGCCACCAGCGGGTGCGCCGTCGTCTTCCATGCGGCATCAGTAATCGTGTAGAAGCCATAGGTTTACGGTAGGGTAAAACTCATGTTTTATATATCTTTTCTAGTTAGAGTATAGCGGATTGGATTGGGGAGCGCACAGCGAATAAGACGTGTCCCCGTGAGACGAGGATTAGAAAGATGCGTGTCTACGACGAATCAGAACTCCTGAAACGTGATCAATACAAAAATGTAGATAAACTGGCGGCACGTATCCGCCTTCATGAGCAGTTCAGCACCAGTTCAGTGAATATCTTTCAATGGATATTTGACCACCTGCTCGAAACGGCTTCCAAACGAGCATCGATTTTGGAAATTGGCTGCGGACGCGGCGACCTGTGGAAACACAATTTCAAGCGCATTCCCACCGGCTGGCGCATCAAATTAACCGATTTTTCTCCCGGCATGTTGGAGGATTGCAAGCAACATCTTGGCGAAAAGGAAATGAAGCGCTTCGAATTCGGCACTGTGGATGCACAGGCCATCCCCTACCCGGATGCGCAGTTCAACATCGTCATCGCCAATATGATGCTCTATCACGTCCCCAATCGTGTCGATGCCATTCAGGAATTCCGCCGTGTCCTGAGACCGCGAGGCAAATTGTTCGCCATGACCGTTGGCGATAATCATCTGCGTGAACTGCTGGATATGGTCAATCAGGTTGAACCAACCAGCAGCATCGTGAGCAGCGCCCGTTTCACCCTGCAAAACGGACGGGCACAGCTTAAGAAATCATTTTCCAACGTGAAGGTGGAACCCTTCAATGACGGCTTGTACGTCACTGAATTACAGCCTTTAGTGGACTATATCGCCTCGTTCACCTCGCTCACCAATATGCATGATGGGCGCGCTCAAACCCTGATGGCAGCACTCAATGGGCAGATTCATGAAGACGGTGGGATTCGCATTCAAAAAGAAGTTGGGTTGTTTATCGCTTCTGGCACTACACGTCGATAAGCCCTAACGCCTGCGCTTCTTCAAACGACACGGCTTTATTCGGCAGCGGCAGCTCCTCGACCACAGAAGCGACTTGATCGTCATTGAACAATTCGTCTGCTTCCGATTCATCGACTTCACTCAGATGATCGAGGAAAGCCCAGTCGATTGAGGGGGCGGCGATCTCATTTTCAAGCGCCGCAGCAGGCTTTGTCGGTTCTTCCAAATCATGAAGCGTTGCAAACTCGGACTCTAAATCATCGGGGTCGTAGCTGGGGAATTTCTGCCAGAAGGCTTGCAGCGCTTCCCAGACCCGCGCCCGATCCTCACGACCTTTCAGAGCACGTTGAGCCATCGTGCGGATGAAATTGTAATTCCAATCGGCTTCTTGCAGGCGCAGACCTTCTCGCGCTTCGGCTTCGTAATCTTCCAGTGGATACCACACCGGGGCAAACCCCGATAGGCGGATGCGTGTTAGCCAATCCAGTGCTAATTTCCAATCGCTGCGTTCGGCGGCTTCCTGCGAACTGCGCAGCGCTTCCATAATATCGAAGCTGGTCTGTTCAATATCCTGATTAATCAGTTTCAGCCCGTCCAGACGGCTCATTTCCTGTTCGAGCGAATCGATCAGCATCTCGATGTTATCGAGAAAGTGCCGTCCGGCATCCAGCTTCGCCATGTTGTATTCCAGCATCGGACGCAGAGGATTTGGCAGATCACGCGCGCGGGGTGGCGGCGCGTTCTTGATGCAGATGGGCGCAATCGGCTTGCCTTCTTCCAGCGCCAGCCGGATTTCAAGCTGCACATAATCCTCATCATCGCCCTGTTCGACCCGTTCGCGCAGCAAATCCATCCAGCGCGGGCCTATAATCGCCACCAGCACATCACATTCACGCACTTTGTCGCGGATGAAATCGGCAAACGGGGTAAACGGCGGAATCGTGTCGAAATCCATAAACACGCTGTCACGCCCATATGTCCAGGCGAACCAATCGCGAATCCGCTCGACAAAATCCGGGTTATCAGCACGCCGGTAATTGATGAATATTTTGCGTCTGGTGGAAATAGTTGGCGACATCGGGCATTCCACAGGGTAATAAAACGAAATCGAGTTTACTATTGTAACGCGAATCGAAACCAATAACTGCTCTTACTGAATACGGATTCCTAACCTTTCCAGCAACGCGCGGCTCAATTCCGCGCGGTATTTGATCGGCAGTTGCTTTTCCGGCTCGTGTGAATCCGAACCAGAACTGGTCAACAGATTATGCTTACGGGCATATTCCCGGTACATTTCAACCTGTTCCGCTGAGTGCAGTGGATAATAGACTTCGAGTCCGTCGACAGGTGCTTCGCTGCGGAACTGGTCGAGCAGATCAACATCGAAACAGGTAAAGCCGTCCGTCCGCCCCGGATGTGCAATCAGGCAAACCGCCCCGCTGCGATGTGCCGCCTCCACCACTGAGGCTGGTTCACTGGCGGCAAAATTAACCCCCGCTTCGCCCAATATTCTCCCAACCGACTTTTCCGGCGTTCCGTAACCATGTCGCTTGAGCAGCGCGACTAGTTCATGCGGCTGCTGTGCGCTCGGTTTTGCCAGAATCATATCAATTTCGTCTTGCTGCATCCCATCAGGACGTGGAAAACTATAACCCTCGCGAATCAGATAATCATAGGCATTGCGTGTGTTCTCCGATTGGCGGCGCACCACATCCGCCGCCAGATTGCTCAGGGCAGGCTTATCCGGGTCGAAGCCATAACACAGCAGGTCGGTTATATCACCGTTCCGCCATATAGTCGTCATTTCCACCGCCACCAGCAGCGGCATATGCTTTTCCCGCGCCAATGCCTGCATCATGACCGCTGTATCGCCCCGGTCATGATCGGTAATCGCCGCCAGCCCAAAGCCCTCGCTTTTAAGGTGATCAACCAACTGCTCCGGCAGCCATTGACCATCACTCAAAACCGTATGCGTTTGTAAATCAATCGGGGTATCAGAAGTCAAAACAAGACCAGCAGTTGAAAGCTCCACAGGAGACTTCCTTTCAGGCATCAAAATAATAATCAGGCACTTTCATTATCTAGCTTTTTAGCCTGTTGTGTCTCTGGGTAAAACGGCTCAATCTACTCTTTTTTCTACCCTATTCTCTGCGTTTTCCTCTGCGTCCTCTGCGTCTCGGCGGTTTAATTTTTTTCCTGCTTTAAGGTGTGACTCCGAAGCGATTCAGCAGTTCGACAATCGCGTTGTTATAGCCCAGCGCGCTTTCCTCAATCACCCGAATCGTATGGGTCTTGCTCAACGCCTTATCCACCGCTGGCGAAAGCACCCAATCGCTCGAACGATAGGTGAAGCCATTATGCCATACCGGGATAATATTCAATCCCGACTCAATCGCCCAGCTAATTTCCTTCAGGCACACTTCCGATTTCAGCGTTTCCTGTCCAACCAGCGCCACCAGATATTCATATTTCTGAATCCGTTCCCGCAGCCCCTTCTCCCAATCGTCCCCCGGTTGCAGCGCCAAATCGAGAAATGGCTCGAATCCCGCCATCTTTAACCGCGCCAGTACCAGCAAAGCAAAAGCACTGCTCTCACTGCGTTTGTAGGAGATAAAAATCCGCGATGGCTCGACCTCTTGAATCAGGTCGAACGCGGCTTTCGTCAGCTTATACAACGCGGGGTTTTCTGGCGTTTGCACCAAATAATCATTCGAGATCAGCAAATGTGCCCCAGGCTGCTTCCCCGCCCAGCGCCGTTCCATATATGCGCCAACCGCTTCACTCATCGGATACACTTCATCGCGGAAAAAGCGGTAAGGAACCGCCGACCACAATTCTTCCGATGCACCTTCCGCCAGTTCTTTCGCCAATGTCCGCACCTTAGCCATCGCATTATTCGGCAGTGACCGCTGCGTCACACGGGCGATAAACTGCTCTAATTTATCCTTGTTATCGTCGCTCATACAGCTTTTGGCTCCTATTGGACTTACGCTTCTGCCCCATTCCATCCTAAAGTCGAATGACAAAATCGTGAATAGGATGGAGGTTCACATGTCCATGATACTCGAATTTCCCTGGTTTGAGCGCCAGTTCGATTTTGATATGCCCTTATGGATGTACCCCAACATTCTGGAACGGCTGCGTGGCACGCCTGCCCGCCTGGAAGAAACTGTCACCGGGGTATCGTCTGCTGTATTAACCCATCGCATCGGTGAGGAATGGTCACTTCAGGAAAACGCTGGACATCTGTGGGATATGGAAGCACTGTGGACAGGCCGTTTGGAGGATTTTCTAAACGGCCTGGAAACCCTGCGCGTGGCAGACCTCACTAACCGCAAGACTTACGACGCGAACCACAACGCCAGTCCGATAGATAGCATCCTCGCCAACTTCCGCCGTGAACGCATGGCATTTCTCGCCAAACTCGATGCGCTGGATGAAGTCGCTATTCAGAAAACAGCTTTACATCCACGCCTGAAACAGCCCATGCGTGTCATCGACCATATATTTTTCGTCGCCGAACATGACGACCATCATCTGGCACAAATCACACGGCTCAATCGGCTTTTTCAATAGTCTCGTGCGTCATTCAGGCCTATGCCGTAGGCCATCGTTCGCCTTGATAGGGGTTCCACACAAATCCAGGAGCAAACGGCTCAAATATCGCTGAGACACCCAATGTCTGCGCTAGTGATTCAGCAATGACCATACCCTTCATAATATCTAACGGATGTTCAGTCAGTTCAGGATATTCGAGAAAATGCTCTGTTTCCCAACCAACAACTGCATAGCGGAACGGAGGAGCAGTTTTTAGGTGTTCATACAACATCCAGCCAATCTCACTCGTATGTTGCATGTCGGTCAATGCATGGTTGCTTCCATAAGGACTGCCGAAATTGATCCCTTTTAGCGTAATTATCACCCACCAATTCTCTGACCTATCCGAGTTGATCCCAGATGTACAATCAACAGGATGTCCATCACGGAGCGTGAGAGTAAGATCGGCAAAATGTTGTGCAATACTCTCAGCGTCCGCTCTTTGACTGCCGCACTCTACCGAAAGCATGAAATACAAAGCCATTCTCTACACCTTGTGCTATTCCTTTTCTTGGGGCTTCCGAATCGCACGCCAGATACCTAAACTGTCGATTGTGGCGACCCGCAAAATGGATAGCGCGCTAAAAACCGAGAGAATACTGAAAATCGAAAGCACGCTGCCGAAGCTTCCAATTGAAAGGATGCTCCCGGTGCTGCCGA
>JBGAGR010000065.1:0-30225 GCA_044226645.1 Aggregatilineales bacterium
CGTTTGTTGATGCCGCCCTTGCTTTTGTAATCGGTGATGCGGATATGTCCGACTTCGCAAGTATTGGCGACATGTGTCCCGCCATCAGCCTGTAAATCGAGGCCGACAATTTCCACTGTGCGGACTTCGGGAATACCTTCCGGCAGCAGATTGATTTTGGTGCGAATCAGGTCTGGAATCTGGAAGGCTTCTTCACGCGGGAGAATTTTGACGCGGATGTCACGGGCGGCATCGACTTCAGCATTGATGCGGGATTCGATTTCGCCCACTAAGTCTTTTTGCAGGCGCTCAAATTCGAAATCCATGCGACCACTGAGCGGTTCCATATTGCCGCCCGTCACGCTGGCTCCATAGTCGCGCCATACGGTGCCGCACAGGATATGCATAGCGGTGTGGGTGCGCATGAGTTTGTAACGACGCTCCCAATCAAGAATGCCCTGAACTTCCGCGCCAATTGGAGGAAGATCACCCTCGACTATATGAACGTTGCCGCGTCCGACCTTGGGGACTATGTAGGTTTTGCCTCCAACAATCAGTTTGCCAGCGTCATTGGGTTGTCCGCCGCCGCCGGGATAAAACGCGGTACGATCCAGCAGCACACCGTTTTGCTCGGTATCATGTCCGACAACCTGAGCAGTGAATTCTTTTACGTAACTGTCGAGGTGATATAAAAGTTCAGTCATCCTATTCCTCTAAACCTCTGCCCGCATCCGCAGCATAACTTCACGCCCACCGACGGAACGCCAAAAGGCAATGCCAGTGGGATTCAGCGCGGCGACGTGCCATTCAAAAGAGTTAATTTTTTTCTGGCGAAACCAGTCTCTCAAGCCATTGACCAGCGCTCTACCGACACCCCGTTTCCGATAGTCTGGTTCAACATAGATGTCGGCTAGAAATCCACCCATTTCCTGAGTGAAAATATCCTGCATCAAGTCTACCACCATGCCGAGCACAAATCCCATGACATGACCGTCGTCTTCCGCAACGAGCGCACAGGTGAAGGGATCGTCCATGCGATCCAGCAAGCGGCGGACATAGCGATGCTGTCCACCGGGCGCGGCAGATGGTAATGCAGGGTCAAGGGGCTGATGATAGGCGACCAGCGCTAACCACATATCCGCGATAGCATCAGCATCATCTTCGGTCATAGGGCGAATTGTTATTTCAGCCACACTATATTTGTCCATTCTGTCACGCCTTGAGCCTGCCAAAAAGCCTGCTCAACAGCAAGACGAACTGCTACGTAAGCAACAATGTGTTGGATTCCCTGAGCAGAAAACCACTCGCGCGACGCTTGTAAGAGTGAACGTCCGACACCACTGCGCTGGCTGTGCGGATCGACCATGAGGTCGGTCACTGCGCCGATTTTTTGTGGAAGCAATCCGGGCGGCGAGTCCTGCACCCAACCGATGACATAGCCTAACAGATCATCGCCACTTTCGGCTACCTGAATGGAGCAGCGCTTATCGGTCATCCAGATAGCAGCCGTTTCAGCCCATTTTGACTGTGCTGCGGGCATGAAAGCAAAACGCTTATCGGATTGTTGTTGTAAAACCATCTTCTCGTACCAGAGGCGGGAGAGTTCAGGCAGGTCAGAGTCACTTGCGGCGCGAACCGTTATCATAGAAGCTCACATTGGATTACCGTTAAAAAGCATAGCACTGCGGCACATCCAAAGCAAGCCTATCGTGTACAATGGGCATCATGTGGAATACGACTGAGACGATTACCTATGATCTGCCGGATTGGATGCGGCAGGCACGACGAGGCGTGGATTGGGGCGTACTGCTGGTTATCGCCCTGAGTTTGCTCGCGGCCTGGCCGTTTATTCGCTATTCCAATCTTCCCCATACCAATGCCAGTGAGAATTATGTTTACCGCACCGCTGATTATGCCGATGCCTTTCAGGAAGGACACTTGTATCCGCGCTGGTCGGCGAATGCGCTCGGTGGATACGGCGCGCCCATTCCCAATTACTACCCACCTGCTGCACCTTATCTTGCTGCATCACTGGAAATTCTCTTCACCGCCGACCCTGTATCGGCGGTCAGGCTGCTGTATATCGCGTCCCTATGTATCGCGGGCGCATCGGTATATGTGTTTGTTACCCGGCGATCCAGTGCGGTTGCGGGAGTTCTGGCGGCAGTTCTGTACGTTTACAGTCCGTACGTGGGGATGGTCGCGCCCTTTGTGATGGGTGATTTGCCGGGTGTGCTGGCACTGGCGCTCATTTCATCGCTCTTATGGGCGGTAGATCGTTTCCTGATGGTCAATCGCCCGCTCGATGTGCTGTTTATCTCCATGTTGATGGCGCTGCTCTGTCTGACCAGTCTGCGAGCTGCCGCCGTTGGTGTGCTGTTGGTTGCAGCATTGACCCTCTGGCATCGACGATTTTATGAACGCAAGATGCCAATCAGAGTGGTAATGAGCTGCTTATTGTTAGGGGTTGGGCTGGCAAGCTTCTATTGGGTGCCGCTTTTGCTGGAACAAAGTGCTGTTCACTGGCGTGCGAGTACCGTTCCTGTGGAACCGCTGCGGCTGACACTCAACACATTGTTCACCCCTCTGCGGTCACTTGACCCGAACGAGATGGTGGTTTCGCCACAGTTGACTATAGGACTTATCAGTCTGATTTTTGCAATTGCTGGTGGTGCAGCGTTTTTTCGATTCAGGGGAAAAGTGGGGTTTCAGGGGCTTTTTCTGGTGATAGGGGTTGGCCTGCTCCTGCTGACGTTGGTATTTTTTCCAGCAGAAGTATGGTTACTTGGGCCGATTATGCTGTGCCTGTCTATTGGCGGTAGTGCGATTGTTCCGTTTCGCGATTACCTTGTCCGACGGCGCAGACGATTATTTTTGCCTGTTTTGATCGTTTTGATCTGGATTGGTTCGACAGCCGTGTGGTTTGTACCGCAATATGAGGAGGTTTTTGGCAGTACCAGTCCGGTATCTCAACTGCAATATGAGCAGCAGGGCTATGGGATTGCGGTTTTGCCAGCCGGAGCGGCTGTGCCTGTCACCATTCCCGATAACCTGCCTTATAACCGCTCCCTGCTGGATAGTTTTCAGTCGGATACTATTAATAAAATTGCTCCCGGACAGATTTCGGCGGCTTTCCAGGCCAGTCCACTCCTGCACTTCAGTGAGACCGATCATTTCCTGCTGCGACGGGTGACAACTCCCAAACAACTGGAAATTCTGACGGCTTATTTTCCCGGTTGGTATGCAACCCTGTCTGATCGGGTGATTAATTTGACTCGTTCTGCCAATGGTCTGATATTGGTGGACATTCCGGTGCTGGACTCCTCGACGAATGAATTGATTGTGACCTTAGGAACGACAAATGTCCGAACAGGCGCTTGGCTGTTGAGCGGTGCATTTTTAGCCTATGTATTGCTTACGAGTTTGCGTCGTATGCGCCGCCGACGCAGTGGATTTGAGGAGTTAATTCTACTATCACGGAGTGAAAGCCGTTTGATGGTTGCTCCGGTGGTGTCATTTGTCGTGATTACGCTTGTTTTTAGCTATGTTGATTTGCCGCTATCCTTGTTTGCGCGGAGTGGTTATAACCTGAGTAATGGTGTTCAGGTAAATGCACGAACAGATACAGGACTGAGCCTGCTGGCCTTTCAATTAAGCACTAATCAATATACAGCAGGGGACAGGTTTCATATCACGCTTTATTGGCAGGCACAGCGCACTCTGAGTGAAAATTATCAGGTCAAATTGTCGCTGGTGAACAACCGGGATGGAAGTCAATGGAAGGGTCAGGGGTATCACATTCCCGGATATTATCCTACACGGCGCTGGAATACCCGCCAGTACGTCACAGATCGCTACGAATTTACGCTTCCGGAGGAGATGCCGGATGGGAATTACCAGATAAGAATTGAGGCTTCTCAGTGTGATGTTGATTGTAAAATCATAAAAAGCCTCACCTTTTTTGACACAACGGGTCAAAATCAGGGTGTGACATTCACTTTGCCCACTTTGGTGACAGTCATGCGTTAAGAATTCCTTGTGTTTACACCCGCCAGTTTGTAGAATATTACAAACGGTGAATTTTAAGGAGAGTTAAATACATGCCTAATGAAAATATTGCTGCCGATATTGGTCGTGCGTGGCGTTACCAGCGTGAAGGTAAATCTGATTCGGCTATCGGCGAATTCGAACGAATTTTGAAGCAGGACGCTAATAACATCGATGCCAATTATGGTATGGGGTTGGCGCAGCGTTCGGTGGGTAAGAAGGAAAATGCGGTCAAGTATTTCCAGCAGGCGCTCGAATTGGTGAAGGCAGGTGCTGCGGCACGTAATCATACCCCCGGTGAGCGGAATATGTCGGAAGATGATCGTCTCATGATGCTCACGCGCATGTTGCAGCAGCGGCTAGCAGAATTGAAGTAAAGCCTGTTGATGCCTATGCGCATCAGTTTGGCAATAGAAGACATGAATAAACGGGAACGTCTGACGAAAACTATTGCCGGTGAAACGGTTGATCGCGTGCCAGTGGCGTTGTGGCGGCACTGGCCCGGCGATGACCAACGGACTGCGGATCTGGCACGCTCTACCATTGATTTCCAAAAGACCTATGACTGGGATTTTGTCAAAATTACACCAGCCAGCAGTTTCTCCGTTGCAGATTACGGCGTGCAGGATGAATGGGAAGGGAATCTGGAAGGAACGCGAACTTATACACGCCGCGCGGTAAATCGTTCCCTCGATTGGACCGATTTGCGTCCTCTTGATCCAACACGTGGAGCATTGGGGCGGCAGTTGGAATGTGTGCGGCTGGTTTGCGAGGGACTCAATCCGGATGAAACACCCATCCTCCAGACCATTTTTAGCCCACTGGCGCAAGCCAAGAACATTTCTGGAAAAGAACTGCTCTTACGGCATATGCGAACCAGTCCGGATCGCTTGCATACCGGGCTGAACGCTATCACTGAGACGACACTTCGTTTTATTGAAGCTTTGAAGCGGCAGCCTATCGCCGGGATTTTCTACGCGATTCAACATGCCAGTTATGATGTGATGTCCGAAGAGGAATATAAGGTCTTTGGACTGCCTTATGACCGCAAGATTCTGGAAGCGCTCCCAGACAAGTGGTGGTTCAATATGGCGCATCTGCATGGTGAGTCGCCCATGTTCAAAACATGCAATCAACTCCCCGTTCAGGCAATCAACTGGCATGACCAGGAAACAGAGCCTGATCTGGTACAGGGCAAACTCCAATATAATGGTGCTGTATGTGGTGGACTTTCGCGCTGGGCACACGTTCATAATGGAACACCAAACGGTATCCGAGAACAGGCACGTGTGGCGATTAGCCAGACGAATGGGCGGCGTTTCATCTTATCGACAGGCTGCGTGACGATGATTACTTCGCCTTTGTCTAATATTCGGGCTGTCCGTGAAGTTGTTGACAGCGTAGGGAACTAATATGCCCCTTCGGGTGATCGCAGGAAGCGCCAAAGGACGGCGGCTCAAACTTGTGCCGGGTGACTCAACTCGCCCGGTTATGGATCGCGTTAAAGAGGCGCTTTTTAATATCCTGGGACGGGACATATACGACAGCGTGTTTCTGGATTTGTTCGCAGGAACCGGGAGCATCGGGATTGAGGCATTAAGCCGGGGTGCTGCGAAGGCGATCTTTGTCGAACGTGAAAAAGTCGCTATTCAGACCATTCAGGACAATCTCGCTATCGCCAAGCTGGCAGACCGCGCTGTTATTCGTAAAGCGGATGTTTTGAGTGTTTTGAAGCGGCCTCCCGGCACAGAGTATGATTTTATTTATATCGCGCCGCCGCAGTATAAGGGCATCTGGTTGCAAGTTCTACAGGCGCTTGACGAAAATCCGGCATGGATTCCAACTGGAACCATTGTGATTGTACAGATTGATCCTTCGGAGGAAGTGCCTGTACAGTTGAAACATCTGGAGGCCTACGATCAGCGGCATTATGGAAGAACACTGTTGTGGTTCTTTGAGGCGCGAGAAAAGACAACTGACGTTGTTTCAAAGGAGTAAATGCTTTGACAGATTTAAAGCAGATCGAAACGATTGCGACTGAACTTATTCATATTTTTGAGATCAATTCCCCTCCAGTTCCGATTGAGATTATGCTGCAACGTCCCAAACCGGATATGTGGGATGAGGTCGATATTACGGAATTATCGGTTGGATTTTTGAAGGGCGGAAGTCCTTACGCGCCCCGTATGTCATTGGCTCGGCTGCTGGCTCGGCATGTCATGCACAGTGAATGGGGTGTGATACGTGGGTTGGAGGCTGTCCTTAAGCAGCCGGATGGCGAAAAAATCGTCTATGCGTTTGCCCGTATGCTGGTGATGCCCAGTGAGATGGTTAAGTCGCTGTCTCCGAGTGCGCGTGTTCCAATTACGATGAGTATGCATTTCGAAGTGCCAGAGGATGATGCTAAACAGCGTCTTGAAGAACTAAACAACTCGGCTGATTAAAATTACTGATTATTCAGGAAAGATCGTGCGAGGTTAAGCGCTTCTTCAACCGTTTCTATCTGACCTAAAACCTGTGCTTCACGAATCGCATCGAGTAGTTGACCGATGATTGGGCCGGGTTTCAGACTCAATCGGGATACCAGTTGATTGCCGTCCAACAGTGTGGGTGGTGAGATGAGTTGATCGTGCTTTTCAAAATAGGCTTCGAGCAGTATGCGCACCTGTTCAACGAGCATTAACCAGTTGTCCTGCGCCAATTGTGGGCCATAGGTTCCCAGATGGTCAGCCAGTGCCAGCAAACAGACATCAATTCCCGCGTCGCCTAGCTTTCTCCAGAAACGATGAATGGCGATAAGGTCGGATGTGTCGGCGAGCGATTGATTTTGAATGATCGTTGTGACGCGAGTTCGTTCCGCATTGCTTAAACGCATTGATTCAGTGCGTTTAGCCGCTATTTTACCTCCAATGGCCTGATCGTCCCCTGCTTTCGCACCAGTTTCTTTTGTTTTGCCAACATCATGCAGCAGCGCCATGAGCATCATTAATGCCCGATGGGGGCGTTCGTTCGGCCAGACGGATGTGGCATGGGTGTGCAGTTGCTTGCGGTAGCGATCCAGTTGAATGGCGATCATGCCAAAACTGAAGGTCGCGGCAGTGTTGTCGGTTCGGGTAAAGCTGATGGTCGCCAGAATCCCAGTTAAATTTTCCATGACAGAGAGCGTATGCTCCCACCCATCAAAAATATGGGGCGGTGGCAGTTGCAGATTGTGCAGGGGAATTAATTCCGGCAAGATCACATTGAGTATGCCAATAGCATCCGCCACTCGGATGGCGGCGGCAGGGCGGGGTACAGAGAGGAGTTTGAAAAGTTCATCCCGCACCCGTTCAGGTGAAGATTGAGTCAGCAGTGGGATGACAGCGCGGACATCGCGCAGGGTTTCCGCCTCAAGACGCATTCCCAATTGTGCGCTTTGTCGGATGGCGCGCAAGGCACGAACGGGATCACTGCTGAGCGAATGGGGAGCACAGCGGCGAATCTGTTTGGTCATCATATCGCTTTCGCCGTCCAGGGGGTCAATCAGCAGGTTTAAATCCCCCTTTAAGTCAACCGCCATCGCGTTTACAGTGAAATCCCTGTCCTGTAGGTCTTCCAGCAAACCTGGGCCACGAAAACGGGCGATGTCTACCATGATGCGGCCTTCGGGGCTGTCCAGCAGCGCGCGCCCTACACCACGTTCATCATCCAGTACAAAATAAGACCCATTGAAACTGTTAGCGATATGCCGCGCCAGTCCAAGTGAGTCTCCTGCGATAGCCAGATCCAGGTCATGAATAGGCCGATGTAGAAAGGCATCGCGCACCGCACCGCCCACAATATAGATTGGCTCAGGGAAATCCATTAATAAGTCTTGCAGCTCTGATACAATGTCAGGCCAGAAAAAGGGTCTGGGAGTCTGGTGAGGTATTAGCTGGGTCATTCGATGAATTCGTTTTTGACGACACCAACGAAGTTCAGATTTCGGTACTTTTCGTCCAGATCGAGGCCGTAGCCAAAGACGAACTTGTTCTCAATATCGAACCCCACATAATCGATGTTGATGTTCACTTTGCGGCGGCTGGGTTTGTTAAGTAGAGTGCAGAGGCGCAGACTTGCCGGTTGGCGCGCCTGCAAAACATCCATGACAAAGCGCAGCGTTTGACCACTGTCGATAATATCCTCTACGATGAGAACATGTCGTCCGGTGACTTCGGCGGTCAAGTCCATATCGATGCGCACATTGCCGCTGGATTCGCGCACGCCTTTACCGTAACTGGAGACGGCGAGGAAATCCATTTCGTGTGGTAAGGTTATATTGCGGGAGAGGTCAACCAGAAACATAATGCCGCCCTTGAGGATGCAAATAAGCAGTAAGTTATCCTGACCCGCATAGTCCGCTGTGATTTGCGCACCCAGCTCAGCAACCCGTTTTTGCAGAGTAGCTGTGTCGATTAGAATTTCAGCGAGATATTTCTCATAAGGGAGCATAAACCCTCATCCTCTATAGGTGAAATTGTGCCATTATAGCGCGTGTTTGGAAAAATCTGTGTACCTAATTTCGTATAAATTTCGCCTTTGGGTCGAAAAATGTATATACAATGATTCTAGGATTCTATTCGATGCAGTTTTAATGTAAGGGCTGGTTGAGGGCTTCGTTTTCCTCACTGGCTAAAGGATTATCATGATGCTTACGCATACGATTCAAGAACAGGCTATTCAGGTTTCGCAGGCTCGACAGGCCATCCGGGTTACATTTAAGACCGGATTGGTGTTGGAAGGGCCACTCGGAACACGGATTGAAGCATTTCTGAAGATGGCCTGTGAATCCAACCCGGCGTGGAATGCGACCATGCTGATGGGTGGCATTCTGGACGGACGGCTGCGTGAATTGGCTTATCCCATAACGCGTGATGCTAACCTGGAACCCGTTTTACTCAGCAGCAGCGATGGGGGCCGTATCTACCGTCGATCACTGGTGATGCTGATGGCAACGGCGGTGTCGGAACTATGGCCTGAAACTAAGGTTAGCATCAGTTACTCAATCCCTGAGGGTGGGTTTTATTGTAAGCTGCTGAACCGCAAAGCATTTTCTCAAGCTGAACTTGATCGACTTGATGCACATATGCGCACAATCGTGGAAAGTGACGATACGATTACGAAGCGTATTGTCCCACTAGAGGAGGCGACTGCCTTATTTTCCGCGCGGGACGAGCAGGACAAGATTCGCTTATTGGAGCAGCGTACCCGCAATGAATTGACGCTTTATGGGCTGCGAGGCCGAGAAGATTATTATTACGGCTATATGCTGCCGTCTACGGGGTACATCCGTTATTTCCGGCTGATCAAGGTCAATGGCGGATTCATCCTGCAATATCCACAAAAGGAATCCCCGGAAGAACTGCGACCTATCGACATCAAAAGCAAGCTGATCGCTGTTTTTCAGGAAGCTGATGAGTGGTTAGCGCGTATGGATGTCGAGGATATTGGGCGGCTAAACCGGATTGTGCGGGGAAATCGCGCGCATGAGCTTATTCTGGTGGCGGAAGCGCTGCACGAAGAGCGGATCGCCCATATCGCCGGGGAAATCTGTGACCGCCACGAGCGGCATAATGTCCAACTGGTGTTGATCGCGGGGCCATCTTCATCGGGCAAAACCACATTTTCGAAGCGGCTGGCAATTCAACTGCTGGCACATGGCTTGCGACCTTTCACACTCGAATTGGACAATTATTTTGTCAACCGGGAAATGACCCCTAAAGATGAACATGGGGAGTATGACTTTGAGGCGTTGGGCGCTATCAATCGGGCGTTGTTTAATAAACATTTGCTGCAATTGATGGCGGGAGAAGTGACACACCTGCCTAAATTCGATTTTGTGCGCGGGAAAAGCGTTGATGGACGTTTGGCGCAGCTTAAACACAATGAGATTATCATCGTCGAGGGGATTCATGGATTGAATCCGGGTTTGGTTCCCGATATTCCGCCCGACAAAATCTACCGGATTTATGTATCGGCCCTGACACCCTTGAACACGGATGCCCATAATCGTATTCCAACAACGGACGTGCGACTGCTGCGGCGGATTGTGCGTGACGCACAGTATCGCGGTTATTCAGCGACGGATACATTGATGCGCTGGCAAAGTGTACGGCGGGGTGAAAAGATGAATATTTTTCCGTATCAGGAGAATGCGGATGCCATGTTTAATTCGGCACTGGTCTATGAATTGGCGGCGCTGCGTCCTTTAGCGGAGTCGCTGCTGCTGCAAGTTGAGCCAGCAACACCGCCCCATATCGAGGCCAATCGGTTGCTCTCATTTTTGCGCTGGGTGCAGCCGCTTTCGCCTGAACAGCAGGCCATGATTCCGGACACTTCATTGGTGCGTGAATTTATTGGTCATTCCAGTCTGGATACTTATCATCCCGGCGAGATGAATGGCGACAGCCTCAATCAGCCTTCAGAGTAAGTGATAATTTAGCAGACCGGGTGGGTATATCCCGCCCTTTTTTGTTTCTCTCCCAAGTCTAAATGGTTGTTCAATAATCAAACTGTTACAATGAGTAAATGTTGGAATTCAGTTTGAATTATGGGTTGGGTATGATATGGGGCATAAATTCGCCATTGATTTTGGAACGACCAATACCGTTGTGGCTCATTGGAGCGATGATAGCAAGGCTGCTGAGATTATTTCCCTTCCGGGGATTAGCGCCAGTACGGAGGATGATCGACCTTCGCTTATCCCTTCGCTTCTTTATGTGAATGACGGTAAAGCTGGGAAAGTCACGCTGGGGCAGGCTGTGCGGGACGAGAAACTCGACCTCCAGAAAGATAACCGCCTGTTTCGTAATTTCAAGCGTGGAATTGTCGTGTCGCCATCACCTGATCCCCGCACCATTGATGCGCAAGAATGGGCAGACCGGGACGCGGGACGCAGTTTTCTCCGGCAGGTGATTGATTTGTTTCCCTGCGAGGAATCCGAAATCGAGCAACTTGTGCTGACCGCGCCTGTCGCCTCTTTCGAGGGCTACCTTTCATGGCTGAACAGCGTGATTGATGAAATTGCCCCTGACAAAATTCGCGTTGTGGATGAATCAACCGCGGCAGCGCTGGGATATACCGTCAATAAACCGGGTGCTGTGGTGCTGGTTTTTGATTTTGGCGGCGGGACATTGGATCTGTCGCTGGTTCAACTACCGGAAAGCCGCGAAAAAACAGGCGGCATCTTACAGCGCATTTTGAAAGGGAACACCTCGCAGCATTCCGCTAAGGTTATTGCTAAAGCGGGACGTATCATCGGCGGAAGCGACATTGACCAGTGGATGCTGGCTGAAGTTTTGAAGCGGACAAAGGTTTCCACAAAAGACCTGGGTAATGATTATGCTACACTGCTGACGCGCTGTGAACAGGCGAAAATTGCTCTGTCTACCGCTGAGAGCGCCGACATTACCTTTGAGGCGACTGGGAAGTCGCATACGGTGACTATCACACGCGAAGAATTAGAAGCCCTGCTCGAAGAAAATGGCTTTTATACCGCGCTGCGCCGTGTCGTAGATAAGGTCATGCATGTGGCGCACCAGCGGGGCATTTTCAAAGAGGATATTCATAATGTTCTGATGGTCGGCGGAACATCGCTGATGCCCTCGGTGCAACGGACATTAGGACAGTATTTCACGCAGATGGCTGTACAGGCGCATAAGCCCTTTACGGCAGTGGCAGAAGGTGCGTTGCAGGTGGCGGCGGGTTTTGGCTTGGAAGATTATCTGGTACACAGCTATGGTATTCGCTATCTTGATCCGAAAACCGGCGAACATGAATTTGATGAAATAGTGCCGATGGGCAGCCAGTATCCCAGCGAGCAGCCGATAGAAGTGATTCTGGGGGCGGCTCACCCTGACCAGAAGGAAATTGAGTTCGTGATTGGTGAAATTGATACCGATTCGGTGTCGATGATTGAAGTGCAATATGAAAATGGACAGGCTGTTTTTGTGGCACAGGCTAACAGCAATGGTCAACAAATCGTTCCCCTGAATGAAGCCAAAGCGCTCAATATGCTGGCGAACCTTGTGCCGCCGGGGAAACAAGGGCAGGATCGCTTGAAAGCCGAGTTTATGATTGATGATCGCCGTCAGCTCCGGCTCACGGTGACTGATCTCCATTCCAACAAAGTTCTCATGACGAACGTCGCTGTTGTTACACTGCGTTAGGGGGAAAGATAATGTCTGTTCAAACGAAAATCACAGGCCGCGAACCACTTCTGGCGACAGGGGCTTCTACACAGGGAAAACGTCGTCTTTCGCTGCGCCATCTGGCAACTATGCTGAATGTGCTGCCGCCCGATGCGATTTCGCTGGACGCAGCGGCGGAAATGTTACGTAATGAGAATTTTTTCGTGCGTTATAATGCGGCAAAAATGCTCAGCCGCCGTGGTGATCGGGACGCGCGTGTGATTATGCAGGACGCGCTGGATAAGGGTGAGGCACGTACACGGGCAACGGTTGCGCGGCATCTGTTCGGTTTTTCATGGTTTTCCGCCGAGCCGCTGGTGCGACAGGCACTTAAGGATAAGGATTCGCGCGTGCGTGAAGGGGCGATGTATGCCCTGTGTGATTGGCGCGAGTTGAATGCTTACCAGATGATGATTGATTTCCTGAAGAACGAAGATGATAGTGTGCGGGAAGCCGCTGCCTGGGGTCTGCGTGACTGTCAGGATTCGGCTGCTGTGCCTGTTTTGCAGGTGGTTCTGGAAGCGAAAGACCCGGATGTGCGTATCAAAGCACTAGAAGCACTGGGTGCAAACGATACGCCGGAAGCGATGCCGGTTGTGCGCAATGCTATGAACGATCCTGAGGCCGATGTTAAATATGCTGCGGCGTTAAGCTTGCTGGAATTGGCTGGCGAGTCGTGGTTGGAGGAGTTATCCGGCGTAATCGGACGTACTCACGGGGTTGCCCGTCAGCAGGTGTTGCGAGCCTTTTTCCATGCCAGCAACTATCTGAAAATCGACATCGCCAAGACAAAAGCGGCTGATTTGATGATCGATGCGCTCGAAAGTGCGCTTTTAGATGATATGCCGGAAGTGCGCGAGGCAACGATTTGGCCTCTGGCTTGGATGCGGCATGAACGCGCACCGGGGATTCTGCGGCGTTCGTATCTTCTGGAACAGGACAGCAGGGTAAAAGGGCAAATTGTGCGGGTTGCCAACAGCCTGATGTCCGATGACAAGGAATCTCCCAGCGCAAAAGTTGCTGATGAGATTTTGCAGGATGCTCTGAAGAGCAAGGATGAAGTGGTTAAGAAAGTCGCTGATGAAATCGCCCTCAGTCGTTCTGGAACACAAGCGGCGGTGGTTTGAATCTAAGTGGCAGATAAATCCCTTGTCTATATGCCTTTACATATGCTTGACGCACTAGCAAGCTGGCGTTAGGATGCTAGTTACTCAAAGCATCTACTCAGTCAGGTTGTCATGATCGAAGTTCAAAATCTAACGAAGCGTTATGGAAATCACCTCGCGGTAGATCATATTTCATTTGAGGCAAAACCGGGCGAGATTGTAGGTCTGTTGGGGCCGAATGGGGCGGGTAAAACCACCACCATGCGCATCCTGACAGGCTTTATGCCGCCCACTGAGGGCACTGCAAAAATTGCGGGTTATGATGTGTTCGAAGACTCGATGGAAGTGCGCAAACTGGTGGGTTATTTACCTGAACGGGTGCCCATTTACCCGGATATGACGGTTAAAGGCTATGTCACATTCTGGGCGCAGATTCGCGGGATTCGCTATCCGCGTAAACAGGTCGAAGCCATTCTGGAACAGGTTAATCTGGCAGATCGGCGTAACACGCTGGTTCGCAATTTGTCTAAAGGGATGCGGCAGCGCTTAGGACTGGCGCAAGCGCTTGTTCATAATCCGCAGGTTGTGATTCTGGATGAACCGACAATTGGGATTGATCCTCAGCAAGTGATTGAGGTGCGCGAAAGTGTGCGCCAGCTTGGTGAAAAACATACGGTTTTGTTCAGCACGCATATCCTTTCCGAAGCAGAGCAGGTTTGTGACCGGGTGGTGATTATCCGTAACGGGCGTGTGATGGCGGAAGGCGCTCCGGCGACGCTGCGTAAACAGCTTCAGGCGGGTGGACATCTGTTTGTTCAGGTGAGCGGGGCGAATGAAGCAACGCTGCGAAAATTGCTGGAGAATATTCCCGGCGTTGAAGATATGCGGGTGCAAGGTGATGGATTTACGATCCGTACCCGCACGAATGTTGATGCACGCGCAGATATTTCGCAAAAAGTGGTTGGAGCAGGCTACAGACTGCTTGAGCTGCGACCCGTCGCGATGACACTGGAGGATATTTTCCTCGACATTGTGGGCAAGGACAACGCATAAATGAGCAGCCTATGGATTGTTTTCCGGCGTGAAGTCGGACAGTATTTTGCTTCACCGATTGCATACATGATTGCGGGTGCGATGCTGGTGGTTACGGGGTTGTATTTTAATTATGATGTGGCGGTGAGCGTAACCACTAAACCGGTTGAGCCAGCTTTGATTCCGTATTTTATGTCGTTCATCATGGTATTTTGTGCGCCGCTGCTGACGATGCGTTTGCTGGCGGAAGAAAAGCGTGAAGGGACGCTGGAACTACTGCTCACTGCGCCTGTTGATGACAGTGCGATTGTGGTGGGTAAGTTCCTGAGCGCCTGGTTCTACTTTTCTGTCCTGCTTGTACTAACCTTGAGCTATCAACTCATTCTGGTGAGTGTCGGGCAGCCCGATATTTCGCATACCTTATGTGCTTATATCGGTATCTGGTTATATGGTGGCGCGACATTGGCTGTCGGGATTGTATTTTCTTCCATGACCGAAAACCAGATTGTGGCGGCTTTTCTAAGTATTGCTGTGTTGATGATGCTGTGGTTGGGCGATCTGGCGGGCGAAATTGTCGCTAATCTCGATCTGGCACGCCTTATCCGCCAACTGACGCTGGGTGGACATTTCACGACTTCGTTTGCGGTAGGCCTGGTTCGCGCAGAAGATGTCGCTTACTATGCGGGGATTATTGTCATCATGCTGTTTATCGCCATCCGTGTTGTTGAATCGAACAGGTGGCGCTAATGAGAAACGAATCGATTGTCATAACACGCGGTCATATCGGGCAATGGTGCAGTTATATCGGCGGTACATCGCTCCTTATAGGTCTGATTGGCCTGATCTGGCAAGGTGGATTAACCAGCGCCATTCTGGCATTTCTGGTTGTTGGCGCGTTGGGCATTCTAATGTGGGCATTGATGTCCCCGGTGGAATTCAGAGGCTTTGTCAGCGGACGGCAAACCCGTTATGGGACGACGGCTGTTTTTGGCGCGCTCGTTTTAGTGGGTATCGTGGCGCTGGTGTATATTCTGCTCCAACGTGCCGTGATTACACTGGATATGACGACAGACCAGCGTTTCACGGTTGGCAGTGTCTCGCAGACGGTTATCAACCAGATTAAACGACCAATTCGTATCACTGGATTTTACTCATCCCAGATGTTGCAGCAACGTGAAGTGGATGACCAGTTTTTCCGTGAGTATGAAGTTCGCTCAAATGGCATGATTAGCCGGGAATATATCAACCCGGATGAAGAACCTGCGAAAGCACAGAAATACGGTGCCCAATACGATGGTCAGGTTTTTATTTCGTATCTGAACCCTGATGGTTCGGTGGATTTCAGCACCCTGGCGCGTGTTCCCAGCAGCGGCAGCCAGGAGCGGGATATGACGCAGGCTATCGGGCGGCTGCTCATTTCTGGCACGATAACGGTCTATTTTGAGGCGAGTCATGGTGAGCGTGATGCACTGGACGGTTCCCAGGAAGGACTTTCCGGGGTTAACAATGGTATTCAGGAAAGCGGACTCGTTACGAATGTCCTGAGTTTATCTGATATTGCTGTCAGTGGTGGGGATATTCCGGCCGATGCATCCGCGCTTATTCTGGCGCGGCCTACGACGGATTTTAATGCGGCGGAAATCGCGGTTATTGATCGTTATCTCAAGCGTGGTGGTTCCTTATTTATCATGGCGGATGTCCTGTTTAATCAGGATGCCTTTATGCGGCAGGACGGGGCTTTTAACCAATATCTGTGGGACAATTATGGGCTGCACGCGCTGGATGCTGTTGTAGTTGACTACGGTTCAAGTGGTGATACTGCTCTGGATGTTGCGACCAACGCGATTTTTCCTGATAATGACATTGCCCGTCGCTTGAATGAAAACAACACAGCGCCGGTCTTCAAACTTGTTCGCGCGGTAGATGTGAGTTCTACGCCGCCAGCCGACACGCCGAATGGCCGTATAGCACTGTCGTCGCAGCAAAGCTATGGCGAAACCAATCTCAAGGCATTGGGTGAAACCAATACTTATACATTCGACGACGGGCAGGATATGCCGGGTCCCTTGACGATGGTGGTGTGGGCGAGTAACACACAGACCGGGGCGAAAATTCTGCTGGTAGGTGATAGTGACTTTGCGACCAATGGTCAGGTTATGACGGCTGGGAACAGTATTTTGTTTACCGATGGCCTGTCATGGTTGACTGGATTCGGTGATACCCTTAACTTTGGGATTAAGGCCTACCAGACTACACCATTGATTTTTATCAGCGGGCAAAATCTGGATTTAATTGCCTTCCTGACGGTTATTTTGCTGCCGGGGATTGTCCTGGCGACGGGTTTCATAGTCTGGATGAGGCGAATGCGGGCATGAAGCAGCGGAGTTTTTATATCCTGCTGGCGATATTTGTCGCTTTGTTGGTGTTTACGCTGCTCCAGTCTCAACCGCAGAGTGGCAGCGTCGTACCCGCTGCGATTCCGACATCCGTCAGTTTTTTAGGTCGTGATATGAATATGACGGTGTTGGATATTGTAGCGATACGGCTGCGGAACCCTAAGACCAACGATGCTTTCATAATCAGCCGGGATTCTTCTGGAAACTGGACTGCGCCGCAAAGCGAAGGAAGTTTAGATGTTGCCACAGCGTCTAATATGGCGAAGGCAGTTGTACTGATGGAATATGATGGTACCGCGCCAACTACTGACTCAACTGATTTAAGTCAGTTTGGTCTTAATCCCCAGGGGCAGCTTTCTGTGGAAGTGCTGCTGCAAGATAATCAGAGCCATGTCATTGTGATTGGCGACCTGACCCCCTCCAGTTTGAGTTATTACGGACAAGTTGATGATTCTCCACAGGTTTATTTATTTACTCGTGGAGCGGTGGATTTCCTTCTGGCACAGTTGAATCATCCACCATTAACTTGACAAGCGGAAGACCCCGCGTTAATGTAATAAATGCACAGGGTGATAGCAGGTGATGATATAATATGTTGTACTGCTGTTTGCCTCCTAATTAAGTTCGTGTTTAGTTTTTAGTCATCCTAATCGTCAGAAGGTATACTCTGGGAGATCAAGAACCCTGTTACAATGGTAGCAGGGACTGGTTAGATAACGTATGTTGACAGTGATGATACAAGATAAAAAAGAGCTACTTCGTGCTCAACTAATCAAAAAAGCGCAAGAACAGGGTATGGTCACCTATGACGATATTCTGAAGTTGCTGCCTGATGCCGAGCGAGAAATCAGTTTACTGGATGATATAATGGATAGTCTGGCGGATGCTGGTATAGAAGTGGTTGCTAGTCCTCATATGGATGCCCCTATGCCTGAGGATATGACGCTCGATCACCCTGATGACTTCATGGATGAGGATGATCTCGATTTGTCTATGTTCGATGTTGATCAGGACATTACGACAGATGCGGGCTATCAGCAGGCTTTGGATACCGACGATGTAGTCGGTCTTTATCTGAAAGAGGCTGGTCGTGTTCCTCTACTCATCGCTGAAGAAGAAGTATCTTTGGCAAAGCGTATGGAAGCAGCCGAGCTGGCGAAAGAACAGCTTGAGGAATACGAAGATGATCTTTCGATGGACGATGCCTATACGCTGCGTGAAGTCGTGGCGGATGGCGAGGCCGCGCAAGAGCATTTGATTCGTGCTAATGCTCGTCTCGTGATTAGCGTCGCCAAAAAGTATATTGGACGCGGTGTTCCGTTCCTGGATTTGATTCAGGAAGGTAATATTGGTTTGATTCGGGCAACCAACAAATTCGAATATCGTCGCGGACATAAATTCAGCACGTATGCGACCTGGTGGATTCGGCAGGCGGTTAGCCGTGCCGTTGCTGACCAGGGACGTACGATTCGCGTTCCGGTTCATATGGGCGACCAGCTCAACCGGATGCGTCGTGTACAGCTTAATTTGATTCAGGAACTTGGGCGTGAACCTTCGATTGAAGAATTAGCGCTGGGCATGGAGACCACTCCTGACAAGATCGAAAACCTGTTGGAAATTGCTCGCCACCCGGTCAGTCTGGAAACCCCGATTGATGAAGAAGGGGATTCGACTTTTGGCGATTTTGTGGAAGATGTCAACAGCCCGGCACCAACTGAAGAAGTCGCGACGCATTTGCTGCACGAGCAGTTACAGACTGCGCTTAATCGTCTTCCCCCGCGCGAAGCTCAAATTCTGAAGCTGCGCTACGGGTTAGAAGATGGACGGGTCTATACACTCGAAGAAGTCGGACAGACGATTGGTGTCACCCGCGAGCGTGTACGTCAGCTTGAGGCACAGGCTTTGAACCGTCTGCGCCAGTCATCAGCACACGTCATCCTGCGCGATTACCTGTACGAGGAGTAAGCGTTTGCCTGCAAAGCGGTCACATGGACCCTGGTTATGGCCTCTGGCACTGGCAATTGTTGGTGTTTTGCTGCTGCTGAACAACTTTTTGCTGCTCGGCAGTTTTGACCTGTCCAGTTTGTGGCCGCTTGCACTGGTCGTCATGGGAGCGGCGATTCTTGTGCGCGGCGATCTGCTGCCGAATGGCGATGCCCGTACCTTTGGGATCACACGTGGCAGCGTCGAGTCAGCGACATTGGAAATCAGTGCTGGCGAAGTCGATGTCCAGATCCGAGGATTGCAGCAGGAAGGCCGTCTGATCGCTGGTCAGTTTGCTTTTTCATCGCGCCCGTCAATGCGGGTTAATGATACCCACGCCTTTTTGAAAATGGATCGAGCGACGACTCCCTGGTTGTCGTTTGCCGATTGGCAGATGAGTATCGCGCACGATTTGCCCTGGCAGATTTTGATAAGCAGTTATCTGGGGCAGGTGAATCTGGACTTTCTGGGGCTAATCCTCCAGGATGCGCAGGTCGCTACCGGTTTAGGCGATATTCGTGTCGTATGCCCCGCTGAAGCGCTTGCACCGCTATACTTCAAATCTACCTTAGGCAATATCCACATTGTTACCCCGATGGGTTATCGGACACGTATCACCGTTCAGGGCGGGCGTTTGTTCCGGGTTCATGCCGATGGGTATCGTTACGAACAACCCGAAGCCAATCTATACTTATCCCGTGAAGCTGATGACGATGCCCCGCTGGTTGATCTCGTCGTTAGTGGAACCTTCGGCGACGTTTACCTAACCTGAATTATGGCGACTTCTTTGGGCTTTCTAATTCGAGATGGACTGGAAGGCGATATTCCCTCGTGTCTGCAACTCGACCATCACTACGAAACTGATTATGTCTGGCAAATGACCATTGAAGAGACCCTCGGTCAATGGCAGATTGCCTTTAAGCCCCAACGCCTACCCCGTACCCTGGAGACGATTTATCCAGCCAGCGAATCTCGTTTGCGACTGGCACTGCCAACGGAGCAGTGTTTTTTGGTTGCCGCGGCGAAGGATGATCGCGAAATACTTGGTTATCTGACCATGCGTAATGATTCTGTCCATCATATCGCGCTCATTCAGGATATTGTCGTCGCGCGTCCGTATCGCCGACAGCATATTGGGACGCGCATGATTGGTGTGGCACGACAATGGGCTAAAGAACAGCATCTGTTGCAGCTCATGATCGAAAATCAGACCAAGAATTACCTCGGCATCACTTTTTGTCAGCAAAACGGCTTCAAATTCTGTGGATTTAATGACCAGTATTTTCCTAATCAGGACATCGCGGTATTCTTTGGTCAATCTCTACGGTAATTGAGTGAGTCACCACCTGTGAACGATTTTCTGGGTGAATTTCTAAATCTCATCAATGAAACTTTTACGGCTGCCATTGTAGTCGTAGCGGCTTCGATGCTGCTTTACAACCTGTCACGCAATTTGCGGGATCGGATCGTGCGGACATCGGGTATCGTGCTGCTGTGCGTCACCATTGTGTCGTTGTGTGATGTGTTTATTGCACTTGGCCCCAGTGCAAAGACGCTCGAAGCAATGGTTCGGGTACAGTGGATTGGTATTGCTTTCATCCCGGCGGCAACATTCCATCTTTCAGATGCGCTGCTTTCGACGACGGGCTTACCCTCACGCGGACGGCGGCGGCGGGTTACACGCTTGCTGTATTTACTCAGCGTGGTTTTTGTCATCGCTGCGGCTTTCAGCGATATCCTCATTCATCCGATTTTACGTGGCGCTCAACTACTGAATATACTTGGTGGTTCGTTATTCCCTGTTTATATGGCGTATTTTCTGATTGGCAGTGGTGTGGCTTTTGTGAATGTGCAGCGCGCCCGTCAACGCTGTCTGACACGGGACACACGCCGCCGGATGGGTTATCTGCAATTTGCCATGTTGACCCCGGCATTGGGGATTTTTCCTTATTCGGTGCTGCTTGGGATCAGCGAAACCAGTTCAGTCGGTATGCTTCTGCTGGTAAATGTCGCGAATTTCGTGTTGATTATGATGCTGCTGTTTCTTTCGTACCCGTTGTCGTTTTTTGGTTCGCGTCTTCCAGACCGGGTAGTGAAGGCAGACTTACTGCGGTTCGTGCTGCGTGGCCCCGCCACAGGATTATTGGCACTCGCTATCATTAATTTTACAACCCCGGCGACCCGGATTATTCTGGGGTTACCGGGAAACAGCTTTATGCCTTTCGCGGTGGTTGCGACGGTGCTGCTATGGCAGTGGGGAGTTGCCCTGATGCTGCCCTGGTTGGAAAAACGTCTGATTTATTCCGGTGAAGATGATGATCAACTGGCGAAACTTCAGAATCTGAGTGAACGGTTACTCACACGGGCGGATTTATTACAACTGCTTGATGCCATTCTGGCTTCTGCCTGTGACTATTTACAGGTTAACACTGCTTTTGTGGTTTCATTGACGGACGTTACCCCTGAAATTATTTCGGCTGTCGGTCCAACTCGTCCGAGTCCGAAGTGGTTGGAAGAAGAACATGATGCCATCCATGTTCTTCTACAGCAGGCTAATCCTGCCGACAAACCTGCTATCCAGAAGTGGCATTCTTACTGGGTAACGCCTCTCTACAGTAAGCGTTGGGCAAACTCAGGAGAGGATGACCCGACAATAGGATTTCTTGGAATTCAGGCGCGTTCAACAGAAGTGGATTTAACAACCGATGAACGGTTAGTTTTTCGCAGCCAGGTTCGCCGCGCAGCCGAGACACTGGACGATATGACTTTGCAAACAGAGATTTACGGAGCATTGGAAGGGCTGCTGCCACAGATAACTGTTACGCGCACTCGTGCGGCAGAAGTTGAATACCGCCCTGGTCGTGAAGGCGCTGTTGCCTCGGAAAATGGTCATCTTGACCGCGACCAATTTATCGAACAGGTACGAGCCGCTCTGCGACATTACTGGGGAGGACCGGGCTTAACGAGCAGCAGTTTGCAGGGACTCCAAATTGTTCGTGGGGTGATGCAGGAACACGATGATAATCCCGCTCGTGCGCTCCGCACAATACTCCTAAAAGCAATTGAAAAGCAGCGTCCACAAGGTGAGCGTAAGCTACTCAGTCCTGAATGGACGATCTACAATATCCTGGTTGAGCGTTTTATTGAGCGTCACAAAGTCCGCGATGTTGCGCCCCGTTTGGCCTTGAGCGAGCCGGATTTCTACCGTAAACAGCGCGTCGCTATTGAGGCGATTGCAGATACCCTGATTGAAATGGAAATGATGGTTGGCAAATCCTAGCCTAACCTCGTCACTGAATTGTTAAACGACGTGGTATAATGCCGCGTCGGGGATTGGATCGTAAATATTTTTACATCACTCTCGATTTACGCACCCTATAAAATGCAGTTGTTAGTATTATTACAGAGGGAACAGGGGATGACTACCAACGTGCAACGGCAGGATTTTACTACGCCACCGCCATTAGATGAAGGATATTGGACAGCTCTTTTACGTGAGGGGGAATTTGCTGAGGTCGGCTCACCTGCACATGAGCCGGAACGCGAAAGTGTAGACTTTTCGCAGGTTGATGACGTAACGAATAGTTCGCTGCATTCGAACGGTCATCAGGAACAAGTTCAAACGGATTGGCAGGCGATTGAAAATATTATGCAGAACGATGAGGTTATTGAACTCAACGTCATCGGTTACAACCGGGGTGGGTTATTGGTTGAATGGCAGTCATTACATGGGTTTGTACCAGCGAGCCAACTGAGTGATTTTCCGGTAAATGCCAACGGTATCACACGGCGGAATGCGCTCACAAACTGGGTTGGTCAGCAGTTAAAACTGCGTGTTATTGAACTCAATGCCGAACAAAATCGGCTTATTCTCTCGGAGCGGGCGGCCCGTGTTCAGCCCGGTGAACGGGCGGACATCCTGCGGCGGTTGAAATCGGGCGATGTCGCGTCTGGCACAGTGACGAACCTATGTGAGTTTGGCGCGTTTGTGGATTTGGGTGGTTTGGAAGGCTTGATCCATATCAGCGAACTCAGTTGGGGGCGGGTGGGGCATCCGGCTGATTTGCTCGAACGCGGACAAACGATTGAGGTCTATGTTCTGGAAATTGATCGTATGGCGGGACGGATTGCCTTAAGTCTTAAGCGGATGCGGCCTGATCCTTGGGCGACGGTGAGCGAACGCTATCGTATTGGTGAAACGGTAGAAGGGGTTATTACGAATGTCGTGGATTTTGGCGCGTTCGCCTGTATAGAAGAAGGTCTGGAAGGACTTATCCATGTTTCCGAATTAGCGGAAGGACATTTTTTACATCCACGCAATGTGGTTAATGAGGGACAGCAGGTCACGGCACGTGTTTTAAGTATCGACAGCCACGCCCGCCGGCTTGGTCTGAGCCTGCGTGTATCGGTCTGAAATTTCTCTCAACAGCGCATTAAGCGTTTATTACCCTGGAGGTCGGTCATGTTTGCCCGGCCTCTTTTATTGATTCATGAGCGCAACGGGCAG
Organism: Aggregatilineales bacterium; assembly: GCA_044226645.1. GTDB lineage: Bacteria > Chloroflexota > Anaerolineae > Aggregatilineales > Phototrophicaceae > CFX2. The sequence continues at coordinate 23,258 of JBGAGR010000065.1, forward strand.
ATGAAGCTGATACGATTTATAATGAGATTAGATTCGGTCAAGTTTGAGGTTTAATGTGAGTCGGCAAAAAACAGCAAAACCTGCACCCAGTCGATCCGCTAAGGGGAAGGAACCTGAGCAAAACCCTCCCATCCAGCGGGTTGAACGCTATACTGTAAAACCTGAATTCTGGGAGACAATACTGGATAGCATCCCTCCCTGGGGCGATGAAATCGCGGCGATTATGCTGATTATTTTTGGCATTATGTCGTTTCTATCGCTGTTGCAGGTTTCCGCTGAGGCGACCGTATCAACCGCATGGGCGAATGCGCTAAAAAGTCTGTTCGGGTATGGTAGTGTGATTGTATCCGGCGGTATTCTCGGTCTGGGGGTCGTGATTTTTCTGCCGAAACTCGGTGTGAAGATGGCTTTTCCACGTGGGCGTATTCTGTCTGTGGAAGTAGCTTTTCTGGCGCTGCTGGCTTTGCTGCACCTCGCCAGTGGTGACCCGGAATTACGCGCACTGGCACGCGCTGGTGAAGGCGGCGGCTATGTCGGCTGGGCTTTAAGTGTGGTGATTAGTGGTTTATTTGGTTCGTTAACAGCGACTATCTTTTATGCTTTCCTGCTCGCCTTGAGCGTTGGTGTGTTTTTCGGGCTGCGGCAGACGCACATCAAGAATGCCCTACAAGCAGCCAGTCAACGGCTGCGCGGCTATTCCGATAAAACCATGCAGTCCATCAATGTGACGAGCGCGCGGGGAACGGCTGCTATAACGCCGTCGCCTGAAACGGCTTCAGATGCATCCGCCATAAAACGAAATAGCGGGACGATTCTACGAATTCGGCCTAATCTGGACAATATTCCCCCCTCGCTTCGTCCGGGAAACCGGGAACATGAAGAAAAGAAATTGGAATTAAGCCAGCCGAGTTTATTGACACTCGACAATTTGAAGGCGAATTTCAATGCGATTGGGACGGTGAAGGGGCGCAAATCCAAAGAAGGGTTCCAGCAGGTCGAGCGACCTGATGGGCGTATGAAACGCTTTTTCACGATTGCGGATATGAAGGAAGTTAAAAAGGTTGGCAAGCGCGATTCGAATCTGCCTCCATTGGATTTGCTGCGGGATATTGAAATTCAGGTTCCTGATGAACAGGAAATCAATAACAATGTGGTGTTGATCGAAAATACACTGTTGGAATTCGAGATCGATGTGGATGTGGTCGATGTGAAGGTTGGCCCAACAGTTACCCAATATGCTGTTCAGCCTTTTAAGGAATCGACCGATGAGGGTGAGATTACTGTGGTTCAGCGCACTCGTATTAACAAGGTTGCCGGATTATCGGGCGATCTTGCGCTGGCGCTTTCAGCGAAACGACTGCGTTTGGAAACGCCAGTTCCGGGTCATACTTACATCGGTATCGAAGTGCCAAATCGTAATCCCAGCGTTGTGGCGTTACGCTCGGTCTACGAGAGCAAATCCATGCAAGAAGCGCTGGCGAAGGCCAAGTCGCCATTGTTTATTCCTCTGGGGCGCGATGTATCGGGTGCGCCAGTAGGGGTTGATCTGGCAGCTATGCCTCACCTGTTGATTGCTGGGACAACCGGGTCAGGGAAATCGGTGTGTATCGCCGCCATGACGATGGCGCTGGTGCTGAATAACCACCCCGATAATGTAAAACTGGTCATGCTCGACCCGAAGATGGTGGAATTGAGCCGGTTCAATGGGCTGCCACATCTCCTTGGCCCGGTTGAAATCGAGCAGGAACGCATTATTGAAGTGCTGCGCTGGTGTACCCGTGAAATGGATCGGCGCTATAAACTCCTGGAGGAATACGCAGTCCGTAACATCGATTCTTTTAATGCGCGACTGGGGCGGCGGCAGAAGGATGATTATATGCCGTATATCGTCATCATGGTTGACGAAATCGGCGATCTGATGCTTTCGCAGCCGGAGGAAACCGAAAAACTAGTGACACGGCTGGCGCAGAAAGCTCGTGCGGCTGGTATGCATATGGTAATCGCCACGCAGCGTCCCAGTGTGGACGTAATCACGGGTCTGATAAAAGCCAATTTTCCTTCGCGCATATCTTTCGCTGTGGCCTCTGGCGTAGATTCGCGTGTTATTCTCGATTCGGTGGGTGCGGAAAATCTGCTAGGGCGTGGGGATATGCTCTATCTGGCTTCCGATGCGATGGGGCCAAAGCGTGTGCAAGGTTGTTTTGTATCGGATGATGAAGTGCGCGATATCGTTGGATATTGGAAGAACTGGACAGAAGAACAAGTCAGTAAAGGCAAGATGGATGCAGTGGGCGCTGGCCCCTGGGCGCGTGGCATGACCCGGCGTGAGGTGCTGGCAGAAACGGATCCAATGCTGGAAGAAGCCATTGAACTAGTTATCGCGGAGGGTGAAGCATCAGCTTCGCTCATCCAGCGGCGGCTTGGTCTGGGCTATCCGCGTGCGGCACGCATAGTCGATTTGATGGCTGAGTTGGGTATTGTGGGCGAACAGGAATCAGGCGGACGTAACCGTAAAGTACTGCTGAAACCGGGACAAGACCCCTTCAAGGAGGCGATGGACAAGCGCATGAAGGGGAAGTAATGTCGATTATTGAATTCGCTCGATTAACTGCGCCGAATCATTGACTGGACGATTGACCGCTTTGGAGACTGCATAGGCGGTCAGATTGTGACCCGAATAGGGCTTCATCAAGGCCTGCAAAACTGGCACCGGTTCTTCGGAAGGCGACAGCCAGAGTGGATAATCCTCTTTGTGAAGGATGACCGGCATCCGGGTATGAATGGACTGGGTAAATTCGTTGGCATCGGTGGTGAGGATGGTGCAGGTACGGATTTCGCCGCCGTCAGGACTTTGCCAGATTTCCCACAATCCCGCCATGCCGAACGGCTCACGTCCCTCCATATGGATGAACATCGGAACTTTATCCGTCCCGCGCTGCTGCCACTCATAATAGCCGTCTGCCGGGATGATACAGCGGCGGCGTTTAAAGGCGGCGCGAAAGGACGGTTTTTCCGCGGCAGTTTCCGAGCGCGCATTAATCAGTTTAGCCGCGCCGGATATGTCTTTTGCCCATGATGGAATCAACCCCCATTTGTAATAGGTTAATTCATCCGATTTTTCATTAGTGATGACCGCAACAGGCTGGGTAGGGGCGATGTTATAGCGGGCTTCCATCACAGTCGGTATGGTTGAGAGATTAAATGATTGTTGAATGACATCTGGATTAGCGGTTAATACAAAGCGTCCACACATGTTGAGCTTCCACTTCCAGCTATAAAGCCACTTTATTACCGGTAGGGTTATAGGGTTAGAGGTAGGGACAAGATAGATCATGTCCGGTTTCTTCATGGGAATTTTCAACCTGCTTAAGGTTGTCTAGCGTTTTTTGGGTGGTTTGCCCATTTCGCTGATCTGGCGAATGAGGCCGAGCGCAGCCAGACCGAGGCCAATCATTTCACCCGTCCCAACTGGTTTGGGTTTGCCGCCGTTGCGTTCGGCATCTTCTTCGGCGGCACGGGCATATAGATAGGCTGCGAGGAAGCCAAATACGGCTCCAATTACAGCCCCAAGTGTGTAGGTTTGAGGTTTCCAATTGGCTGTCTGGTTTTTGGGTAAAAGCTCGGACATGTTATTTCTTTTCATCCTCCGGTATATCGAACACGCTTAGAAAGCGGTCAATGAAGGCAAATCGACTGCTAACATTTATCGTTTGCTGATTAACTGCCTCGGATACTTTAGCAGTTTTTTCCGCTACTGTCTGGGACATATCTTCGAGGCGGTCTAATGGTTTGGTCGTAAGCTCATGGAGACGATTCATAGCCGCCACAGCCACAATCAAAACCATGCAAATCCCAAATAAACATAATACGGCTGGACACAGGACGAAAACACTGAGCATCCAGTCTGAAATGAGCGAGACCTGCAAGCGGCGCGGCAGTAGAAATGCTATAACGCCACCAGCCAACACTAACACACCTGCGACAATCATCGGTACAATCAGATAGAGGATTGTTTCACGGCGATGCTGTTGTTGGGAAGTTGGTCGTTTGGATACTGTAGCCATGCCATTTCCTATTACAGACATAGTGCGAACAATTGTACCTGAAAACTTGTCGATTGTCAGTCGTTAGTTGTGGATTAGTAGGGTGGTTTTAAGAGCCTGAGCATGAATGATAATACGCCGGTCAAACAGCGTCTGTATATTACCTTTGGGAAATTCGATGAGCTGATTTATACCAGTAATCTGGATGTCGCTAAATTGTGGGAACGTGTTTTGCGGCGGGCAGATTTGCCGATTTTGTATTCCGAGGGGTTTAACCCGCGTCCTCGCCTCGCTCTGGCTTCAGCGCTGCCGTTGGGCATTTCCAGCGAATGTGAGATACTGGATATATCACTTCGAGAGGCAATTGGTCTGGATGGGTTGGTGGAACGTCTTACAGCCGTCAGTCCAGCAGGACTGAAAATACTCGCTATACGTGAAGTCCCTATTCGCAGCGCTGCCCTGCAAACCATGGTTCGGAGTGCCGAGTATCGTATTCATTTTGAAGATAAGGTTGATCTGGTCGCTGTTCGGGAAAAAGTGTCTGCGCTCCTCCAGAGTGAAACGATAGAGCATGAACGGGAGCGGAAAGATAAAATCGTGAAAGTGAATCTGCGCCCCTCCATTTTTGACCTGACTGTTGATGAACAGGGCGATTTACTGGCGCATCTGGTTGTGGGAGAGTCGGGGAATGTTCGCCCGGATGAAATTCTCGCTGAAATCGGTTTGACGGATGAGGCTGTGAGTATTCACCGCTACCAACTGCACCTGGAGGGGGAATAAAGTCCTGGTAGTTTTATATGGATTTCATAACTTTTGCCCATAACCTTTGCGCAAGAACGGCGGTAGTTCAGGTAGAGTATTTGTAGAAGTCGTTTGAAAAGTCTCACGTTCCCATCTGGATCATCTTTCAATTGAAGGGTGGTTGAACAAAGATGGGTGATGCTTTTCAGATGACTTTCTTGAATCATCTTTACGACCGTATATTGCGTCATGGCCTATAAACCTGCGCAAGCACTTATTTCGGAGGGCGGAATGAACCCCAACCGCAAGCAGCTATTATTGAATGTTGTGAACCTGATTATGGTTCTTTCTGTGGTGTTTAACCTGGTGCTGCCGGCTGCCGACTTGATCGTGCAGGCGCAAGAAGCTACTCAGGAACCGACACCCGCTGAAATTGCGACGGATGTGCCGACTGATGAACCTACCGCCACGCAGCCGCCTACCGACGCGCCGACAGATGTGCCTACCGAAGTAGCAACCATTGCGCCAACGGATGTGCCAACTGATGCCGCGACAACCGAGGTCACAGAAGTTGTTCCATCTGAACCGACGGTTGTACCAACGGTTGAAATCACGCAACCGCCGGTAATTTCGGTCTTTCAGGATGATTTTCAGGATGCTAATTTTGACGGATGGCTCCTTACGCCGGGCTGGCAGCTTGGTGTCGAAGGAGAAAATCTGTTTTTGACTACTGCAAATCCCAATGAAAGTGCTGCTATCGCTAATTTATCGTTGGCGGATTTTTCATTTGCGGCGCGTGCTCGTATTACTAATTTCGACCATGTTAATTTTACCTTCCGCGCGGGGACTGAAAGTTATGTCGTCACGCTTGACGCACTTGGTAATGTAGGTTTGAGCAGGGGTGATGTCCTGCTGGCACAGGGTACTCTGGTTGCGCCACCGGCTGATGGGGTTATTGCGCCGGTTTGGCACACACTCAATGTTCAGGCATTGGGTGGATTGCTTATGGTTAGTGTTGATGGAGTAGCGCAGATCTCGTTTACCGATCCCGCTCCGCTGCCTGCTGGTGGTATCAGCATCAGTACCGATACCTTAAACACAGGTGCAGTTAGTCTCGATCAGATTATTGTCGGAGAGCCACAGCCTATCGTCGTGGTTCCGATTGAGACTCCGGTGCCGCTCCCGACTGCCGCGCCAACTGAAGAACCAACCCTGGATGTTCCTCCGACTGAGGAAGTAACACCGGAAGTAACTTCTGAAGCAACCATAGAAGCGACTGAAGAAGCTCTCCCAACAGAGGAAGTTACGCCAGAATCAACTCCAACTGAAGAACAGCCTGCATCTGGGCAGGTGGTTCTGACCGCTGACTTCGAAAGCGACCTGATTGGTTGGTTAGCAGGTGAAGGAACCAGTGTTGTCGTTGAAGGTGAAGGCAATCAAGCCCTACTGATGACAGCAGGCGCAACACTTCTCCCGGTAGATACGCTCTATCTGGCTGATTTCCAGGTGGATACCCGTTTCAATATTGCTAGCGATGCTCAGGATGGTTCCGCAACTGGTTTTAGCTTTGCTTTCCGCACTCAGGATGGTCAAGGCTATGTGCTATCGGTTGAAGCAACCCAAACAGTGCTGTATCGCAGTGATGCTGCTGGACTGGTTCCCCTTGCCACCAGTGCCACAGCGCATGATTTGAATGTATGGCATACCCTTCAACTGAATGCAGATGGTGGACATTTTGTTGCTGCGATTGATGGTGTGGCTGAAGTTGATTTTACCGATGCTGAACCGCTGACAAATGGTCAGATTGGGTTTGCTGCGAATGCGGGTTCCAGCGTCATGCTGGATGACATCATCGTGACCGACTTTACGCCTGTGGGTGTACAGGTTACGGTCACGCCTACGGCTTTGGCTGCTGGTTTGAGCGATGAAGAACGTGCCAAACTGACAGATGTTCTGGGCAATGTCGTCGATGCTTATGCGCAGGGCGATGAGGCTGGCGCATTGGATTTGGCGGCGGCGAACTTCCTGCCGATGGATGAGCAGGGGCGTGTTAGCGTCATGGTCTGGGCAGCCGAAGGACTGACAGGACAGGATGTTGCACCCATTGTTCAGGCAGTCGGCGGCGAAGTGGATTTTGTGAATGATTACAATGTCCAGGCGCGCGTTCCGCTGGGAAGTTTCATC
>JBGAGR010000066.1:0-29987 GCA_044226645.1 Aggregatilineales bacterium
CTGAGGGCAAAAAGGCTGTATGTTTATGAACGTTCCCCGATGGTGACAGCGACATCGTGTATTTGACCGCCGCGCACCAGCTTGACGGTAACACTCGCGCCGATCTGGGTGCTGCTCAGTGAGCCGAGCAGGTCTTCCATGTCTTCGATTTTATGGCTGCCGAGCGCGACCAGTGTATCACCCAGGAATAGGCCGCCCTGTTCAGCGGGGCTGCCCGGTTCAACGGAAACGACCAGCGCTCCTGTTTTCTGTCCGAGTTCTTCAGCCAATCCAGCTGGCAGACGGGCGGGCTGAATGCCAACACCCAGGTAACCCCGGCGCATCTTGCCATGCTTGAGCAGACTTTCCACCACGTAACGAATGGTGGGTGTTTGCACCGTCAGGCTGACACCGCGCATCAGACCCGATGAATTCAGGCCGATGATCTTGCCATCGACTGCCACTAATGGGCCACCGGAGAAGCCGGGATACATGACCACATCGGTCTGGGCGAAATACTTGTTTTCGTCGGCAATGTGGCTCAAGGCGCTGATAACGCCCAGTGTGGTCTGGAGATCATCGCCCGGACGACCTACCGCCAGTGCCAGATGACCAACCCGCACTTCATTGACTTCTGCCCAACTCGCGGCGGTCAGGTCTTTTGCATCGGCGCGGATGACTGCTAAATCGGTATTGGGGTCACGCCCGACCAGTGTCCCACTGACAGTTTCGCCGTTGGGCAGGCCGATGCGGATACGATCCTCATGCTCAACGACATGATGTGAAGTCACGATGACACCATCGGCTGACCAGATGATACCGCTGGCGGGCAGGCGGCGGCGTGCCGCAACGGTCACGATACTGTTTCCGGCGGACTCAACCGCTCCAGCCATCGAATCTGATAGAGTTTGGAGAATATTATCTGCCATTGAAGTAGCTCCTGATTAGATAGGCCATCGCGTTTAAATGATGACCCGTCACGATTAACGAGAGTATGATCTTATGATGGCACAGGGTGGCTGATTAGTCATTCAACATTTGGGGAGGAAGGGACTAGACGAATGGTTAGGCGCAGTAGAACAGCTTATCGCGGATGTGTTTGGAGATGATTTTATTGTGGTTGAAGTACAGTTGTTTTTGTTCTGGGGGTGCGCAGGACGACGGTAAAGGTGCTTCCTTCTCCTTCACTACTTTCTACCACAGCCGTTCCGCCGTGTGCGATGGCTGCCCGTTTCACAATCGAAAGGCCGAGTCCCGTTCCGGGTATATTTCCCACATTGCTGGCTCGGTGGAAATCCTGAAAGAGGATTTTGAGATCTTCCTTAGGAATGCCGATGCCATGATCCTGAACGCGGATGACGACATGATCGGGATCGCAGGAAAGGTCAAGCCCAATCGAAGTGCCCGATGGAGAATATTTCACAGCGTTCGTCAGCAGATGAGTGACAATCTGGCGCAGCAGGTCTTCATCAATCATGCAGTTCGAGCAATCACCCTCTGTCGAAAAGATAATTGGATGCCCTTCACCTGTAACGTGCTGCATGTTTTCAATAATCGCCTGACAGAATGTGGCGGCATCACAAGGCTGGGGATTAAAGGTCAATTTGCCCATCTCCGCCCGGTTGATAGTCAGCACATTCTCTAACAGCGCGATCATCTGTCGAACCTGCGTTTCGATCTTATTCAGATGGTCACTTTTTCGCGCGTCATCCATGCGATCACTGTAGTGCTTCAATAACTGACTTGAAGATTGGATGATAGCCATAGGTGTACGGAATTCGTGCGAAATCGTGGTGATAATGCTGCTCTTGAGTTCGCTGAGTTCGGTCTCCTTGTGCCACGCACGGCGGATACTGTCTTCCACCTGTTTGCGTTCGATAATTTTCCCTAGCAGGGAACAGTAAACCGAAATCACTTCCTGCTGGGTTTCATCTAAGGGGGCTTTGCTGATGGTTGTATCGTTGAATAGAAATCCACTCGTGCCATCGGTGAAGGGAATGCGCGTGATAACGACCCACCCTTTTCCGATGTCAATATTATTCTGACCATCCCACTCGGTATGGCTATCGTTGATGACAATCCATTGTGCGTCGTCGGGTTGCAGTTGGGATAAGCGCTCCTGCCATTTCGCTCCCTTCGGAATACGCAGCTTGTGTTCATCAGTGGTGTTCCCCTGGCTGTCCGTTCCAAAGGTTCCCTGGATAAAATCATCCTGTTCGATAAATATTCCGCATCGTTCCAAGCCAAGCTTCGCGCGCGCAGCTTCGATTGCCCCACGTACTGTCGAATCCACATCTGGACAGGTAATCAGCTCATTGGCGACAATCAGTACGTTACGCAGCCCCTGAATCATGGTGCGCTGGCGCTCTTCCGCCTGTTTACGCCGGCTGATGTCTCGTATGCTGCACACAATTCCTGTCTTATCCGGCAGGGGAGCGAGGGCAACATCTGCCACAAAATGACTGCCATCGCTGCGCTGCAAGGTAATCTCGGTGTTGGTGGGGAGCTGCGTAGTCATAACATAACTAAATTGATTTAGAAATCTATCGCGGTCATTGTCAGGGACTAAGTTCGCTGCGGGTTGTATATAAGGGATGTCAACAAAACCAAAAAGGGTCTGAAAGGCTGCATTCGCATGGTCAATTTCGCCTGAGGTTTTAAGCAGCAGGATCGCATCAAAGCTGTTGTTGAAAACCGTTTCTGCCCGTTCCTTGGCAGAGGACAGTTCGACTGTACGTTCCAGAATTTCCTGTTCCATCACGACAGCCTGTTGGCGAACATCTTCGTATAATTGTGCATTCTGGATAGCTGCCGCCGCCTGATCGGCAAACAGGCGCAAAATACGTTCTTCATTTTCATCAAATGGATGCGGTTTTTCGAAGGCTATATTCATAACCCCATAAACACGTTTGCCAATACTCAGCGGGAAAGCGGCAATAGCGCCACCCCACTTCCAGTTTTCGAACAAGGGATGTGAATTTACGTCGGGAATCAACAGCGGTTCGCCACTGCGGACGACAGTGTAGGTGATGCCATCTCGACGGGGTTCTTTAAAGGGTTCACGGTGTGTCTGGTTTTCCCACAGTGCCGCCCCAAAGGTCAGATGGTTCCCGTCGTACAGGAAAACATGAACATCATCTGCTCGGACGAGTTCGGCAGCATTCTTAAGGATCGTTTCCAGGATGAGTTTGAGATTCAGACTGGTGGTGAGTTGTGAACTCGCGCGGCGCAGAGCTTCGAGTTCCGAATTGCGCTTATTGATTTCGGCATCGCTCGCATTGCGTCTGTCCAGTTCATAGAGCAATTGCTGCTGAACGCGGCGCATACGAACCGTTACCAGACCTGCCGCCAGTGTGGCACAAAGCACTGCCAGCCCGCCGTAGGCAACCAGAAGGTCATTTGCTGGATATTCGTTCCAATGCAGCACCAACATCGTTAACAAAAGACTGCATAACCAGATAAGCAGTGCCATGCGGAATTCGAATAAGTAAGCGGCACTGATGACGGGAATAATCATAAATACGCCCGCCCCCATCCCTAAAATAGGATTGAAGATGGCTGCGGCCACACCTGAGAGCGCGAGCATCAGGCCGACGAAAAAGATCCTTTTTTTCTGGTTGAGGTTAGACGTATCCATCCAGTGGCACCTTGCAGGCGATTACGCACGAGGAAATCCCGACTTTATGGGGATAGTACAACTTTTTTCGCGAGATAATCTGAAATTGATATGTCCTTACCATACTTTGCCACGCGCCGCGACAGGCCAGATGACTTCAATGTCATCACCGCTCACGCCATAAATTTCATTGTGCAGGTTCGTCACGACACAGGTATGTACCGGGATGATATGCACCCGTTCGCCAATGTCCGGGCGATGTTCACATGCGCTCATGTCCACATGAGCATGTTCTTCGCTCAGTTGGTATATGCGTGCTTCTGGATATTCGACGATATAGCCATGCTGGTTGTCGTAACGATCTGCCGCGAGGGTTTTACTGCCGCTGTCCAGAATCACTCGATCCTGTGTGGGGCGGCTGACGACAGTCGCCATGACCGTCATAGCGCAGTCATCCAGCGATGCCCACCCTTTGCAGACCGTTCCCCAATCATTAAAAATATAGGTGCCGACGCGGAGTTCGGTCAATTCAGGGACTTCATGGGCATGGAGCGCCGCTCCGGTTCCGCCACCGCTCACGATGTCGACACCGAGACCAGCGTGATTAAGCTGGTAAATAGCTTCCTGAATATAGGGACGCATGACTGGATTGCTCGGATAAACCAGCAGGCCAGCGAAATGCAAATTTTCATCTGCATCAATCTTTTTTGCTAAATTAACCACTTCCTCAACGGGAGCGCCAGTACGCTCAATTTCGGTGACCAGATCAACCATCACCCGAATGGACATTTCATTGGCCTTGGCTGCTTCCGCCAACCCGGCAATGACCGCTTCACTATCTGCCGAAACGGTGACGCGGTTGTAGAGCGCCAGATCAGCCAGACGGGCGGCTTTCTTCTGCCCAACAATGTTGTAAGGGATTTGAATCTCATTGATGCCTGCTGTCGCGAATACCTCTGCCTCGCTCACTTTCTGGCAGGCGATTCCAACCGCTCCGGCTTCAATCTGCATTTTGGCGATGTCAGGGATTTTATGGGTTTTAATGTGGGGGCGAAATTTGATGCCTAAATCATCACAGCGCGTCTGCATCCGCGCGATGTTAGCTTGCATACGGTCAAGATCAATCAAAACGCTCGGCGTTTCTAAATCAGAGGTGTTCATTACTGCCACCAAAAGTCGTTTACAAATGAAAAAGGGTGAGCCATAAAGACTCACCCCCAACGATACAACATGTGACCGTCAGTTCGCAAATGGCGTAATAATTTTAGGAATTGACGACTTCATAAACGGTCATTTCAGGGAAAGTCCAGGCTTCCTTAACCGTTGCACCGCTGCCAAACAGACTGATGAACTGATCACGTGCTTCCGGTGTCAGGTTTTCCAGCCCATAGACATAGATTTTGCCGTCATCGGCTCGATGCGCCGTGATGCGTGGTTCCAACCGTTTTGCTGCTTCGGCTGCATTACCTCCGGCATCATAAGTGACCAGACCGGATGACAGGACATCGCGTTTGCCGAAATAGGTCAGGTAAAAATCCATTGGATGGGCTACAGTACCCGTTCCCGCCGAGACAAACAAATCGTTGGGCTGACTATCTGTACCGAGAGACTGCGAGATGGTGAGCCAGGGATTATTGGTCGGGTCACTCTGCGGCAGGAACTGCGTTGTCCAGTTGAGTATAAATGATAGTACAACTACCCCTATCGCCCCCCATAAAGCCGGACGATAGATGCGGCTTTGGGTTTGCTGTTGCAGGTGGTCGAGTGCTATTGCCGCTGCGCTCCAGACGCATACCAGCGGAGCCAGCCAGTATTTGTTGAAACCGGGATCCCAGAACCAATTAAACAAACTGTGTCCGACCAGCCAGATTGCCAGAAAGGCCACAATTTTGCCCTGATTGCCTAATTGTTTGCGGCGCAGCGCCAGATACAGGAAAGGCAGTGCCATAATGACCAGTACAATGCCATAGTATCCCAGCAGTACCACACGGCTTCCTGTCGATGCTGTGTCGAAGAAGTCCTGTAATGAACCGGGTACACCGGGGAACAGAATTTGTGATTTTGCCAGTGCCAGTGCCGCGCGAATCGTGTCATTTACAATGGCGATGCCGTATTCTGGTTTGCCGCCAAATGTGACCGAACGCCAATAGGCAGGGTCGGTCAGGCTGGCAGGCGATACGAAAATCACGATTGCTCCCGCAATGACCGCCACCACGATCGCCGCGTAGATGACCCCAAAACGCACGAAGGCGATGAAACGGCTTGACAGCTTCGGGTCAGGACTGAGAAGCGCGATGCCAATGGCAAAGGCTAATGCACTGACGGACGCGGTGAAGTTATAAAAACTGGCGAAGGCCAATACTGCCGCCAGCAGCACCTGTTTTCCCAGTGTAGAACCCGTCTGGCTCTGCCGGACAAACAGATAAAAAGCCAGACAGAGCAGCGTGAGCATATTGATGCTCTGATCCATATGCGTGCTGTAAATCCAGTAGGCATCGCTCACACCTAGCCCGATGGTGGCTAAAAGTGCCAGCCAGCGTTTACTGACGAGACGGTTGAGCGCCAGAAAGAAAAATACTAATCCTAATGCGCCTACCAGAATGCGTACCGCCTGGATGGGCACAATCGATGACCCCTGCCAGCCGAACACTGACCAGATACGCGCTGCCAGCGTTGAAGTGGGCCATTCCAGCAAATAACGTGGATTGAGCGGTGGTGCGGATGGTGAGTGATTGAGCGCTGCCGCATCCGCCTGTGGGATATATGGTTGACCGCCTGCTGGATGGTAGAAAAAATCGCCCAGCGCAGCTTTCTGGATAACGATGGTATATTGCAGATCGTCACCGGAAAACTGGTTGGGCAGCCAGAGACGATACAAAATGGCTGCACCAATAAAGATTACGAGCGCATAAATCAATAGACCGCGATCACGAGTTTGAGTCATAGACTTGCACCAAAGGGGTTGAGGAATAATCTGGTTTCAGTACAGGATAATAAACTTGCGCTGTCCTAAATGATGAGGGGCATGATAATCCATGCCCCTCAAAAATCGCTAACGCTCGTTAATCACACTGAAGACCATCGGGCGACGGCCTGTTTCATTATAAAGAACACGGCTGATGCTGTCCTGAAGTTTGTCGCGTCGTTTGCCGTTCTGTCCGCTGTTATTGACCAGCACATCATTGATGGTGGACTTCACCAGTTCAATGAGTTCGTTCGAATCGCGTAGATAGACGAAGCCGCGCGAAATAATTTCAGGATTTTCAACCATCTCGCCGGATTTGCGATCTACTGTGACAGATACCATCAGGAAGCCGTCGCGTGCCAGAATTTCACGGTCACGGATGACGGCCTTGCCAATATCACCCACACCGCTGCCATCCACAAAGACATAGCCACCGGGGACACGCTCACCTACGCGAACACCGTTCTTGTCGGCCTCGACTACAAAGCCATTTTCGACCACAAACACGTGATCTTCCGGGATGCCTGATTCGATTGCCAATCGTGCGTGAGATCGCAAGTGGCGGAGTTCGCCGTGAACGGGTAGGAAATAACGTGGATTGGTCAGGTTAATCAACAGACGCATTTCTTCCTGACGGGCGTGACCGGACACATGCACTGGCGCAATCGGATCATAAATCACATCCGCGCCGCGCTGGAACAGACGGTTAATGGTGCGGTTGACCGATTCCTCATTACCGGGAATGGTGTGCGCCGAGATGATGACGGTATCGCTTTCCTGAATGTCCAATTGGCGGTGTCGTCCGGTCGCCAACCGCGCCAGAACTGCCGAAGGTTCGCCCTGTGCGCCCGTAACCATGATAACGACTTTACTGTCCTGCATTTGACCGATACGATTCAGGTCAATGAACATGTCGTCGGGAACATTGAGGATGCCCAGATCACGCGCCATTTTGATATTTTCCGCCATGCTGTGTCCAGCAACAGCGATTTTGCGTCCATAACGTTCGGCAGCTTTGGCAACCTGCTGGATGCGCGAAATCAGCGACGCGAAAGTCGCCACCATGATACGCCCTTTGGCCTGGCGGAAAACCGCATCGAACGCTCCATCAATCACGCTTTCGGAAGGTGTCCAGCCCGGTTGGTCAGCATTGGTGCTGTCCGCCATGAGCAGCAGGACACCTCGCTTGGAAAACTCTGCCAGCTTCGCGTAGTCCGGTTTTTTGCCATCTACAGGCGTGTTGTCGAACTTATAATCCCCACTGTGGACAACCATGCCGAAGGGTGTATTGATGCCGAAACCAACACAGTCGGGAATACTGTGACAGACATGATAACTTTCGACCTCGAACGGGCCGATTTTCAAAACATCACCAGCCTGAAAAACATTAATTTTGGTCGTCTTATGCAGATTTGCGTTGCGCAGTTTGACTTCGATCAAACCAGCCGTGAGTGGCGTTGCCCAGATCGGAACACCCGGAAAAGCCTCCACGACGTGCTGGGTGGCTCCCACATGATCTTCGTGACCATGCGTGTATAAAATGCCATGTATCTTTAAATCAGTTCGTTCTTGCAGGTAACGGAAGTCGGGGATAATGTAATCAACGCCGAACATATCATTGGCGGGGAACATAATCCCGGTATCCACGATGAGGGCATCGTCACCCAGTTCGAACACGGTCATGTTCTTGCCGACTTCGCCCAGACCACCCAGGGGAACGATTCTAAGTTTTGCTTTTGCCATATTAGCAAATGCCGAGCGCAGCGATATGCGTTCGGTGTTCCTTCCCTTTCTGCTACCTTTTATATATACATATGTAAACGCAATTGGTTGTTCCTGCTTCATCTGGGACTGCCTCAACGTTTGCACGTCTTGGTCTTACATCTCATCCACAGGCGTTTTTCGTCTCGTCGTAGCCACTACCGCGACGTTGAAGCTTTACTTCTGGCTGGCTTCATACAGCCGTTTTCCCTCGTTCAGAATATTAATCGCTGCGTTGTAATCCCGGTCTATCATCAACCCACAATGCGGACAGCGATAGGTGCGCTCTGCCAGTGTCAAATCCGCATTTTTCCGACCACAGCCGCTGCATATCTGGCTCGACGGGAAGAAACGGTCTACAAACTGGATGTGACCGCCTCGTACTAGGATTTTACTTTTCAGCAGTTCCACCAATCTACCAAAGGCCGCATCTCCTAGTGCCCCGGCTAAACAGTGATTCTTCATCATCCCTTTGACGTTCAGGTTTTCCAAGCAAATTAGTCCATAGCGTTCGGATAAGGCAGTCGTGGCTTTGTGCAGGATGTCATCCCGCTTGCAGGTCACGCGGTAATGTAGTCGTGCTACCTCACGTCGTGCTTTCTCCCGGTTCTGACTATCTCTCTGACAACGGCTTAGTTTGCGTTGAGCGCGTTTGAGTTTGCGTTGCAGTCCCTTGAGCGGCTTTTGGTTTTCGAGCCGTTCTCCGGTACTCAATGTCAACAGATCGATCAATCCCAAGTCTATCCCAACCGCTTCCGGGAATGGTAATATCTTCTGGTCGGACATTTCGACCTGAATCGACACAAACCACCAGTCCGCTTGTTTACCCACTCGTGCCGACAGGATTTTACCTTCAAAGCGCAAGGTTTCTGCCATATTGACCTTGCCGATATGCGGCAGGCTAATCCAGTGATCGCCGACGCTGAACTGGTCGTTGGCGACATAGAAACTGGCTTTGCTGCCATGTTTGTGTTTGAACTGCGGATAGGCAGCTTGTCCAGCAAAGAAGTTGCTGAAGGCTTGTCCCAAATCGGCAAAGGCTTGTTCTGCCGCGCATTTGGTCACTTCATAGACCCAAGGGAACTGTTCACGCTTGATGTGGTTGAACTGCTTTTTGAGTTTAAGTGTCGAGGGCTTTCCCCCTGCCTCATACTGGCGCTGCCACTCGGCGAGACCCCAGTTGAAGACGAAGCGAGCCGTCCCCGCCGCTTTGGCAAAGTAGGTCGCCTGTTCAGGCTTGGGATTGAGCCGAATTTGATGCGCTTTAATCATGTCTCGCCTTGTGCCTGAGTCATTGTATGCAACCAAGTACGAAAGCTGTCCTGATTGATGCTACAAACACATGCTTGTCCATATGTGTCCGTATAGGTTCATATATTTATTCAAAAGTTAGGTTCTATCACAATAATCTGTTTAAACAGGTTTTAGAAATAACAGCAGTAATTTTCTGAGGAATTATTTCAAAGTAGATTGTACCACAATTTTGTTGAGGCAGGCGCAGGAGGAGCAGAAAATTTACTGCTGAATAAGCGTTACTCAATGGATAAGCAGGCCATTGAGTAACGGTAAATAATCGCGGGAGTGAAGAGTCCAGTCTGTTTAACCCCATCCATTGAAGAGCTGAATGGCATCGATGACCCGCGCCTGATCCGAGTCGCTCAGGTCGTTATAAAAGGGCAGGCGAATAAGACAATCACCCAGCCGTTCTGTGACAGGGCAGTCACCGGGTTTCCCGCCATACTGCTGCCCCATATCCGAAAGGTGCAGCGGCAGATAATGGAAAACGCTCAGAATCCCCTGCTGCTTCAAATGTTGAATGAGCGCCTGTCGACTTTTCAGCGATGGCATCACCATATAAAAGACATGATAGGCTTGTTCACAGTAGTCGGGTACATACGGCAATTGCACATCATAGTTATCTGCCCAGTCATGCAAGCCAGTGTTGTAAGTTGTCCAGATGTGCTGGCGTTTGGCCTGAATACTATCGCGCGATTCCAACTGGGCGTAGAGAAATGCCGCCAGTAAATCTGATGGCAGATAGCTTGACCCTACATCGACCCAGGTATATTTATCGACCTGTCCCCGGAAGAATCGGCTGCGATTAGTGCCTTTTTCGCGGATAATTTCTGCCCGTTCAAGATATTGTTCATCATTAATGAGCAGCGCCCCGCCTTCGCCACACTGAAAATTCTTGGTTTCATGGAAGCTCTGAGTTGCCATTACGCCCATCGTCCCCAGGTAGCATCCCTTATAACGGGCGAATAAACCATGTGCATTATCTTCGACGACAGGGATTCCGTGTCGGTTGGCAATTTCCATAATCGTGTCCATCTCACAGCCAACGCCGCCGTAATGGACAACCAGAATCGCTTTGGTGCGGGGCGTTATAGCCGCTTCCAACATGGTTTCGTTCAAATTCAGAGTGTCTGCACGGACATCCACAAATACGGGGCGTGCCCCACGCAGCACGAAGGCATTGATGGTCGAGACGAAGGTGAAATCCGGGCAAATGACTTCATCTCCCGGCTGAATATCCAGCAGCAGAGCCGACATTTCCAGTGCATGTGTGCAGGAGGTTGTCAGCAGCGCTTTGCGAACCCCTACCGAGTGTTCCAGCATTTGATGACATTGTTTGGTGAAATAACCATCGCCGGAAATATGTCCTCGTTTCACCGCCTCAGCGATATAAGTCTGTTCATTTCCGGTAAAGCTGGGTCGGTTAAACGGGATGTTGTCCATGAAGTCTCCTAATTTTGCAGATAACGGGTACGCAAAGCATCGTGGATTTCATGGACAATTTTAAGTACCAAATCAGGCCGGTGATCGCCGGGTGAGCCGCCCAATTCGATAAATCGGTTGCGCAAAATCTGCCCCCAGTTTCCGGTGCTCTTGAGCTTATAGCTGCTGATGAATTCCTTGATCGTCTGTGCCTGATGCCCGCTGGGTGGGTTGAGCATTCGTGTCAGGCTGACATAGGCATCGTCAATATCGCGCGGGGTTATTTCAACCGAGTCGATGTCATACAGCGCTTTGTGCATGAAAATGCGCTTTTTCTCGTAAAATTCCGCCAGTGTCATCGTTTGTCCGGCAGCCGTGGTTACTTCCACATCGGTACAATGACGGTCTGAGGCATCCATCTGCGCCTTATAGCTGCTGGTATCCAATGGCCCCAGGACTCCCCACATCTCCCGATTGTTGTACATTGGCTCCAGATCACAGCCATATTTACGGAAGTAATCTTCTATCAACACATGGCTGTATTCAAAGTCAATCAGTACCGATGCCATACGCGCGGCACTCACTGAGGCCGGCATCCCTGTACTTTCGACTGTGCAGATGCGTTTGCTGCTGGCGAGATCGGGACGGATACGCCCAATCGGGTTATGCATGACCGAAACAAATTTCCCCATATCATCCTGGTAGAGCATGGCGCGTGCCGGGGCATTGACCCGTTCTGAACGCAGCAGTTCAGCAAAGTGTTCTAAGCCGTTGGCTGTCAGGTGTGGACTGGTGGGCAGGTCAAGATAGCGTCCCGTTACGGTGACACTGCGCAGATACTCCCGTGTACACAGCAGTTCCGGGTCACAGGTTCCGTTGACGAAGGGTGCGCCTTTCAAGACAGCCGCGTTCGCCACGGCTGATGCACTGCGCAGCATGGTATAGAAAGCCAGCAAGCCTAAGCCTTCCGAACGTCCCGCCAGATCAAGATGAATGTGGCAGCCTTGATTGCGGAACATCTGGACGTAATTTTCAGTCGGCGGGTCAACATGATAGCGGGCGTGAGCTTCGTGCAGTTTATGCGCGTATTCCGGGAAATAATTGTTGACTTCCTGCATCAGATCAACGGCGGTCTGGACTTTCGGGTCTTCCGTCAGCTTGAAATCCGATTCTACCGGATAGGCTGGCAAGACTGTCGTCAGGAGATCGGTTTCTTCACTGGTCAGCGCCAGAGCGGTCAGGATACCGCCCAGTGCCGCGCGTGTCCGGTGATAGCCCATCACCGGGGCGACATGCGCTTCAATCTGATACTGCGAAGCTTCGCGATCAACCTGCGGCGTAATACCCAACTTTTGCGCGTGTTGGCGATAAATGCCCATATAATGCTGAATCTGGGGTTCGGTGGGTGCTGCTCCATCTTTATGAACCAGCCCTAGCTCGATTTCTGCCCCTAAATAGCGCATTCGTGTAACCGGATCATCGGTTTCCTGGAGATTGGTGTGGTTTACGCTGGGATTGAAGTTATAAGGGACGATGGATTGTGCCAGCGTTTTATGACTGCGATAACGGGCGCTGACTGCTGCGCCAAAGACATAGGTGTGACCGTTAGCCTGTGTCAAAATTACGTTGCCGCCATACGAGTCGTTCGGGTCAAAATAAGTCGTTAAGGGAGCGCCAACGGCATCCGACAGCCGCTCAAGGGGTATGGTTTCAATCGAATCGTCAGCGGCAATCCGCTTGATTTCCTCGTTGAATTTCCGTTTCTGGCGTTCAATTTCCTGCCAGGGAATGGCAGCGCTGAATTCGAGCAGTGTTTCGTTCGATGGTAACGGTGTATCCATAATAATGATCGTCTCCCGGACGGACTCATGGCACAATACGTAACAATTGTCACCTATCTGCGATGTTCCTTCAAGGCGTAATGCATTAAAATCCTTATTTGGTTGGAAAATTCCAGCTTTCGGTCTATAGTTAATTGAATTCGATTTCGAATATTCCCGTATGGAGTGCGCCCGTATGACTACTATCTGGCACTTACCGCAGATTGAAATTACTGACCTGAGCAGTGTCACCGAAACTCGCCCAACCGCTTTGTTGACGGGCAAGGATGCCTGGGAAGCTGCCGGGAAATATCTCAAAAATATGCCGCTGGTGATTCAGGCTGAACCGCACAAAGCCGATCACGATTATTTAAAATCCATTGCTAAGGATTTGCCGCCGCAGGTCGAAGTTATTTATGCTGTGGGCGGCGGTCTGGTTTCTGATGCCGCTAAATATGTTGGCTGGGTAAATAAACTGCCTGTCATTATCGTTCCGACAACGCTGAGCGTAGATGGCTTTTTTACCTCGCTGGTGGCGGTTCGGGAATCCGGCAGTGTCCATTATGTGACGACTGGCGCGGCGGAAAAAATTCTGATTGATTGGGAAATCATCCGCAATGCCCCGCCGCACTTGCGCGGAACGGGTATCTGCGAACTGCTCAGTATCGTGACCGGGCTGCTGGATTGGCGTTATGCCGCCGAGCGTAATAAGACCACGGCTGATACTCGTTTTCTACCCTGGGCTGCTGGATTGGCTGCCGGGATTGCGCAGCAGGCCTTCAAAATTGCGCAGGGAGTTGGGCAGGGTAAAGTAGAAGCCCTCCGCAACCTGCTTGATTTGATGTGTACTGAAGTGCAGCTCACCAACCAGTTGGGACATAATCGCCCACAGGAAGGCAGCGAACAATATTTTGCCTACGCTATTGAGAAAAAGACCAAAAGCGGTTCGGGCATTCCCTATGCTGATCTGGTTGGGCCGGGCATCATGATCGCGGCGGCGCTGCATAAACAGGATATTGGCCCGATTCGTGAAACCATTCTGTCGGCGGGTATCCGTCTCGACCAATTGGATCCCGATGATGTCATGGATACCCTTAAAATGCTGCCGGATTATGTGCGTGAACATGATTTGCCTTACAGCGTACTGAATGATTTTGAGCCGACTCCCGAACGTGTGCTGGATTTGGTCGCGCAGACCGGGTTAGATGCCACACGCTAGAGGAATCTGTCTGACTGTCGGTTTCTGACTTGAAAACTGATTATTGCTGCTGAACAAGGGACAAGTTATCTTCGTCCCTTGTTTCGTTTAAAGACGGTTTATAGAATAAGTGGCTTTTTGTCAAACAAGGAAAATATTCGAATGATTCGTTTTGGTACAGATGGGTGGCGTGCTGTTATTGCCGACACTTTTACATTTGCTAATTTGCGCTTGCTCTCACAGGCTGTTGCCGATTGGGTCAACAAGACCCACACAGGTGATAAACCGCCCGAAATCGTCATCGGCTATGATACGCGCTTTTTATCGGATCGCTTTGCTATGGAAGCGGCGCGTGTGATGGCGGGAAACGGGATCATCGCCTGGCTGACCCGTACCGATACACCCACGCCAGCCATTTCCTATAATGTTAAGGAAAAGGGCGCGAATGCAGGGATCGTCATTACCGCCAGCCATAATCCGCCACGTTACAACGGCTTTAAGCTCAAGTCGGCTTATGGCGGCAGCGCGGTTGCCGAAGATTGTGCGCTGGTGGAAAAAGAACTGGAACTCATGGAGCGCGAGGGGCGCGGGCCCAATATCATGGATTCCCAAAAGGCTGTGGATCAGGGACTTATCCGCAGTTTTGATCCTTCATGGATGTATTATCAACATCTCAGCACGCTGGTTGACCTCGATAAAATTTCGCAGGCCGAACTCAACATCGTCGCCGATGCCATGTGGGGAGCCGGACGCGGTGCGTTCACCAGCATCCTCTCCCGCACCCGCTGCCATGTGACCGAAATTCGCGGCACATTAAATCCCGGCTTCGGTGGCATCCACCCGGAGCCGATTGCGCGTCATTTAAATGAGTTGGTGGCTGCGGTACAGCGGACGCAGGCGGATGTCGGTTTGGCAACCGATGGCGATGCTGACCGGATTGGCGCAATTGATGCACAGGGCAATTTTATCGACCCGCACACCGTTTTTGCGCTGACCTTGCGCCATCTGGTGGAAACACGCGGCCTAAGAGGTGATGTGGTCAAGACCGTTTCCACCACGCTGATGATCGACAGTTTGTGCGATAAGTACGGCCTTCAACTGCACGAAACCCCGGTTGGCTTTAACTATATTGCTGATCTGATGATGAAGAAAGATATTCTGATCGGCGGTGAGGAGAGCGGCGGCATCAGTATTCGGGGTCATATTCCAGAAGGCGATGGCATCCTTATGGGACTGCTGCTGCTGGAAGTGATGGCGGAACATAATGCGCCGCTCCATGAAATCGTAGCGGATTTACAGGCGCAGTACGGCCCTGCTCATTATGACCGCATTGATGTCCATCTCGCCCATCAGGTGCCGAAAAGACAAATGGTCGAGCGGTTGGTGAATGTTGCCCCCAAACAGGTGAATGGTGAAACCATTGCCCGTGTCGATACGCTGGATGGTGCGAAATTTTATCTGGCGGATCATAGCTGGCTGCTTATCCGTCCCAGCGGAACCGAACCCGTTCTACGGATTTATGCCGAGGCCCGTACCATCGATATGCGTGATGCGCTCCTCAAAATGGGTCGCGAGATGGGTGATAAAGTGATCGTTTGAGTGTCAGAGAGGTCGATATGAAAAAATATCTGATAGGGTTTATAGCTGCTCTGATTCTGGTAGTAGGTATGCCTGCCGCTGCTCAGAATGTCACACCAGAAAGTCCACTTCTACAAATGCTGCGCTTCGTGCCGGATACCGATAATAATCGCGCCTGGTTAAGTTATGGCGATATGGCGATGTGGCACAAAAGCTGGAATGTGCCGCGTGTCAGCAGTTTTGATGGATTGAAGGATTTGACTCCCGATCAGCGTGCCGATTGGATGTATATCGCTGCTTCGCAAACCGATGTTCCACAGACATTGGGGTTAAATTACGTTGCAGTTGATGACTTGCGGGGATTTTATGGGTTCGATATTTTTACGGTGGATCGTTTCATGCAGGCCGGAAATCCACCGGATGGGATTACAGTAGTCGATTTCGCTTTCGATCAAGCGAACATAGCCAATACATTGACTGCCTCCGGATATGAAGCACAGCCCCTTGAATCGGGTGCCACGCTGTACAGCATTCTCGATGACTATGGCTTGGACATGTCGATGAAAACGGTAAAGACCCGCACGGGGCAGTTAGGCGCATTGAATCGGATCGCTCTGCTGGGCACTCGACTTGTGATTGGTCGGGCAACGGATCCGGTTACATTGGCACTGTCGGCGAACAGCGGCGCAAGTGCTTCACTGGCAGATGATCCCAGCTATGTTGCTGCGGTTCAATCGTTAGATGATCCAGCCTTAGCGGATACGGGCGATCTGGTTGGCCTGATTCTGATCGATCATTCGCAGCTTGACCAGGAGCAGCAGATTACATCGCTGTCGCCTGATGCAGCCGCTCAAATTATGCAGGGATATAAGGCCACACCGCTCCCTCAGTACAATCTCGCCGCATTTGCCACGCGACATGGAAATGGGGCAACCCATTTTATTCTGGCAGTGGTTTTTCCGAGTGGAGTTGATGTCGAATCATCTGCAAATATTCTGGCTGACCGTATGAAGAATTACATCAGCCTGCGAACCAACCAGCCGCTCACGGATCGCTGGACATTTGAATTATCCGCCGGGACCGAGATAGGTGGTCTGCCTACCGCACTGGTGAGCATGAAAGTGGACGATCCAGCTCCCATGAGGGATGATAAGACTGTGCCAGGTGCTGGTTTGTTTTCATGGAGTCCGATGCTCGCCGCTCGTGACACGTTGTTTCTGATCTCGCAGCCCTAAAGAAAAAGGCGGGTGTTTTGTGCCCGCCTTCATTCTTGTTTCTCACCCCTGATAGCCCGGTGGATTGACCGTCACATTTACATTAGGTGCTGTTTGACTGTTTGAACCACCGCCGGTAATACGCCGCAGCAGATCGAACCAGAAGGGCGCACCCTGCGCCACCGCAATCATGGTCACAACCAGCCCGATGATCTTCTTTACAAGGTTGCCCAACCACGCTGGATTGCTCGGCAGCAAGTTCCACAGATTGCGCAGATTTTCACGCGGGTCGGTCAGTCCAGCGGCCTGGCTGGTGGTGACGAGATCATCCGTGATAGGTGTGTATTCCCACCCAATCGGCAGTTGCAGGTCAAGAAGCTGCTGAAGCGTCTTCTGAGCATCGGCGGCGGCTTGATCAACTGCGGCAGTGGTGCCTGTCCCCGGCGCTTGATTTTGCGCATTTTCCTGAGCTTGATTGGCCTGATTAATCTGATCCTGCAAGGCTGGAATTGAGTTTTTCGCCGTTTCCGCTACCGATTGGCGCAGTGCCGGGTCTTCCCAGAAACTCTTGAGAAGTTGAATTGAGTCCACGTTTAGCACGAGTGCCAGCAGCAGACCGACGACCAGCGAAATAATCTGAATTTTTCTCTTATACAGTTCAGAAATACGATCCATGCCGTCGTTGAACCAGAATTCCAGTTTTGCGCGCGCCTCATTCAGATTCTGTGCTGTTACCAGAACCGCCGCAATCGCGTCCTTAAAAATGGGATCCTGGATGCGATTGACCCCTTCCAGCAGTGGGATAAGCTGACCGGATTTGACGGGTAAGCGACCTAATGAATCTTCTACATTTTCCAGCGCATAAGACAGTACCTGTTTATGGGTTTCGTTGGTCAGTTCCAGAATTGCAGCCCGCAGTTTGTTGGTATCTGTATCGCCAAAGCTCCGCAGATCGCGCACCATCTCCCGCAGTTTGACCTTCATATCATTGTTGGGGAGTACGGTCAGCGCATCATCCAGTGGTTTGAAAATGGTGGTGTCAGCCTGTGCCGTCAGCAGACCGATCAGCGCTTCGACGAATGTTTTGGGCGGGATATAACTGACCTGTGTGGGGTCGGTCTGGATGATGTCATCGGCCTGTTCGCTGGTAAGCGGCTCAGCCATCCTGACCTGGGTATCCACAATTCTGATCAAAGGATGTGTCAGGATTTTTGCCTGAAGTTCCTTATCCTGCACAATTGTCAACAGCCCTTCTTTAAGCTGTTTCGCCCGCAAGTTCAGAAAGTTCAGAATCAGCGTGTTGATTTGTGATGCCAGGATGCTGAGCAGGCTGAACACAAATATCATGCCGATAGCAACTTGGATGATCGATGTCATGTAGTAGTCCCCTCCGGCCTGCGAGATCGGGATTGAAAAAATAATGCCCGATAGACCGTGTATAAGTGTAGCATCGGTTGGAAAATTCCCAAAATGGCGATAGCTACAAAGGCCTTGCAGTCGTATAATGGCCTCCACTCATCTTTTCAGAAATCAGAGGGGATTGTTGACTCATGGCCTTTGACAAGATTGTTGTTCCACCGGATGGGCAGAAGATTACCATTCAAAATGGCAAGCTGCATGTGCCCGATAACCCGATTTTGATGTTCATTGAGGGTGATGGTATCGGCTACGACATCATGACCGCCAGCAAACGCATCTGGGACGCTGCTGTTCAGAAAGCCTATGGTGGCAGCCGTAAAATTGCCTGGATGGAAATCTATTCTGGTGAAAAGGCGGCGGGTCTCTACGATGGCAATTACATGCCGGAAGAAACCTTTGACGCGCTCCGTGAATATCTGGTTGGCATTAAAGGCCCACTGACAACCCCCGTTGGCGGTGGTTTCCGCAGTCTGAACGTCACGCTGCGTCAGGTACTCGATCTGTATAGCTGTGTTCGCCCGGTGCGTTGGTATCGCGGTGTTCCCAGCCCCGTCAAGCATCCGGAAGAAGTAGACATTGTGATTTTCCGTGAAAATACCGAAGATGTTTATGCCGGTATTGAGTACGAATCGGGTTCAGAAGAAAATAAGAAACTGGCGCGTTTCCTGCGCGAAGAACTCGGCGCGAAATTTTTCGAGGATGCTGGCCTGGGTATCAAGCCCATCAGCCCCTTCGGCAGCAAGCGCCTGATCCGCGCTGCCATCCAGTATGCCATTGACCACAAACGCAAGAGTGTCACCTTTGTTCACAAGGGCAACATTCAGAAATTCACTGAAGGCGCTTTCCAGAAATGGGGTTATGAAGTCGCCGCACAGGAATTTGGCGATGTGACTATTCCCTGGTCAGAAGTTGAAGCCAAGCATGGTGGTAAAGTGCCGGAAGGCAAAATCCTGATTCAGGACACCATCGCTGACATCATGTTCCAGAAGATGCTGCTGCGGCCTTCTGAATTCGATGTAGTTGCCACACCGAACCTCAACGGCGATTACCTCAGCGATGCCGTTGCCGCTGAAGTTGGCGGCGTGGGTATCGCCCCCGGCGCGAATATCGGTGACGAAGTAGCACTGTTCGAAGCCACACACGGTACAGCACCCAAGTACACCAACCTCGATAAAGTGAACCCCGGTTCGCTGCTGTTCAGCGGTGTCATGATGCTGGAACATATTGGCTGGCAGGAAGCGGCTGATCTCGTCAATCGCGGCTACGAAAAGACTCTGGACGAAAAAGTGGTCACCTACGACTTTGCTCGCCAGATGCAGGGCGCGGTTGAAGTGAAGACCAGCGAATTCGCCACCGCCATCATCCGCAATATGAATTAACCCCTCTGTTACCTTGTTTCTCGCGTGGGTAGGGCACCAATCCTACCCACTTTCCCTCGCTTACACAGCTTAGGTTTGGTTTTTGTGTGTACTGTACGCAAACTTTTTACTTTGATTTCCTCAAGTTGCCTTATAATGTAAAAAGACAAACAAACACACTGGGTGAAAATACGGGTATGACCGAATTGGCTGGCAGTCCTAAAAAAGTCCTGATTGTCGATGATGAAGACCTGATGCGAACGCTGTTAAAGCACATTTTCGAGCGGATGGACATGGAAAATCTGGAAATCCTGCTGGCTGAAGATGGTGAAGAAGCGCTCCAGATTGCTGGCGAACAACGCCCAAGTCTCATTTTGCTGGATGTGCTGCTGCCCAAATTGAACGGCTATGACGTATGTCAGCGGCTGCGTCGTATTCCCGATTACGCACCGTATATCATTATGCTGACGGCTCGCGGTGGCAGTAATGATCGCCAGCGTGCTGAATCAACGGGTGCCAATGATTTTATGACCAAGCCCTTCAACCCATCGCGTTTGCAGAGCCAGTTAGGGCAAATATGGCAATTACAGGCCGAATGATGCCTGAATGTTTCATAGGAATGCATTGTGGCAAAGCCAAATCTGAAAGTGATTCTGCCGAAGTCATCACTCAATGAGTTAATCCCCGCTTTTGAAACTGCTTTCGCTTTGCAGGGCGGGGTTGCTATTTTTGATCATAATGGAACCCTATACTATGGG
This sequence comes from Aggregatilineales bacterium, assembly GCA_044226645.1. GTDB lineage: Bacteria > Chloroflexota > Anaerolineae > Aggregatilineales > Phototrophicaceae > CFX2. Next base: position 20,385 of record JBGAGR010000066.1, read on the forward strand.
GCTGAAGCTGGTCAACAGCCAACCTTTGTGCAAACGATGGAAGTCGATCATGAAAATATTGGCACGATAGCCATTTTCCACGATCACGCTGACAACGAGAACCTATCTCACGGTCTTCATTTTCTCACGGTCACGCTTTCCCAACTGGCAACCGAAACCTGGCGCAGACAGTTGATGTCGGACGAGGTTCTGGGACGCTATGATGAATTGAATCTGATCTACGAAATTGGAAATCGTTTTGTGCAGGGCAAAGCCCAGAATGAAATCATCAAAGGCGTATTGGACGATACCAATCGCCTCATTCGTGCTGATGCAGGTGTTATTTATATCTGGAATGCGCAAGACTCCACGATCAACCCGGTGGATTACTTCGGCAATAAATCCAGTTCAGATTTTTGGGGCGGGCGGATGCGTGAACTCGCGCTGAGTACGCTTTATGCCTATGAAGAAGCGCAGCTTTTTGAGGCGGATAAAGTCATTTGCGCGCCGCTGCGTTACAACGATGAAAAACTGGGCGCGTTAGTTCTGTTTTACGAGCGCGAAAATATGAGTTTTAAGGCCAGCGATGTCAATTTGCTGACCACGCTCACCCATAACACCGCCTTGTTTATTTATGCTGCGCGTCTGCTGGAACAACTGGCGCATGAGAAACTCCAGCTTGAATCGACCCTCACAGAATTACAGGCCACCAAAGATAAACTGAGTCAGGCCGAGCGCCTGAGCATCATTGGGCAGACTATCAGCACGCTGGTTCATGACATGCGCAAGCCCCTGAGTAATGTCATGGGTTATGCCAGTCTGCTTCAGGAACCGGATTTGACTCAGGAAGAGCGTCATGAATTTGCGGGACAGATTATCAAGTATATTATGCTGTTCTCAACCATGATGCAGGAAATTCTGGATTACGTCGCTGGTAACGAAAATGTGCAGAAGTCGGTGGTTGGCGTTGAGGAATATATGGCGGATGTGCGCGATTTGCTCATGCCGCCCGGTCTTGAACTACCTGTCAAAATTATCGTCAATGGCGATGCCGCCAACAGCTACAAAATCAATATTGATCGTCAGCGTTTTAGCCGTGTATTCCAGAATCTGGTGAACAACGCCATTGATGCGATGGAAGGCACAAGCGGTACACAGGTCGCCGTTGATGTGCAGCCCGTTGAAGACATGCTTCAGTTTGCCATTACGGATGATGGCCCCGGAGTCCCTCCGGAAATTGCCGACACACTTTTCCAGCCCTTTGTCACGATGGGTAAGTCACACGGAACGGGGCTTGGGCTGGCGATTGTTGATCGTATGGTTTCCATTCACGGTGGCAAGATTCGCTACGAACCCGCCCCCGGTGGTGGCGCACGCTTTGTCTTTACTGTGCCGCAGTATCATAACGGGAATGAATAACAAAAAGCGCCTTCACAGTTTAGAAGGCGCTTTTTAATTCATATGGAATAGGCTTATCCAGTTGTTGCGCTGATATTCTGGACACCGAACTTTTGACCGTCTGTCCAATAGGCTTGTTCAGGTGTCAATGTCATATAGCTCAGGCTGTAGCCATCGGGTAGGGTGGTTTGCTGGAGCGAAGCGGGATCGCTTGCCAACGCGCTCAGATCATCATCCAAAACCACTACTTTCCAGTCTTGACCCGGCGTTAACCCCAATTGCTCGGCGGAAACAGGTTGGTTGACATGATCCGCCCCCAGCACTTGCCCCTCGGACGCTTCGTATTTCCCGCCTACGCTGAACCGCGCCAGATGATAATCCCGCAGATAATACTGGACATGCCGCCAGTTTTCCGCCACTAACAGAGTGTTTTCGGGCGAGAATTGAGATTCGACCAGTGCAATTTTGTCACTCCACATCTGGTCGCTTTCTTGCAGGGTTTTGTAATTCAGCAGCTTCGGGCCATTTTCGCCCAGTGGATAAATCGGCGCGAGGATGAATATCGCCGCTGCGACCAATGCTAAACCCGCCGCTGCCGCCTGCATCATCGCTGGACGCGACTTCAGCAGTTCATATAAACCCTTCGCGCTCAACAGCATACACGCTGGCAGGAAGGTAAACACATAACCCTGCTGCCCCATGTGGATGATGACATAAAAGCCAATCGGCGGCGCTGCCCACAGGATGAAGAACCAGACGGCGCGATTTTTCAACCAGCTTCTGAACCTGGGAATGTATATCAGAAAATACAGTGCGGGTAATGCTGCTAATCCCCATGCATAAGCGGTGTAGGGCAGCAGTTTCTCGACCAGATTGCGCTTCAGGCCGAACAACCCCGCGCCAGCCAGCAGCGATGTCGTATCGAAGAAATCGGCAGAAAAGGCTTTCGAGGCCACCATGTAATTCTCAAGACCACCCGTCGCATTCAGCGTCGGAATCACCCAGAGGATAGTCAGCACTGCCATGATGATGCCCACGCCGATAATGCGCTTGATGCCGATGCGGTAGCCAGCAAAAACCGCCAGCGGAATCATGAACCCAAGTGTCACATAACGGAAGCCGCCCACGATTCCCAGAAAAATCGCGGTGATCCACACCAGTCGTGTTTCGCCATTCATGATTTTGTAGAGCAGATATGCCGCGATAATCACGCACATCATGTCCGGTGTATGGGGCAGGGCGATTTCGCCATAGAACCACACCAGCGGACTGGTCATCAACAGCACCGCCGCGATGAGGCCGATAGTGGGGTTGAAGATTTCACGCCCCAGATAAAACAGTGCTGCAACCGCTATCCCTGACGAGATGATACTGATGATGACCAGCGTAGTATTTGCGTTGCCGAACAGCGGATTGAGAATATCCGCCACCACGATATAGGCGAAATAACCAGGAAAATGTGGAGCGCCATCTGCCGGATTGAAATGCTCCATCCCGAAGGCCATATTGACCGAATCCCAGTGATACAGGTAATTACTGTGAAATGGGATTCGCGTGAAAACAGTGATAACGAACAGCGCCAGTGCCACCCATTTAGCATTACGCGTGTCGTTCAGTGCGGTGATGTTCAATCCGTGCCTCCAGTGGCTTTTTCAAGATGAAGTCCAACAGCCTGTTCCCGGTGGTTCAGCCAGCGCGGCACAACAAAGTACACTGCCGCCAGCGCGACAATCAGCGGAATCAGACTGAGGAAGCCGCGTAACCCAACCAGAACACCGTAATTTCGCGCGATGTCGCCTTTGAGCAGCAGCGGCAGGGAGTATTGATACAACGGGCTGTTGTTCATCGTCGCAAAGGTCGTCGGCGAAACATCAACCGGAGGCCATTGCTGCCCGCCCAGCGTCAGTGTCCATACGCTGAAAATCGAGATGGCGTACAGCACCAGCGTGAGAATCTGCCCCCATCGTTTTTCCAGAATGTGATTCAGGGCGAAGATAATCGGCAGGCACAGGAACGGCAGCATCGGCACCAGATAGCGCGGCCCAACCGTAAACCCGCCCCACCACATCGCGCTGGATGAGTTGTAGAAGAAGAAAGCAAATACCACCAGCCCCAGCATAATCGTTACGCCTCGACGGTCTTTGCGTTCCTGCCACATTGAATAAAATCCGGGGAAGGTCAGGAGCAGGAAAGGCGACATCAGGAAAATGCCCCGCACCGGGCTGAATGTCAGCCCATAGATGCGATCCAGTGCAGGCAGCGTCAGGCTCAGAAACCCGGTTTCATGTTCGGTCTGCCAGTTGGTCGAATATTCATAGCCCACCGGAATCGGCGTATGGAAAATCGCATAATTGTAACCCGCGAACAGCAGTCCGAGTGGAATCGCCGCCAGCACAACCCGATACAACGCCATGCGATTCGGCATTTTGACAGCCGCCCAGATGAAGATAATCGCTAGCATCGGCACCAGTGGATATTCCGTGATAACCGTGAAACTGAACAACACGCCTACGATCCACAGCCAGCGCAAATCAGCCGCTTCATAAATCACCCTGTACAGCAGATAAAATCCGACAAACGCCCCGAATGCGGAAAGCTGATGCTGATAGAGCGCATTGCTGTACGGGAAAGCCATCGTCGCCAGCCCGTAGCCTAGCGCCAGAACGAAGGCATAACTGTCCTTCCGGGCGAAGCGTGCCGCCATCAAAAAGACGACAACCCCTAGTAGAGCCGATGGAACTGCCGAAGCAAAAAATGTCATGAACGTCAGCGCCATACCCTGTCGCAGATTTTCCGCCAGTTTTTCCGGCGATGATGCCGCCTGACCTTCCGGGTTTAATGTGTCACTGAATCCGCCTAGACTTTTCCCGCTCTCGATGAAGCGCTGCACCGGAGGCAGTGCCGCGACAGCCTTAAAAACCATGTAGAAGGGCAGCGCCAGCAGGGATGGCCCCAATGATTTATCCGAGTAATAATGGTCAATACAGGTTCCGCCCAGTTTATTATTGGGGTCGGGGTCAGGCGTGAATGGGCCGGGGAAGCAGGCTTTGTCGCCCGTGTTCAGATGATAATCGTCAATATACAGCACGCCCTTGTCACCAAAAGCATATACCAGATCGGCGCGCGAATTCGCTCCCCAATCCGCCCATTTCGGCATAAAGTAGCCGTAGCAGATGATCAGAATCAGAAACAATGTTATTGCATAGGTGCGTCGGGATGGCTTCATAAGTTGCCTCGAATGATTCGCAAAGTTTTCTTATTGTAAACCTACTTCGCAAACCTTTCGCCCAAATAAAGAATCGGGTTATCAGGCATCAATCAATGAGCGTTTCCTGAGAGCGTTTTACCCTCCGAAAACACCCGCCGGACTTTTCCGCCGCAGCCATTGTGACAATAACATCGCCGCCAACGCCATCGCAATCAGCAGCAGCCCTGTCCAGATCGCGGCGTTGATGTCCTGCTCAAATGATTGGTACACCAGCAGCGGCATGGTGCGCGTCCGTCCTTGGATGTTCCCCGCGAATAAGATGGTCGCGCCGAACTCCCCCAGAGCACGTGCCCAACTTAACGTTAATCCGGCGGCCAGTGCGCGGCTGGAAAGGGGCAGGGTGATCCGTAGAAAAAGCTGCCGACTGCTCGCGCCGTCCACCCGCGCCGCATCCTCAATCTCACGCTCCACGCTGGCAAATCCGACCTGCGCCGAGCGAATATAAAATGGTGCTGAAACAAAAATCTGCGCCAGCACAACCGCCGCTGTCGTGAAGGGCAGTCGTATTCCCAATTCGTCCAGCAGCGGGCCAAGCAGTCCGCGTCCTCCGAATGCCACCAGCAGTCCCAACCCCGCCACAGCAGGCGGCAGTACCACCGGCAGTTCCGTAAGCACCTGCACCAGTTTGTTCAGCCGGAATTTGCGCCGCGCCATCAGATAGGCCAGTGGTGTCCCCAGCATCACCGTAATGACTAATGTGATGAGGGTAGTAAAAATACTCAGTCTCGTCTGCACGGCTCGGATGACCAGCGCGATCAACGGCAGGGTGAGCAGCGCGATGAGGATGCCGCTGGCAGTGATCAGAACTGCATTGCCAACCATGCGCCGGAATTTAGATTTTCGTGAATGCTTTTTAATGTTATGGACAGCCAGCTTCGGCAGATGCATCATAAGGCGTTTTGGTCATTTCTGCTTCAAGCGTGGCTTCTGGTGTGACTTCCATCTGGATTTCCGGGCACTTACTAATGAAGTTCCAGTGGGTGAGGATAGCCTGTCCATCCTCCGAAAGGACGAAATCAACAAAAGCTTGCGCCAGTTCTGGCAAAGCACTATCCTTCGTGATGGCGATTGGGTAGCTGGCAATGGTGTTGACTTCATCCGGAATATCAAGCGTAATAACCGTATTGGCTATATCCGGCGTGACATCTGATAGATAAACAACACCAGCATCCGCTTCCCCCAGTGCGATTTTTGCCACGACCTGCCGCACATTATCTTCTTCTGAAACCAGATTCGCTAGTACGGCTTGACGATAATCATCACCATAATCCGCGTCAGCCGCCAGTTTTTCCAGCATCGTGTCAGTATAATCGCGTACAGGAACCCCCGGCGCTGCCAGAATCAACTGCACTCCCGGTGTTGCCAGATCATGCAGTGTTTTGATGTGCGCAGGATTATCGGCTGGTATAACGACCACCAGACGGTTACGCGCAAAAGTCACTGCGGGGTCAACTATCCGTCCTGCCTCTATCGTCACCTGCATCTGTTTGTTATTCGCGCTGGCAAAAACATCCGCTGGCGCACCTTCTGCCAGTTGTGCCGCCAGTGTAGACGAACCGCCGAAATTGAATGCTATATCGACATTCGGATTCGTCGCCTTGAAAGCGGTAGCCATTTCATTGAAGGCATCCGTCAGCGATGATGCCGCGAACACCGTCAGCGTTTGTGTATCCTGTGCGCTGGCAGGCCACAGGCTAAACAGGGCGATGACGCTAATCAGGATAATGGACAATACAGACTTTTTGCTCATAGATCATCCTCTAAATCTTTCGGAACCAATTCGCAGCGTTCAATCCACTGCAACACAGCCGTTAACTGCGCGACACCCAATTCGAGCGACAGATACCCCACGCCCGGTGCTGCCCGGTCACGCGCAGCCATAACGTCCGTCAATTGACTACGACAGGCAGCTTTTTGTCGCTGGACAATCGGAATTGTCGGGATATTCAGCAGCCGCGCGATATACAGTCTGCTCAGGAACTCGACCCGCACCCGCCGGATACTGGCTGAGGGGTTTCTTTCTTCCAGCCACGTCTGCAAATGGGCTATACCCTTTGGTGTCAGGTTGTATTCCATTCGCGGCGGCGCGTTGTCCGACTCAATCTCACACCCAACAATCAAATCTTCGCGTTCCAGCCGCTTCAATACGGCATAAATCTGGCTGGTGCTTAAATTCCACACCTCGCCAAGCTGTGCCGGGTCACGGAAGCATTCCAGCAGTTCATAACCATGTCGCGCTTCCGCCGCCAGTAAACCAAGAATTGTTTCATCAGGTGTCAGTGAACTCATACACCCTATTCTATCGTGGAATAGGGCGTTTGCAAGAGTCCACGAATCGTTCGCATAGGGAATTACATTTGAGGACTTCCTCTGACGAGAGAATTTGTTCAAAAGGGAATTTAAAGCCCCTCGCCATGAGGGAGAGGGGTTTGGGGTGAGGGCTGGTATGCAATTGTCCTATTGATTGTGCGAGTTTTATCCGCGCGCTTCTGTGATCGGAATGGAGGAAATATCGCCCTCAACGTTGGTCAGATATGCCGCCACCCAGGGTTCTTTACCCAACGCGGTGCGCACTTGCAGCCACGTACTATCCCGGCTGCGTCCAATCACCGTTAGGCAGTCACCCGGAGCGGCATCGCTGACAGCTTCATAGGAGATATTCGGGCCGCTGCGCAAATTGACCCGCTTATCACCCGTGATCGAAACCATCTGTGTAGCAGGCGCAGGGAGAACTGTTGGCAAATTGACCGATCCACTTGACCACACCGGGAATTGATCGCGGGCGCAGTCGATGGTTAATCGTCGCGCATTCAGGCTTCCGTCCGCTGGCATCACATAAATTTCGCGGTTTCCGCCCCGCAGCGATGTGAAGGCCAGATAGTGGCTGTCCGGCGACCATGACGGGTCTTCATCGGCAGTCGGAGAAAAGGTCAATCGTGTCTGGTGCGCCCCATCTGCCGCGTCCATCACATAAATCTCGCTGTTCCCGTCCCGGTCAGACTCAAACGCGATTTTGTTTCCGTCCGGCGACCAGACCGGATTTTTATCCTCGTCCTCATTCAATGTGAGTTGGCGAATTTCACCGCTGGCGATGTCCATCACATAAATTTCGCTGTCAATATCGCGCCACGATGTGAATATGATCGAGTGCCCATCAGCTGACCAATTCGGCTCACGACTGTTGCCGCCGCTCTGTAACAGCCGCTGCTGATTCTCGCCATTTGCATCCATGATATACAAATCATAGGAACCACCACGGTTCGAGACGAAAGCGATTTGCCCCCCACTCGGCGACCATGCCGGGTCGGCATCGGTGGCTGGATTATCAGTCAGCCGCTGCTGATTCTCGCCATTCGCATCCATCACGTAAAGTTCCCAGTTACCGTCGCGATTGGACGAAAAAACAATATGCTGCCCGTCAGGCGACCATTCTGCATCGCCTTCACTCGTTTCGCTGTGCGTCAGGTTGACCACCTGTGTCCCATCGATCTGCATCGCGTAAATATCCCAATCGCCAGTTCGGTTGGATTCGAACGCGATTGAAGATGGATGCTGAATGGATGCTGTATCCAGCGGAGTAGGGGACGGGTCGATTGTGCCCGACAAGATGAAAGTGGTGGCTGTTGGCGTAGCTCCTCCCGGCGGCGAAAGATTTCGGCAGGCAGGCAGCATCCATGCAGCCATCAGGACGATGATAAACGCGCCCATCGGGATTCGTGTTTGCTGTCCCGCTTTCATCTGTCCTCCACCTATAAGATACCCAAGAAACAGTTTTGCACCGCCGCAAATTATACGCGCAGCACTACGGATGACCACAGCTATCGGTTTACTTTCCGTTATTTTGTCTCAAACTTGTTAAATGATATACCGTCTCAATAGGCATTATCTTCCTGTACGGGATTGTAATTAAACTTGTAATGTACCTGTTTTCACCTGCTTATCAGGTAATCCTATTCTTACCATTCCAAAATAATGGACTGAAAAGCTAAGTTTTCAATATTTCCATCGCTGCGTTGCGCCCGTTGATAGCCACCACGCCGCCGCCCGGATGCGTACATGCGCCGCACAGATAAACCCCCTCCATTGGAGTCCGGTAGCTCAGCCGTTTGTCCCACATAAAATCTGCTGTGCATTCCCCTTGAAAGATGTGTCCGCCCGTCAGTCCAACTTTGCGCTCAATATCTGGCGGCCCCATGACTTCCATCGCCACGATTGCATCCGGTATATTGCTGCAAAATCGTGCAATCGAGTTAATGGCAACCTGCCCGATTTCCTCACGCCGCCCATCCCAATCCCCCTGCGCCAATTGATACGGCGCATACTGCGCAAATACGCTCATGGTATGCATCCCCTCCGGCACAACGCTGGTATCGTGTGCCGTCTGGAAGTACATCTCCGTCCACATTCGTTCGGGTACTTCACCGCGCATCACAGCGGCATGACCGGCTTTCCACTCTTCTTTTGTCAGTGGTGTATCAATCGTTCCGAGGTGATGAACTTCCATTGTGCCCGGACGTGCCTTGAAGTTTGGCAGTTCGCGCAGCAGCACACTCAGTTTCAGCGATGCGCCCACATGCGGAATGCTTTCCACCTGCGTTTTCCAACCATTATCTACCGTGTCGCCTAGCAGACTCATCGTCATTCGTGGATCAGCGCCGGATACCACTACCGGAGCATGAATCCGTTCGCCACCTGCCAATTCAACCCCTTCACCCGGCAGAATCCGCGCTACAGGCACACCCGCTGCGATGACCGCCCCCGCTTCCCGCGCAATATCGCACAGGATGAACGAAATCATGCCCATGCCGCCGCGCACATACCCCCACATACCCGGCATCCCGCCCTGCGACGAACAAAAGTGATGGTAATAAATCGCTGCTGTACCGGGATCATATGGGCTGTTACGCGACCCGATTACCCCTTGTCCGATGTACGCCTGCTGCAAACGCTCATCGTGC
>JBGAGR010000067.1:0-29521 GCA_044226645.1 Aggregatilineales bacterium
GTTCACCTGACCGAACCCGCGCGGCACTGGTTAGCCGAAAAGGGTTACGACCCGCAGTTTGGAGCGCGTCCGCTGCGCCGAGCATTGCAGCGCTTCGTGGAAAACCCCATGAGCGTCCAACTGCTCAAGGGCGAGTTCCGACAGGGCGATCTGGTGGTGATTGACGAACTGAACGGTCAACTGGCCTTCATGCGCAATCACGATGCCGCCAGCGATTACCTGCAAATGCCTCAGGATCAATACATCGAAGGCCAACAGTAAACCTGTCTAACCCGTAGATTTTCAAGCCCTTCTCACGCGAGAGGGGCTTTTGTTTTCCCCTATTCGCTTGACAATTTGAGAGAACACACATAATCTAACGACGCTAAAATAACGCCGTTTATGTCCAATACAGTGCAAGGGAATCTTCATGGCAGTGAACAGCCTTATCGAACCCGTTAATCTGGCGAGTCCACAATTTAAAGCCAATCCATTCCCGTTCTATGCCCAACTCCGCGCCGAAGCCCCTGTGTATCGCACAACCATGAACGGCTCCCCATTCTGGCTCATCACGCGCTATCAGGATGTGGCATCGGTGTTGAAAGATGAGCGCTTGGTCAAAGACCCGAACAATGCTTTGCCGCCCAACCAAACCCCTAAAGCCGATTGGCGGCCTGGTTTCTTCCACTTGATGGATAACAATATGCTCAAAATGGATGCGCCCGATCATACCCGTCTGCGTGCGCTTGTCCATAAGGTTTTCACACCCGCCAGAGTGGAGCAGATGCATCTGAGCGTTCAGCAGCTTGCCGATGAATTACTGGATACGGCTGCCCGAAACAAGCGCTTTGATCTGATTGAGCATTACGCACTGCCCATCCCTCTAACCGTCATCAGCGATGTGCTGGGTATCCCCAGAGCGGATATTCCTAAAATTTATCGTTGGAAGCAGAGTCTCATGTCGTCTGCATCCCGACCTCTTCAGCGCTTGGGCAGATTTTCGTCCTTTATCGGATTTTTCAATTATATTCGTACTTTGTGCCACAGACGGCGAATCGACCCGCAGGACGATCTCATCAGTGCGCTGGCGAAGGCCGATGAAAATGGCGACAGGCTGAGTGATGAAGAACTACAAGGCATGGTCGTCCTGCTGCTGGTTGCAGGCCACGAAACGGCGGTCAGCCTGATTAGCAACGGCACACTGGCCTTATTCGAACATCGTGACCAATTTGACCTGCTGCGGCAGAATCCGGCGCTGGTTAAATCCGCGACTGAGGAGATTTTGCGCTATTATCCGCCGATTGAGACGGCTACAGACCGTTATGCACGGGAGGATGTCACGATAGAGGGTGTCACCATTCCCAGAGGTGGGCTGGTCAGGGCGGTGATTGCCTCCGCAAACCGCGATCCTGCACAATTTGAGAACCCAGAGGCACTCGATCTGACGCGCGAGAATAATAAACATCTTTCATTCGGGCAGGGGATTCATTATTGTATCGGTGCGCCGCTGGCTCGCCTTGAGGGGCATATCGCGTTTAATACCCTGCTGGCTCGGATGCCGACTCTCCGTTTGGACATTCCTATCGAATCCCTGCACTGGCGTGCTGGCTTAACCTTTCGCCGGCTAGAAACCCTGCCCGTGACGTTTTAGGAATGAGCCGAATTTTGCCAGAACTTTTCGATAACCGATTTGAAAAGGTTTTCGCTTCGAATGTTATTTGTAAAACCTACGGCTACCTGGACTTGTTCATCATGCTGCTGAGGCGGATGATTTTGCTGCACGCGGCATTAATCAGTTGAAGTTCATCGCGTGAGGTGAGCAGCAAGCCTGTTAAATGGCTAACGCGGTTGCGCAAATCCGCAAAGTCGAATTCACTATCGGCATGACTCCGTGAACGCAGACCGAGATGCTGGCGCAGCCCTTCATGACGCGCGGCGATGGTCATCAGATCAGCCAGATACAGGAAGTAGTAGAGGCTGAGTCCCAAGTCACCCGCTTTGGCTTTGGTATGCTCATCACGAATCTTTTTGATATTGTCTGCCGAGAGGTACTGTTCCAGAATGGCTTCATCCTCTTGCAGCATATCACGTACCAACTGCGCCAATTCCGCCTCAAACTGCGCGGTCAGCAGGTAGATACTGGCACGCGCTGGAACTTTGTTCAGGTCGGCTGGCGCGACCAACCCGATAATTTTGCTCGATTGCAGGACGAGAAAAACGCGATCTGATTTTTCGGCAAACAGTTCGATCAGATGCAGAATAGGCGTATCGGCTGCGATCAGCCAATCGGCGGTGAGCGGAATCGTGTCACTGATGGTCAAGCCATCGCGGCGCACCAGTCCAGCAATTTGAGATTCTCGTCTCACCGGAAGATAGGTAACGGCATCGTCCATCGCCCGTTGAAGCACTTCTACCTGTTGATCCCCCTCTTCAGGCCAGAAATACAAGTGATCCACATGGGTCATGATTTCGCGGACGGTATAGCCGATGGTGCGGTTTAGCGGCTGGTGATTATTGCCAAGTATGGTGATTGCTCCTAATCAACCCTATCAGGCCAAAGTTGCCTTTATCTCGTCGATGAAATCCATCCAGACGGGATAATTGCTGCCCTGCCATATCTGCGCCCGGAAGGCTTCTCCCTGTTCCGCTGACCATCCCAGATGCTTCTGGGCATAGAGGGAATAAAAGGCCGTTACGCGGAAATTTGCCTGACAGTGAATCAGGGTTTTATCGTCGGATGGTTGGTTCATCAGTTGCTCAAAGGCTTCGAAATCGCTCAGTTTAGGGTCTTGCCATATCACCGGGATATTGATGTAGGTCATATTGAGCGACTGAACCAGTCCGGCCTCATCTGGCAGCGAGCGCCCCGAATCAAAAGTAGCGAGGTTAATCACGCGCGTAAAACCATCCGCCGCCGCTGCCTTTATCTGGTCTTCGGTGGGTTGTCCGGCGGTCAGCAGATTCTCATTCACCCACACTGCGTTAAAGATTTCATCAACAGTCATGGTTCAGTCCTCTGTCCTTCGAAATAATAGCACGCTGCTCCTTCTACTATGAAAGAGATTTTGTGGTTCGGATATTACCGCTGGACGCGGGAAATAAAAACCCCATCCGGTATCAGTGGACGGGGTTCGAAGAAGCCGATTCGCGTTCAGACCGTCGCGCCGACACCCGTGATCTGTTCGCTGACTTCCCACAGGCGCTTGGCTACGGCTGTGTCGTAGGATACATCGTTCGATTTGACCGCCTTACGTTTGTCAAAGTATTTTCCGGTCACGCCTTCCACTTCCGGCGAGGAGGCGAGGTAAATAATCGTATCCGCGCCCTGTTCCGGCGTGAGCGCGAAACGGTGCATCACCTTCATCACGAAGTCCATCACACCGCCGTTGTTATGACCAAAGCCCGTCGCCACTACGCCCGGATGCAGTGCATTGACCGTTACGCCGCTGCCTTCCAAGCGCCGCGCCAGTTCGTAGGTAAAGAGGATGTTCATCAACTTGGACTGTCCATAGGCTTTCATGCCGCCCATGCCGTAGCCCTGCTTGACCTGAATGTCATCAAAATTGACCTTTGCGCCTGTATGTGCATCCGACGAGACATTGACAATCCGTGACGGGGCGCTGGCCTTGAGCGTGTCCAGCAGGAGATTGGTCAGCAGGAAATAATTCAGGTGATTGAGCGCGAAGGTCATCTCGTAGCCCTCGCGTGTTTCCTGCCGATTGCCAAAAATCGCTCCGGCATTGTTCACCAGCACATCCAGCCGCTTGAACTGATTTTTGAAGTCGGATGCCGCGCTGCGCACACCTGTCAGCAGCGATAAATCCGCGATAATCGGCGTGACGGTTGAGCCGCTTGCCTGCTGCATCGATTTGGCGATTTCTTCGGTCTTGTTCTTGTTACGCCCGACAATCGCCACCTGAGCGCCCATCTTCGCCAGTTCCAGCGCCGCCACCTGACCAATCCCGTTGGTCGCACCTGTCACCAGGACAGTTTTGCCCTGCATATCATTTGTTGCCATCGTCATCATTCCTCAAATTGGAAACCTTCAACCGCGATTATACTCCCTGCGTAAAAGGGCTTCGTAGTTTCTCATCAAACATATAGCCACTCTGAGCGCAAGAATCGGATAGTCGCTGCGTCCAACTTCGGTTAAGCTATAAACAGCTTCAATTGACAGGAGAAACCGCATGTTGACCACCATTCAAAATCCATCCGTCAGTGAACAGGAACGCTGGGAAGCTTTCGCCAATAAAGACCGGCGCTATGATGGTCGCTTTGTGGTGGCCGTCCGCACGACAGGCATTTACTGCCGCCCATCCTGTCCATCGCGTCCGCCGCTGCCCAAAAACATCACATTTTACGATCTGCCGGAAGAAGCGGAGCAGGCTGGATTCCGTCCCTGCAAGCGCTGCACACCGGATACGCAGGCCTTTGAAGCGGAAGTGGTCGGGCGTTTGTGTCGCTACATGGATGAGCATCTGGACGACAAGGTGAAATTGGATGACTTAGGGCAGATCGTCAACCTCAGTCCACATCATTTGCAGCGGGTTTTTAAAAAGGCATTGGGCATCACACCGCGCCAGTATGTCGAAGCACGCCGCCTGGAAAATCTGAAAAGCCGCCTCAAGGCAGGCGAAAATGTGACCGATGCGCTCTATGAGGCTGGCTATAGTTCCAGCAGCCGCCTGTATGAGCGTGACCAGCTCGGCATGACTCCAGCAGCTTACCGTAAGGGAGGAAAAGGCATGAATATTCATTTCACGACTGCGCCCTGTTCACTCGGCACTGTATTGGTCGGCGCGACAGAAAAGGGCATTTGCGCGGTGAGTCTGGGCGATACCCCTGATGAACTGGAAAACACGCTGCGTGGGGATTATCCCGCTGCCGACATTCAGCGCGATGACGATGCATTGGGCGAATGGCTCTCACCTGTGCTGCAAATCGTGGAAGGCGAACAGCCGCACAACGAACTGCCGCTGGATATTCAAGCGACGGCTTTTCAGTGGCGCGTCTGGCAGGAACTCCGCACGATTCCCGCTGGCGAAACCCGCACCTACAGCGAAATCGCTCAGGCGATTGGTAATCCCAAAGCGGTTCGCGCAGTGGGAAGCGCTTGCGGCAATAATCATGTCGCCATCGTGATTCCTTGCCATCGCGTGGTACGTGAAGACGGCACAATGGGCGGCTATCGCTGGGGCATCAATCGCAAGGAACAACTGCTCAAGCGTGAGGGGTTGCGTTCGGAATAACGGGGCAGCAAAATAGAATTTATATGGCGTAGGGACACGATATATCGTGTCCCTACGGGAAAATCATTTAAATTTCCAGTTCGATTTAGGCATCAGATTTCTTTGGGTGGAACAGCCAACACACTCAGCAGCAGGCTCATGATGCCACACAGGAACGGCACTCCCGCCCACATATGGATAGGCCAGCGCAGACCGCCCACGCTCCCGATGACCAGCACCATCGTCGTATACAGAACAAACGGCAGGACAAAAGCAAAAATCCGCAGCGCAGCGATATTTTCCGGCGAGGCTTTCATCCACAGCAGCAAAACATCCGCCAGCAGACCGACCACGAGCGGAACGAACACGATAGGCCAGTAGCGTCCGGGTGAGTAAAACCACAGATCATCGGCTCGCATCAGGTACATGGCGAGATTGCCACCCCCGATGAGCAGCGTCATAGTGCCAAAAGGCAGCTTCCAACGGCGCAGCGCGAACAAGAGCACCCCCATCGTGACCACTGCCGGGACAACCAGACTGACAATCCCGGTTACAGCCGCCAGAATAAGGATAAAATCATCATTGGGCGCTGTATATTCATTGCTGACGATGGTGGGGCTGATGATGATATTGGCGAACTGCGTCATAAAAAAGAACAACAGCAGCACATAGAACAGTGAAAGTACGGCTGGGAACAAGGCTTTCCAGCCGATTTGGTTTTCACGCCGGAGCCATGCCGCCCGCAGTGGGCCGCTAATCACCAGACCCGCGCCGCAGGCCAGAATCAGGTGGGTTGGGCTGAAGAGTGCTTCCAACGTTTGCTCGACACCGAACAGGCTGTGCCAGAGAAAATCACCTCCACCGCCGATAAAAAACAGAGCGATTCCCCACAGTGACAGGCCATATCCGGGTGGCAAAGCGCGTTTCCACGCATAACCTTTCGCCACGTTACGAAAATGCGTCACAGCGAACAGACCGACCAGCGCAAAAAATCCCGAATACAGGATGCCATGCCATACGGTGAAAAAATCATCCAACCAAATATGATTGTGCGCCCAGCCATCGGCATAGATACCCAGCATGAACCATCCGGCGGTAATCGCGGCGGCATAATCGAAGCGTGGAGAAGCGATTGGATATGACTCTGTTTGGAGGCTGGCTTTTTCGTCCATTTTTACTGTGTATCGTTATCCTCCACTTCGGTCATTTCGAAATAGAGCAGGTCGTTCAGGTCGCAGTCGAAATAATCGCAGAAGCCTTCGACAATATGGGCTTCATATTTCCGCACGTCATTGCGAATCCAACTGCTGAGGGTGTGATGGGTTATGCCGACAAAATCAGTCAGGTCTTTCAACTTCACGCGGCGGTTGATTTTTTGTTCACGTTCTTGAATAAGTAGTAACAGCCGATTTTTCAGAACACGTTTCTTCATAGTTGTATCTAGATACAATAATTATTGTATAGTTGCAATCTTTGGAGTATTGCGATATGCTATTCATGTACGATGTTTACGTTATCACTGCTTTCCAATGATGATACTTCGCTTACAGTGATTGTCGCAAAACGCTGGAGAGTAGAGGCTAAATTCATTTGCAGGTCTAGAGCATATTTGAGGTGATCTTATGCAGCAGCCCCTTATCCCCTACGGCCCGGTCAACGGTGATCGCATCCGCAAAGAATGGCACAAAGGCGAATGGTATTACAGCGTCATCGATATCATCGCTGAACTGCTGGAAACGGATTATAAAAAGGCGAAATCATATTGGTCTACGTTAAAGGCACGCCTCAAAAAAGAAGGAAATGAGTCGGTCACAAAATGTGACCAACTGAAATTGATTGCACATGATGGAAAAAGTTACAAGGCAGATGTGATCAACACCGAGCAAGCATTACGGCTGATTCAGTCTATTCCTTCCCCTAAAGTCGAGCCTATGAAGATGTGGCTGGCGGGTGTGGGCGCTGATCGTCTCGAAGAAAATGATGATCCTGACGCGCTGCTGATGCGTTCGATTGAAGTGCGGACACAAGAGTATCGGATTGAAGGAAAATCTGACAATTGGATTGTTGCACGTATTGATGGCATTGTTACCCGCAAGCAGTTTGTAGAAGCGCTCAAGCAGGCTGTGCTTGATGCCACCCCGGATATGTATGCGATGGCAACCGAGAAAGTCTATGTGGGTTTGTGGAGTCGCACAACCGCACAGTTACGGGGGGAATTGAACCTCAAGGAAAAAGACAATCCGCGCGATCACTTTGGCGAATATGCCTTAATTTACACACGATTAGCCGAAAAATTAGCAGGGGACAAGCTGGGTCAGGCTGAACTTGTTCCCCTTACGGTAGCGATGGAAATCGTATGGATGGTTGCCAAGCATATCAGCATTCAAGCGCAAGCGACTGCGAAAATGCTCGGCTACGATTTGGTAACTGGCAATCCTTTGCTTGCCAGTGGTTGAAGACGCTGCGATTAGCCCTTTTCCAGCGGGAGATGCGCTTTCTTCCAGCCATCAATGCCGCTGACCAGATTGCGGATGTTGCTGAAACCCTCTTTTTGCAAAAGGCTGGCAACTGCTAACGAACGCAATCCACCGCCGCACTGGACGATGATGGGCTGTTCGGTGGGCAGTTCATGCAGGCGTTTCGGAATACTGCCCATCGGGATATGATGTGCGCCGGGGATGTGTTCGCTGATGTATTCATCCCTTGCGCGGACATCCAGTAAATAAGCCTCGCCCTGGCGGATGAGCGGTTCAGCCTGTTCCGGCGTGAGGTTAATCACGCTGCCGGTTGAATCTGCGACCACATCGGGGGTGAAATATCCCGGCACGTTATCCACGCCAATGGCGCGAATCATAGTCAGCAGGCGCGGTACGGCGGATTCTTCGGCAATCAGATAGGTCGGTTTTTCATAATCGACATACCAGCCAACATGGATGTTAAAACGCTCACTGGTTCCGGCGATGCTGATTGTGCCGGGGATATGCTGTCGGGCGAAATCTTCAACTTTGCGACTGTCGATGATGAAGTCCTGAGTGCTAGGGGCTGAGTGCTGAGAAAAGCGGGAGTCAAAATCTGCTTTTGTCAGGTGTTTGGGTTCGGAGAGTGTGGAGAGCAGCGCTGCACCCTGTTTATTGACACGCTTCATCTGGGCGAGATACTGCGGCGCTTCCGGCTGACCGTCCAGCAGCCATTCGACGAAAGCGGCCTCATCCTCAATCTGAAAAGCGGGATTGAACAGCTTTTCATAACCTAATGTGCTGGACGGAATCGCGCCTAAGCCTTTGCCACATGCGCTGCCTGCGCCGTGTCCCGGCCAGATTTGCAGATAATCCGGCATGGTTTTCAAGCGCTGGACATTCTGGAACTGCTGCCGAGCACCAATTTCCTTCGTGCCGATGAACCCGGCCGCTTCTTCCAGCAAATCAGGTCGCCCAACCGTGCCGACGAATAAACAATCGCCCGTAAACAACCCCATCGGCTTATTCGCTCCGGCGGTATCGGTCAGTTGAAACATCAGGTGTTCGGGCGTATGACCGGGGGTGTGAATAGACTGAATGCAGATATTGCCGACCATCCATGAATCGCCATCATGCAGCAGAGTCGTATTTGAGTCGGCAAAAGCGTATTTCCAATCGGCATCACCCATATTGCTCAGGTACATGTGTGCGCCAGTGGCTGCGGCGAGTTCACGAATCCCGCTGACAAAATCCGCGTGGATATGCGTTTCGGTGACGTGAGTGATGCGCAGCCCTTCGTCAGAAGCGGCTTGCAGATACGGCGAAATATCCCGCGCGGGGTCGATCACCAGCGCTTCGCCCGTCTGGCTGCATCCGACCATATAGGAGGCCTGTGCCAGCGGTTTATCGTAGAAGTATTTGAGAATCATTCGTGAGTGTTCCGTTATCCATCCGTTACACCCACCATTGTATACGAGCCTGTTTGTGGGTGTTCCTCAACGTTCCAGCGGCAGCCCGCGCATCATCCAGCCGACGGTTCCGTCCTCCAGATTGTAGACTTCGGGGAAGCCGCTGCGCTGCAAAAACTCCGCCCCGTACAGGCTGCGCACGCCGGAGGCACACACCACCACGACGGGCTTATCCTGGGGGATTTCGCTCAAGCGGGTCGGCAGATCGTTGAGCGGGATGTGGATCGCGCCAGCAATCCGTCCACCTGCCCACTCGACTAATTCACGAACGTCCACCAGCGTATGATCGCCGGGTTGAAATTTCTCGCGATAACTGTCAATCGGGATACTGCGAAAATGAGACGTTTCGCTCATCATATTGCTCCTGAGATAGGGTTGTGTTGTGGGGTAATTATAATGCGCGGGAAGTAAGCAGGGGTAGGCAGCAGAATGGAGAATCAAAAAAGCAGGACAGGCGTACTACCTGTCCTGCAAAGATAAATCAGCGAGATTTTGATAGCGCTGTTTTATTTGAAGTGGATGCGATCCAGAATGTTGCGAGCGACGCAGCGTCCCTGATCCAGACCCTTTTCGATGCCCGTGCGGAAATGGATGCCGCCGTACAGACGTGAAATGGCGGCTTCGCTGGCGGCTGCCTGGAAGGACGTGAAGGAACGCGATTGCAGATTGCGGAAGCGCTCGGTATTGTCGGTGAAAGCGACTGTGCCATACAGCGATGTCAGCAGGGTAGCGGCAGTTTCCGAGACAATCGAGTGACCGGAGATGAATTCCGGGAATGGGGGTGTCTGGATAAAAGGCTGCCAGCTATCCTGAATGAAGCGCTGGATATAGGTCACGGGGCGCATCAGCATGACAATGTACTTAATATTCCAGCCGGAGATGAAAGCATCGCCCACGCCCACGCCGACCAGCGCGAAGCCCTCGACGGTTCTATCCAGCTTCAGGTTCAGATCACTTGCCATCTGCGCCATAAGCATGATCCAGTGACCGCCGGGAGTGCCCGTGATGCCGGGGGTATCGACCCAGAAAGTCGCAATGTCTTTCTGTTCCTGCGTCAGGTGATCGCCGACGTTTTTGACTTCGAGCGCCTGTTGGTAGAAAGTTGATTTGGGGTCTTCGCTGAACGGCATGTCCTGTACCGAATCGCAAGCATCTGAGGACGGAATGCCGAAGGGGCGTACCATCCCCCAATAGGGTTCGACAGGTTTTGTGCCTTCGGTGGTTAACACATAGCTGTTGATGTCATCGGGCAGGGTATAAGTTTTTGCCTTTTCCTCAGCTTCTTTAGCGTGATCTGCTGCCGCCCAGGCGATGATGGCCTGTCCTACGGATTCGCCATACGCCAGCGAACGATCAACTATCTCTGGATCGACAGCGCGTTTCCGGGCATTTTCCTGCTGCTGGCGGAGCAAATTAATTTTCTGTGTTGTTTCGTCGTTGGCGGGCAAAATGGCCGGGAGCAGCACCGACATCGCCCCGGTGAGCGAAGACGACCAATCGTAAACCGCATCGGCCTCAATGGCTGGCATGTCCGGCATATCGGTAAGCTGTCCGCTTAAGGAAATGTAACCGGGCATTCCGGGTAAAACGGCTTCATATTCAGTGATACCGCCGTAGGCATACAGTCGAGCAGCGGCGGGTGGATTAATTTTTGCGGCAAAAATACGGTCATAGAGTAATTTCATCCAATCAACTGCCGGATTTGCATCCAATTCAGCCGCCGGGACGGAATCGGTATCTTGTGCCAAAACGCGCGGCGGTGAATGATAAGCCGTGAAAAGTGCACACATGAGCAGTAGAAGCAATAATAACTTTCCCTGTAAATGACGATTCATAAACACTATGCTGATCCTCCCTCATATAGCGATAGATGCCAGTTTATCTAAAGTAGCCAATCAAGTCTATCTTCCCGGTATATAAAAACTCACCTGCGCTATTAAATGAAACTTAACCCCCATTTAATATCCAGACTATAAAGGCAGGGTTACAATGCGGCATTGTTTTTGATGAGCAGGAACCAGCAATTATGGCGATTCTGAATTTGTTTCAATA
This sequence comes from Aggregatilineales bacterium, assembly GCA_044226645.1. GTDB lineage: Bacteria > Chloroflexota > Anaerolineae > Aggregatilineales > Phototrophicaceae > CFX2. The sequence continues at coordinate 11,185 of JBGAGR010000067.1, forward strand.
CGTCAAGGATTTTAAGACTATCCCGGCGGGTGAAATGCTTTTCTCGGAAGACGATACCGGGACGGAAATGTATGTCATCATCGAGGGCGAAGTGGATGTGAGCTACGCCGGACGATTCCTCGAAACGGTTGGGCCGGGCGGGTTGGTGGGTGAAATGGCGCTGATTGACCACAAAACGCGCAGTGCCACCGTTACCGCCAAAACCGATTGCAAAGTCGTGGCGATTGATGAACGGCGCTTTTCCTTCATGGTGCAGGAAACCCCTCATTTCGCGCTGGAAGTGATGAAAATCATGACCGACAGAATGCGCCGTGAACTCAGCCGCGATAAAGTCGTTCCGCAGCCTGTTTCTGAAAACGGTGTGAAAAATTAAAGCGCTCGCCTGATTTCCCCTCGTCAAGGGCATGAAGCGCCATGCCCTCTCCGCCTTTCGACTGAGTAAAAAGTGACTACTTTTTGAGCTGGACAGCCACTTCCCATTCGGAATAGACTGACTGAGCGTGATAGAATTCACCTAGTCACAAGTCATCGGGGGATGGCATGTTCAAGATTCAGAAAAATATCCTCATCAGCAAACCGGCTCAGGACATCTGGCTCATTCTGGATGACCCGGTACAAAGCGGCGGCTTAAATCCGAGTATGAAACTGCTCTACTTTTATGAATCGCGCTTCGGTGGATTTGATCGCGCTTTCCGCTGGTATATAGGCGGCAAGCACTTCGAAATTGGCACAAAGATGAGCGCCTATATCTGTGCCAAACATATGGCTTATAAAACCTGCGGCGCACTTCAATCGATGTGGTACTGGTGGCTGGAAAGCGATGGGCGGCAAACGCATGTTTCACTGACGGTGGAATATGATCTGCCGAAAGCGCTGGCAGACGCAGATCGCGATGCGCTTGAACAGGAAAACGATCAGGTCATTGGAACCCATCTGATGAATCTGAAACGCGCGGCGGAAGAGAAATGTTAGCAGACCATCGCAAATATGCATACGGGACATAAACTGCTAACGCCGCTGTACCTCAAAAGCATTTTCCGCACGAAAGAAGCAAACATCAAATGCCAGGAAAAAATTCATCTGACCGAAAAGCACGGGTGCATCTTCTGATTTTGACCAAGCAAATACCATCTCGATTTTATTAATACCAGTCAATTGGGGATGAGAAGCCTGTAAAAGTAAAGCGCGCGCTTCCAAGTTACCTAAATTACCTGCCAAGGGAGCAATTGGTTTCTGTTCTTGCCAGACTGCCCCAAGTGCCAATCCCATTTGATAAGGCAAAACATTGACCGTTGATCCACTATCCACAATTCCAGTAATTTCAATGGTATGTTGGCGCAGATAGAGTTCAAAGTTCAAACGCGGCATCAAACTATCACCCCCGCCAAAGCGAGAAGTGTAGTTAAAACGAATGCGCTGATTCATGACTGAATTTTGTCTGCATTTGGCTTACCGGATTGGTGCGCCTGAAGAATTTCCCACAAATCGTCAGCAGTGGCTTCACTTCCCACAGGCGTATAGATAGTATGAACCCCTTCCGAAACCAGCAGACTTTCGAGGTCGTGATTGGCTGCTTGTTCCAGCCAGACTGTCAGCACAGTTTCTAACGGATTTCCACTCCGTTCCGAGGCTGCTTGTGCCCGTTCGATTACACTATCCGGTATTTTCAGGGTTATCGTTCTGGTCATTTTAGCCTCCAATCATTTTCACGCAAAAATCGCATCGATGGCGATTTCAAATCCGGGGATGATGTCACCGCCAGTGAGGGTATCGCCGGATTTGAGGTTGGTTTGCTGGCGGGTGTGCGGCGCGGCAGGGGTATATACCGAGACTTTTTTGCGCTGCGGATCGATGACCCAGACCAGTAGAATCCCGTCCGCCAGATATAAATCTACTTTTTCATCTAATTCCCACAGATTATCATTCGGTGAAACGACTTCAACTACTAAATCCGGGATAAGGATATACGGCTTGTCTTTCCAATCGGGGGTAGTTTCCTGATACGGATTAAACCGTTCCGCGCGAAAATACATCAGATCGGGAACGCGCGAGCCTGTGACCCAATTGGAGGTATAGCTCAAGACAAATGGCATTTCGCGAACGACTTTACCGAGCATTTTAGCCGAAACCAGAGCGTGGATGGCAAGGAATATGAGTTCGACGATTTCGCCATGTCCAGCTATATTCGGCATTTTGGGAATCCTTTCGCCGTTGATGAGTTCAAACGCGCCTTCGGTGTCGTACAGCCGGATAAATTCATCCAGCGCCATACCAATCTCAGTTTTTGCTTCCATCTCGCACTACCTCGTATGCCATTCCTCTCCATTATAAGACATTGCCACTAATGGGTCACACTTCCCATGTTCCAAGAAGTATGACCCAAAGGTATTTACCCTATACGATTAGGGCTGCTGATCGGGAGTGGAGGGCGATTTGCCGATTTCGTCCACGAAGTCGTTGAGCGCGTCTTTGATGAGTTCGCGCAGGTCTTCGGGTTGGACGGCACTGGCATCGCGTCCGGCATGGGCGGCATCTTCCAGACTGTACCCGCCGATCACTGCCAGCGCCAAGGTCATGAGCAGGGTGAGGAGTTCGCCGCGTACAGGTCGGATTTCCGGCACAGCCATTGCCAGTACACCGATGAACAGCGCACACAGGGCGACCAGCACCCGGCGCGATTTGAGCGCCAGAATGAGCGGGTCAATAATCGGACGGCGGAGGGTTTTATCTTCGGACATGGTGATTCCTTTCTGATTGAATCGGACAGATGAAACGGACTAGAGATGGACATAACTGCTGCCGTCGATGGCGGCAAGAGCGAGGGGAAATGGCGCTGAGGGATTGTCCTGTCGCGGCGGGAAGTACGGGGAGAGCCACCGCACGCGGCAGGAACAAGCGAGCATGGCGCTGCTGTGGCATTCATGACATGACACGGTGGCTGTTGGGGAAGATGCTGCCGAAAGTGCGCCAATGGGTTAACGTCCGGCGCGGAGGGCGATCATCTCCTGTTCCAACCAGGCGATTTTTTGCGCCAGTTCACCGACCAGCGGATCATTGAATTTACTGGTGTCGAGGTCGCCTTTTTGGGCTTTCCGTTGAGCATCCAGTTTGGCGGCCTGATCCTGCGCGGCCTGCTGCGCCGGACTGAGTTTGGTCGGGTCATGCGCCAGCGCAATCCCCCGCGCAGTATTGATCTCCGCCGCTGAAACATCATCGGTCAAAATGAGGGTGCAGGTTTTCCCGCAGCGCAGACCGGAGAAATTTTTCCCCAGTGCCGCGCGGAGTTCCGCGTCCAGCCCTTCAATATTCACGGTGGACAGATTGACATCAATTTCCTTTGCCATTAGTTGATCTCCTTCGCGGTCATATAGGGATGAATATCCCCGTTGGCGGTGCCTGCTCCCATCAGGAACGTCAGGGTTCCGGCGCTCACTTTGGCTTGCAGCCGGAATTCATGACTCGCCACCGAGAGATTTCGCAGCGGAATGGCGATATTGATCGGGATACGATTCGCTAGAAACGTGCTGGTGCTGCCGATGACGAACAGTCCATCGTCCTGACCCAGCCGCGCTCCATTGTCGGTGAGGTCGAAGAAGGCATAGCCAGTGGAGGGGAAGCTCACCGCTCCGGTTATAAAAACGACGACGAGATTGGTCGAACTGGTCGGCGTAATCGTCACCTTGAAGTTGGTGGTGTCCACATCCACGAATGAAGTGCTGGTGATCGAGACATCGCTGGCATCCACACGATTTTGCACGGATGTGCCTCCGGTCAACAGAAATTCCATGTTGTCGCGAATGTGTGTGTTCATATCCGACGCGGTGAGCGGGTCGCCCGTGTTCCACGTTTTGGGTGTTGTCCATACTGCGGTCATATCGAGTCCTTTTCAGTTATTGGTTGTTAGTTATTGGTTGTTAGTGCCGCATCCGGCAAATCATTGAGGGTTTTCCGTAGGGGAACATCAACCTAAGCAATTTCCCTTTCGATTTTGGGAAATGCTCACCCCCACCCAACCTCCCCCGCAAGCAGGGGAGGAGTCCACTACAGCGAGCAGATTCCCTCCTCGTTTACGGGGAGGGTTAGGGAGGGGTCAAAACTGACAATACATTCTTAAGTTGATGTGTATGGCTGGCAACTGGTCGCTGGCAGCTTTTTAGTACGCCAGCACGCGCGAGCCATCCGGCTTATGCGTACCGATGATGAAAAAGATGTCCGAGTCGGCGGGTTCGAGCAGCCATGTGACGCGGTGGCGTGTGCTGCCCATATCCACCTCATGCTCCTCCGCCACGATGAAGTAATCACGGTTATGGTTGGTCTGAGAATCCTGCACTGTGATGCGGTCAAAGAGCGTCCGTGTTAGCACCTGTGCGAGCAGCGCTGTGCCGCTCGCCTGTATGCTGCGGACGATGCCCTGCGGGTCTTTACGACGGGCGAGTTCGTAACGGGCGAACTGCTCCGCATCTTCGGAGGAACTGAGCGCGGGGAGATTGAACAGCAGTGTGCCGATGCCGTAAAAGGTCATGCTGGTGGAGTCGGATTGTTCAATCGTCAGGGGGTCATCCTGATTGAGCGGCGTTCCACAGAGCCGCATTCCCGCCAGCACATACAGCGTCCGCGTGCTGTAATTGTGCAGTTCGAGTGTGGCGGCACTGGCGGTATCGCGTCCCAAAATCTGTACCAGCACCTGCGCAGTGCGATCCGTGCCAGTTCCATCAGCTTTGGTATTGGCGACATAATCCACTGAAGGCTGCGGCGGGATGACCGAAACCGTCCCAATCGGACGCAGAGTCGCATCGCGATAACGGGCGACAATCACCCGCCGTTCACCCGCGTTCAGCCGCAGCGCACTGGTGGACTGCCACAGCACCGTACCCGCCGCGCCCACACTGCGTGGGATGACGCGCACCTGTACCCGGTTGATGACCGCCGCGCCGTACTCGTAGTCCAGCCCTTCCATGTTATCCGCAAAGGTGGCGGCGGACGTGATATTCAGCAGGTTGTGATGCCGGTTATAGAAAGTCGGCACACCCTCCCGGTTGACGAACAAGCGCCCCCGTTCACTATCAACCACTTCACGCAGAGCGGCATCAGCAGGAATGCCCTCGACCCATGTATCCGCGACATAGGGGAAAGTTGATTTCGCCGTTTCCATGCTGGGGGTAACGGGCGCGCCGAATAATTTCCCGGCGCCAATCAGATCAGAGCCGGAGATGCCGATCATCATGTAACCGCTCAATACAGCATAGCGCAGCCGCAGCGCAGCGAAGATGGCCTGAATGACCTGATCGGCACGGACATTGACCTGCGGCGCGAGGCGTACCTGATGCTGCGCCAGTTCGCCGGTCAATCCCCGCGCGTAAATGACAGCCGTTCGTTCGCCCTGTGTCCCGGTTGAGGGTTCGATGTGGTCGATGAATCCAGTGAAATGGGTGCGGGTGGTCGTTCCATCATAGGACTGGATACGAATGGGCTTGCCCGGTCTGAGTGGATTGGCGCTGTATTCCGGCGAATAACTTCTGGCGACATTTCGCAGCGTGATTTTGGCGTGGATGGGCGCGGCTACCGAATCGAACGGTTTCGCCAGACCAAGCCGCCATTCCAGCCGGAGGACATCGCTGCTGATGACTTCGCCCGTATCCACAAAATCGCCATCGTCGTTGAAATCGATGGCAACCGTATAGGTAGCAGTCATAGAGACTCCTTTCAGTTGAACAGGTTTGTGAGGAAATGCAAACAGCCTTCGAATACGCCTCTAGGGAGGATTCAAAAGACTGTTAGTTAAATTGAAGTTTTGGGAGGGATCAGGACAAATGGGGTTGTTGTTTAGGATGGTGCGCGGCGCTGTCTGATGAGTGCGCGGGCTTCTTCCAATGTATCTGCCACGACCAGCTTTTCACCCAACTGCTTATTGAAGCGGCTGAAAGTTGCCACCATCGACTTGATGAAGGTCGAACTGCCGACAATGACATTGACACCGCGATTTTTGGGCGCGTTCGCCATCGCGCGGCGGAATTGAAACAGTGCGTTCGCTGGGAGTGCTGCGCCGGGTTTGAAGTTGGAGATCGTATCGACGATGTAGTCTGCGTTGCGGGTCATGGCGAAGGCATCGGACGCGGCGGTATTAAACTCGTCCCACGTCCATTTCATATCGAAATCGTAGCGGATGATGGTGTGATCTTCATTATCCCAGGATGCGCTAACACTCATCTACCACTCCCCTTCGACTTTCGCTAAGAGCGTAATGGAAGGGGGTATTATAACGAGCGTAACGATTTTGTGATAACGTTCACATCACTGCGGCAGATGGTATTTTAGTACCATGCGCACGCAACAGATTTGTCGTGTGCTGGTCATCGTCAAACCTGTATCACCCAGGTATGGCGGAAAGCGCAGGCCACATAACTGGCGTGACCATATTGAAACATGCGCGGCTCGACCTGTACCCGTGCCGGTTCCAGCAGCGTGCCCCCTAAGGTAACATCCGCACTCAGGGCAGCGAAATAAGCATCGATGCGGTCTATCAGATCGGGCAGATGGGAGCGCAGGCCGCGCCGCGCTTCAGTGGGAGCCAGCAGCAGCAGATGATTGACGACACAGGTGACGGTACGCGGCCCACTGCTAAAAGCGATGGTCTGAAAGCCCTGTCCACGATCCTTGTAGAGTCGATCTGTCTCGACCTCCAGCGGCAGCACCAGCAGCGCCGGAAGCTGCGCGCGGCTGAGGTCATCCGGCACGCTGTCTACATCGTAGTTATGGGTCACACCGCTGACGGAAAGCGCCGCCAGATGAGTAAGAGCGGAACGAAAAGTCATGGGAATCTCCTTTACGGGGTATCAATAGGGTTAGGTGAGCGTTAGGAACTTATCGGTTTGCTTTCAAAATTCCGCTATCCAGTGCGATAATGGCAGGCGTGATAGAAGCAATCCGGGGGCAGCACATGGCAGCAGTACGGCATGAACTCGAAATCGAGGGACACAAGATCGTCGCTTTGGGGTTCAACGAGGACAAGGGCGGAACACCCGTTTTTTTCATACACGGGATTACCCTGTCGGTCAATTTCTGGGCAGATAACCAGACAGCCGTCTTTCAGGAACACTTTCGCTGGTACTCGTTGGGACTGCCGGGACATTACCCGGCGGTTTTTCCGGCAGCCTTCAAGCGGGATGACCTGACAGCGGAAATGATCGCGCGTGTGATGGCAGAAGCTATCCGGCAGTTGGTGGGCGATCAGCCCGTTATGCTGGTCGGGCATTCCACTGGCGGATTCGCGGCGCTGGCAATCGCGGCGATGCTGCCGCAGCAGGTGAAATCCATTATCACCATAGGCGGCTTCGTGCAGGGCACATGGCATGGGGTACTTCGCCCCCTGCAAATCGAAGCGCGTATGGGAAAAGTCGGAGAAATGCTGTTCAAGCTGAACCTGCGCATGACCACCATCGCCTATCCGACCTACCGGCTGGGCAGTGGTTTTTATGCTGCTGATCGACAGGCTTATTTCGCCTATCCCGGTCTGGATGAAGCTCTGCGTCCCCTCCATCGTGATGCCCAGCAGCTTGACCTGACCACCATGCTGCATTATTTCAACCGGATGCCCGATATTGATATTTCCGATTGGCTGCCACGCATTCAAGCGCCGACGCTGGTCATTACCGGGGAACTGGATGGCATTGTACTGCCCACTCAGGCGCATCTGATTGCCGCCAAAGTGCCGCAAAGCACACTGGTGGAGTTGAAAGGCGCGGGACATATGTCGATGGTCGAACGTCCAGAGGAATACACCCGCATCGTCACGGATTGGGCGCTGAAGTATCAGTAGGAACACGATATATCGTGTCCTAACCCTTAGACTTTCACCGTCACCCGGCGCAGTGCTTCCAGATCATTGAGCAGCGTATCCGGCACAGCAGCGAACTCAGCGCTGTCCGGCTCTTTGTACAGCCACGATGCCCAGCGCAGCACCAGTTGATTGACATCGGCTGGCGGCTGATAGGTGGAAATCGGTGTATTCAGCACATGCGATGCCGCCGATGTGCCATTCACCCCGCGCAGCACGGTCAGCACATTGGTCGCCGTGTTGACCGCCACCACCCGCACAAATTCACTTTCGATTTTAAGCAGATGTCCGACCTGAAAACGCGGTGTTTCCGTTTCGGCATCCGCGCCATCGGCATCGCTGACGGTGATGCTGGTCGCGCCGCTGCTAAGGGGATTGTTCTGCACCGTATCACTGCTGTTCCGCCACATCTCCGCCGGACGGTCATGCCAGCCCCAGATGCCTGTCACGCTGATGGCCTGCACAGTCGAGAGATACCAGAAAAAGGCGCTGTTCCCGGTCAGCCGCAGCAGACTCGCCGGGAAATTATCCGGGACGGTGATGACATCGCTCAGGCTGATGGCGCTGCCGTCACCGTTGGTGAGCGAGGTTAATTCCAGCAGATCATCATCCAGCAGCAGTTCGAGCGGACTGGTATAGTCATGCTGAATGGCAGCGGCACGCGGGGAAAAACGCCGTCCCGCTCCCCGTTCGATTTGCGCTGAAGCAGCACTTAGCACCGCCAGCAAACGTGCATTGTCGCTGGTTTCTGTCGCCGCCAGTCCCAGCCGCGCCCGTAATTGGTCGAGAGTCGATAGGGTATACATATACAATCTCCTTTATGATAGGTGAAAGGGATAAGGGAAAAGGTTTAAGGAAAAAGTGTGAGGAAGATGCGAAGCGTGTATTTAATGAAGATGAACCATCGCGCCCTGTGGATGCTGATCGCGCTCGTGCTGGCGACATTGCTTGGAATATCGCCCATCGCGGCGGATGAGATGCGTATTCCAATTACGCTGCCGATTCATGGCTATCTGGCCTTTGTGGAGAGTGATTACACCTTATATCTGCTGGATACGTACACCGGGGAATATCGTGTACTCGCGCAAAGCGATCAACCAACTGTAGATAGATGGTTTAACAAACCTGTTTTTTCTTCTCAGGGTGATTATTTGGCTTACAGCAATGGTGCGTATGGAATCGGGGTAACAGATATAAGTACCAACCGGGAACAGATTTATGCAGCTTTTCCCGGACGGGAGGGGAGTTCTGATCCAATCGGCTGGTCAAATGATGGAAATAATATCTGGAATCTAAATCACAGCTATATTAGCCGCAATCCTCCCATTACTAAATCATGGCTTGATTCGCTGACGCTCAGTGATGGTTCCTCAACCAATCTGCTCAACTTTGAACAATATCAGATTTACACTGATTTGCCGTTCCCAATCGGCGTTTCTCGCTTCAGGTTTGACGCTATTCCCCACTTAGCACGTAACCCTGTTTATGACGCATGGATTGCCTTGCAAATACGTGGACATAATCCCGATATGATCATTCATAATGAGGACACAGGTGAAGACGATGAAGCACAAGTATTGTTAACCTTCCTATGGGATTATCAGACAAATCAGACAATTTCGTTGGATGATCTATTCTCTGATCCCCTTTCTGAGATGCCTCTAGTCTGGAGTCCCGATGGAAATAAGTTACTGGTATACCCAGAATCAGAAAGCAGTGAGCAGCAGATTGGCATTGTTAGCTTCCAGAAAGAAGGGAAAAATTGGTCAATTAAAGCTGGCGAAACTGCCACAATTAAAGAGATTTCCTATCATTGGCTGGGCGCAAGCAACTTATTATTAGTGAATGGGACGGATCAACAAACCCAAGATTTAATCTATTACATAATTGAGATTGCTGACGGGATAGTACGTTATAGGGAATTTTTCCGCCTTCCTAAGACACTTTTTCCTTTGATTGGCGATGAAGATTGGCACATCACGGCTTCTGACGAAGAAAAGCAAGCGTTGGCCTGCCTGTTCGGTCATGTGCCGGATGGTAGTACATGTGATAATCAGAGTGGATAGGCATACACCATGAATGAACTGATACACACTCGAATCGCCACACTAGAGGATGCCGCAGAATTGGCGCGGCTCAATCGCCTGTTCAACGAATTTGATGATGCGCCGGAGGTTATCGCCGCTCGGCTGTCCAACCCGCGCCGCATGGAAACACCCATTCTGGCGGAAATCGAAGGGCAGGCCGTCGGATTCTGTGCCGTCCATATCGTGCCGAGTATTTTCTATCCCACACCTCGCGCCGAAGTCACCGAGATGTTCGTCGAAGAAGCCTACCGCCGCCGGGGCATCGGACGCGCCTTGATGGCTCATGCCGAACAGTTCGCGCGTGAAAATGGCGCGGCGGATTTAATCATCCTGACCGATTTTTATAACCATGAAGCGCAGGGACTTTACCGCGCGATGGGTTTCAAGAACAATGACATTTCTATGATTAAAATTTTCGCGAAGGACGCACATGGATAAACCAAAGGTAGCCGGAAAACTCGGTGCGTCCCCCGGCGGCACAGATTCTTCATCGCTTTGTCTAGAAAGTCATGGTTTACTCAGTAAACCATGACATTCCCAGACGGGTTAGTCCTTTATATTGTCGAGCCATTCAACAGCCTCCTCCACTTTTGTGAAAACCATCATCCGTAAACCAAGATCAAATAGCGTCTCGATAACCGGCGTTAAGGTTCCAGCCGCCGCCAAGGTCTGCGGAACAACTAATGCCCAATATTTCCAGCCTGCTTTCAGGGTTCTGGGCTGCCAATCGTTGAATGACCACTCATTACCTTCTGGAGTCAGCGCATCATTTTTGCGGTCATCAGAAAGCCACTTATGAATGTTATATTTCTGCAATGCAGCCGTTCCAGCATTCAGTGCTTCTTTAAACATGGGCAATTGACCACTCATAGGTTGATGAACCGTGTGATAGATCAGGTTGTGATCTGGCCAATATTCAATTGTGATATATTCGGAATTGTAGATCGTTACGTTTGGCATCATTCACCTTCCTAATGCTTTACAGTCGTTGCGGTTGTAGTAACCCCAAAAGTTGGACACAAAATTATTTTAACATCGGTTCTGGGTGTGCATTAATTGTTCGTGTAGCTGTTGGCCTACCGCCGCCGGGGAATCGGACGCACCTTGATGATTCATGCCGAGCAGTTCGGGCGTGAAAACGGTGCAGCGGATTTAATCATCCTGACTGATTTTTATAATCATGAAGCACAGGGGCTTTACCGTGCGCTGGGCTTCATGAACAATGACATCTGTATGACTAAATTTTTCGCGAAGGATAAGCATGGATAAACCACAGTTAGCCGAAAAACTCGGCGCATCTCCCGGCGGGAATTTTCGGATTATGGATATGCGATTAATCGGCTGGGGCGCGGATGTGATTTTCGAATGTGTCTATGAAATCGACGGAAGGCGCATCCCGTTTGAGATGACACTGCACGACTGCCGCGAACTGCACTGGCGGGTTTATGCCCACGCGGGAAATGAGGATGGAACGCGACCATCTGCCGCGCTGGTCAATCTGCGTCTGGGCAGCGACCAGCATCGCAAGCCGCTCAATATGCTTACGGACTATTTCGGTCTAACGGTAATGTATGGGGTTCTAACGCTATCCAAACCGGAGTAGAGCAAATCAAATAGATAACATGGGGAAATGTTCGATAGCAGTCTAAAGGCGAGGTGTTTAGACTACGGACAAACCACCGCGACTGTCGTGCGTTGCAGCGCCGCCACTACGGTGCAGTAAGCGCCCTTAATGCCGGGGCTGATCATCATCAGCACAACGATCATCACAACCGCCACAAGAACCAGAATAAGCGCATATTCAACCAGCCCCTGCCCTGATTCGTGGGTACGTGTTTGGGTAGGTTCAGTGGGTTCCATAAAAAGAGCCTTTTTAATATTTGACTTATTTTAGTCACACTCCAGAGCCAATTGCTACACCTTTTCATGAATTTTTCGTAAATTCTTTCAATCTTTTTGTTACATCTGGTGATAGATCATCCAGACCTGACGCGAACGATCCGCCTGAAAACTGCCGATCAATGAAGCATTCGTTAAAATCGTACAGTTCGCAGCCTTTTCAGCCTTCACCACCCACCAGCTTGATGCAGCGGTGCTGTCCGGCGGCGGTGTCTCGCAAAACCCTTTGGGCAACAGTCGTACAGGCTGGCTGCTCAGGTGACGGAAAATCTCTGCCTGTCCGGCGGTATCGAACCAGACCGTCGCCTGTTCATCCCCCACCGCGTCCCTCACCGCGAATAGGCCGCCCTGCGTCTCATAGGGCAGCGTCAGCAGGACATGGATGCCGGTCAGCGCCAGCAGAACCGCACTGATCGCCGCCCAACTGATACGCCGCTGCCAGACCGGGGCACTTAAGGCCGATTGCGCGTAGAGCGCCGCCAGCACAATTAAATTGATCTGCATGAACAGATAGAATTTGACATTCCCGGCCTGCCACCACCAGCCGCTAAAGCCATTGATGAGCAGCGTCAGTCCGCAGCCAATGATGATGAGACGCGGAATGCGCGGCAGTCGTTTCAGGACAACAGCGCCATGTACCAGCATCACGATCCCACCCACCAGCAGCAGCCCCAGCAGCGCCCCCGACCCAATCGAAAGATCACTCAGCAGCGGCGGTAAAATCCAACTCAGCACGAAAGTGTATCCCGCCAGCGGCAGCGTATTCAGTTGCAGCGATACGCCCCAGGTTGCCTGTCCCGCCTGCGCCTTATTAAAATATCCCAGCACCCATCCGATAAACGGCGGCTGACTGCCTCCCGCCTGTACCAATGCCGCGCTGGCGTTCAGATAGCCGATCACATACACGCCGCCTACGATGACCGCGCAGATCAGCGCGTATAAACCGACCTGCCGCCATGTCACCCGCAGTGCTTCACCCTTCGCAGGTCGGCCTGCCAGCCATATTAAGGAGAGGCCGATCAAACCCGCCCATTCCAGATTCAGTTGATGCACCAGCATCGCCAGTGCCGCCGCCAGTCCCAATCCCCATAAGCGCCGCGTGGTGGGTCGATGCAGATAGCGCACATAGGCCAGCAGCAGCAGCGCCACCGCCGCATAACCCGCGCTGTAAATATCCGGGTCGCTCTGGTAATGCCAGAAGCCGTAGCTGAACCACAGCACCAATCCACTGACCAGCGCAATCGGCAGCACACTGGTCAGTTCCAGAATCGCGGCAAAAACCAACGCCACTGTCGCCCCAGCCAGCAGCGCATGAGCATAACGCATCGCCTCCCACGCCCGAATCTGTCCACCGAAGGCCTGATACAGCCAGTAACCGGGCCACTGCGCCAGTAGATGTTGACTGTGCCATAACTCGAACTGATTCTGCTGCTCGATAAAAACGAGATTATTGACCGCATCGGCGGTATAGTGGCGGGTTGGAAAAAGCAGGATGTAGAGTGTGGTTGCGATCCACAGCCCGATGAACAGAAGTATGGTTTTGCGCATAAAATTGACCTTCGATGACTGCTGCCAGCCGGAGATTATACCTGACTTGAAAATTCCTCAACGAGTTTTGAACAATCCTCTGACATCATCCGTTAGAAGGGTTATGGAAGGAGAAACAGGTGCTAGACATACTCGTGGCAGAAGAACCAAAAACCGTTGAAAACGCCAGTGAAGTCGAACTCGTCCAACGCGCACAGGCTGGCGACCATGAAGCTTTTGCCGAATTGCAGACGCGCCTGGATTCTCCCATACGACGGTTTGTGTGGCGCTTGATCGGCACCCACCCGGAAGAAGATGATATTGTGCAGGACTCGTTGATTGCGCTCTATCTGAATCTGGATCGGATCGAACCGCCGGAAAATTTACGCCCGTATCTCTTTCGCATTATCCGCAACCGCTGCTACGACCTGCTGCGGAAGCGACGGCGGTTCGAGCATATATCGTTGGATGAGGAACCCGTCGAGTCGTGGGTGTCGATGCACGAACCCCCGGCGACAGGTTCACAGCCAGAGGAAGTCACTCACTGGCTGATGCTGCAAATGGAAGTCCAGGCGGCGATGGATCGTCTGCCGGAAGCGCAGCGTCAAACGCTCATCCTTTATTCGGAAGAAAATTTATCTTACAACGAAATCGCTGAAGCGATGGATACCAGCATCGGAACCGTGAAATCACGCCTGTTCTATGCGAAAAAAACCTTAAGACAGCTTATTAGTCCCGAAACGCTCCAGCTATTGGAAGCCGAGTTTGGATCAGGAGAATCAGAATGAACACCTATCAACACCAGACCATTCAGGCCGATCATCGCCGTAATGAACTCATGCGTGAAGCCCAAGCCAGCCGTTTATCCCAACCCGACAACCAGCCCGCTTTAACGGATCGGCTGCTGGCGAATGTCGGTGAATGGATGGTCGCGGAAGGCACACGCCTGAAGGAACGCCAGAAGTTAGCCGTTTCCAATCCGCGTTTCCGTATCGGCGGCGTGGAGGGGTAGAGAGTAGGGACACGATATATCGTGTCTCTACAACAATCACCACAATCACTATTAGGCTGAAAGCGCAACGCCGACAGCTTGTATACAGAGGAGAATTATAATGTTAACCGATGAAACCCGGCGTGCTTTAAAGCAGCTTGTGCCACCGCTAAAATCCCTGGCCAGCAATGTACAGCGCGCCACCGAACACGAAACCTATCAGGGAATGGGCAGTGTAGCGGTTAAGAGTTACCGCAGCCTGCATTCACGCATCGCGCAGCTTTTGCCGGATGATACCTATGTGACTGAAGCTTTAACCCTGGATGTGTCCGACGAGGCAGATGATGCCCAAAAGGTCGGTCAGGTTCATATGGTGATCAGCCAGTTGGTCAGCTATATCGAAGGTGTGCTGCGCGGCGAACGTCCCACCAGCGGCGATATGGGCGATGTGGAAGAATTGAAAGACCTGGGACGCGAACTGCGTGACCGTATCCTGACCACCACCCGCGATGCCCTGCGCAAAGCCGTCAGCGGCATTGACATCGACATTGACTCCGATTTCGGCGATGATTTCCCGTTTGGCGGCAAGCACAAGCACAAGCACAAGCGCCGTATCGTCATCACCTCGTCCGAAGGCGACCTGCGTGATGCCGATATGGAAGGTGTCGATATGAGCGGACAAGACCTGAGCGGCAAGGATTTGAGTGGAGCCAATTTGCAGGAAGGCCACTTCAATAACACCAATCTCTCCGGGGCAATTTTGGATAGTGCTAATCTACAGGAAGCTGAATTGGTGAATGCCAATCTTTCTGGAGCAATCTTATCCAATGCGAATTTACAGGAGGCCGTCCTCAATCAGGCGAATCTGCAAGGCGCGAATCTCAGTGACGCGAACTTACAGGAAGCCGAGCTTGTTGGAGCTAACTTAACAGGCGCACACCTCGACAGTGCGAATTTGCAGGAGGCTGTGCTGAATCAGGCCAACCTGCAAGGCGCAAACATGAATGATGTCAATTTACAGGAAGCTGAGATGGTTGGAATCGAGGCCACTGGCGCGAACATGAGCAGCGCCAATCTCGAAGAAGCCCTGCTGAATCAGGCACATATGCCTGGGGTTAATCTCAGTGATGCCAATCTGGAAGAAGCTGAACTGGTCGGCGCGGATTTACAAGGCGCGAACCTGAGCAGCGCCAATTTCGAAGAAGCGCGTATGAATCAGTGCCAGCTTCAGGGCGCGATGCTGATGGATGCCAACTTACGTGAAGCTGAACTTCAAGGAGCGAATCTGACCGGAGCAAATTTGACCGGAGCAAGCCTGCGTGAAGCAAACTTGCGCAACGCAAACTTCCGTGACGCGGTGGTACAGGATGTCAACATCCGTGAGGCTGAAATGACCGGGGTGATTTTGCCGGATGGCAGCACCTACGCTCAGGGCATCGACCTCTCGCGCTTTGGCTTCGAAGGCCGCCCCAGCCGCTAACAAACTCTCGGCTGCACATTCTCAAAACCCCTGTTCCGCCCATGTGGAATGGGGGTTTTTGCTGCCCTGCGGATGGCCTCTGGTTTGTGGTTTCATAATATGTCCGTGTTATACTCGTTTCGTCGATGATTGAGCGTGCAATTATCTGTTCATTCACTCACATCGAACTTACCCGGTCTAAACACTGAGAGCCGCAGATAATGTCAACAAAGTTTTTTCAATCGAAGGTTCCGGGGATCATCCTCGGCATATTGTTCCTGTTTTCAACTACAGCAACCCTCGCTCAGAGCAATTCTGCCAGCCCGTTTTATCCCGACATTCCCTATAACGAAATATGGTCGGCTAACAGCCAGAAATTTGTATTTTACGATACGGCTGCCGGAGACCTGGAAGAAAGTGTTCAGATTTCGACTCCCAATTGGCTTGAATATGATGTCACCACACAGGAAACAACCAACCAGAACACCTGGCCGCTACAGCCCACCCTAACTGACGACGAACGCCAGACATTCGATGTGAGTACAAATCCAGACGGACGCGAGTCGTTTATTTACGAGTCACCCGATGGTCGTTTTCTGGTCTATGGAAAGGGGAATGAAACCGATGACTCTGGGAGATGGTCTATTGGAATTGCGGATCGCCAGCAGGGACAAGCGGTAACACTGCCGATACACGTATGGGATCCCTTTAGCGGCCCCCGTTATTTCAAAGTGCTCTGGAGTGCCGATAGCAAGGCTTTTGCTGCAAATTTCCTCTCGGATGATGGAACCCCCGTTTTTGTTCATGTAGGCGGTTATGAAGCCGATTTATCTGGCGCAGTGGTCAATTGGTTCAGTATCAGCGTTAAGGATCGGAACTTTTACCCGTTCGGAGGTTATGGTCAGGATATATTTGCCCTGAGTGGAGATGGTAGCCACGTTTTGCTGACATCGAACGAAGAGACGGCGGAAGACCCCAGCAGTCCGGTCAAATTGCTGCTGTGGGATGTTCTAAATCCCGACGCAAGCCAGATTATTGATTCGCTTGATGGAGGCAAAATCGGTGCCACAAGTTTTGTCCCCGGTGATGAGACGAAACTCCTGATCCTCAACGACGCTGGCCTCATGCTGTATGATCTCTCGAACGGAGAAAGCACCCAGATCACAACCGACATCAACACGGAAAGCACGCAAAGAGCCGCATTTTCCCCGGACGGAAATTGGTTGGTATCCGTAACGGGCGACGGCGCTTTTATGATGAATGTGAAGGATTTGTTGGCGTTTGCTCCGACGGGTACATAAACATCCGTGACGGAGGGCATCGAAGGCCGCCCAAGCCGCTAACAAACTTTCGTTTGCCGTATATCAAACCCCTGTTCCGCCGATGTGGAATGGGGGTTTTTATTATCAGATTTCAGGCAGGGTGAGCCGTTCCAGTTCTTCCAACCCGGCTAAGGCTTCCTCCGCACTCGCCCGGCACATCTCCTCGCTCGGACGCAGCCTAACGCACACCGCTGGACGTTCCGGCAGCCCAAACAACTTGCAGCGGTTATCCTCCGTCAACTGCACACAACGCACCCCGGCAGGCTTGCCATTCGGCATCCCCGGAATCGGTGACGAAATCGATGGCGCAATACAGCACGCCCCACATCCTACCCGACAGTCCACAATTTACCTTTTGCCCATTGAAATTATGATTTGAGCCAGAATACCCGACCTTTTACATCTTCAGGGGAATGAGTTTCTGCAAATTCAGTCAGCAGTCGAATAAGATTACCAATATTAATTCGCAATTCTTCAGATGGGCAAACTAATCCAGCGTGATCCGTTCGTTTCATTGTTCTCCCAGCAAAGGGTCTATCAAAAGTGACGATAACGAGTTGATGTTCTATTGCATAAGGAAGAATTTCGCTGTCATCATCTTTGCTTCTCATATCTACATCAGCAGTCATAACGACTTCATACCCACGTTCTTGAAGTCCTTTAGCAACATCACGGGGCATGTGTTCATCGAAGAAGAAACCAACGGTCATTTTTCCTGCTTCTTGCCATACTGCTCGTACATCTCATTCCAGAGTTTGACCTCTTCAGCATCCTGACGATCAATTTCTTCCTTGTGCTCATGGTAGTACAGCAAGGCAGCCAGTATTTCTTCTTCTGACAAGGTAAACTGATAAGCCAGTTCCGAGATGCCCCATTGGTTAACAGCGTTATTTGCCGCGATAAACGAAACGGGTATCCGCCGTCCGCGAATATGCGGCCTGTCGCCAAACAATCGGGTTTCGATGTATTTCCGTAAATCTGCCGTTGCGGGGACTGCTTCTTGTGTAGTCATCGCTTGTTCCAGGCTCCTCAAACGTTGAGAGCTATTATAGCACTGTGCATTTCATCATAGCGTAGTTGAAACGCTGGTTGACCGCGCATAACAGGGTGGTTAGACTATCCGGTCATAGGGTTAAAGATTGCAATTACGCAAAATGAGGCGATATGCGAAATCATAAAATCAGCATCTTAATAGCGCCAGTGCTGGTAATGTTGATT
>JBGAGR010000068.1:0-29636 GCA_044226645.1 Aggregatilineales bacterium
ATACTGCATAAAATTCCAGAGATGAGCAGCGCCACCGCCACTGAGGCTGTGCTGGCTTGTCCCTGTTCAAAAATAGTGCGTGCCATTTCTGTTCGCAGCGTAAAAGCCGGCTGACCATAGATATCATTGAGGAACGCATAACCAGCAATGGTGTGGCTGTCCAGCGCATTGACATACGTGTCTCCCCCGGCTAACAGATGCTCATTGGCGGCTTGAACATCCGCTGGTATGCCGAGATGAGAAACCGGGTAAAGCTCGAGAGGAAAAGAAATGACCTGAGAAATCTCCTGTATTTTCTTGCTGCCCAGATAGCGTCCCAAAAACAATACCCCGTGGGCAGGGCCTTCCTGTAAACTCGTCAGGATGGGTTCGGCAGCAAACATCAGAGGGCCATCCGGTAAAGCTATAATCCCACTCATCGGCTTGCCCTCAACATCATCCGACAACAGCTTCCCATCGGGCGATAAGGCATCGATTAAAGCATAGGGAATAGGAATTTCAGCAGCCTGCTGAAGATCAAAGGCTTTGGCATAAACAATCTGTCGGGCTGCATTGGTAAATACCATCACATTCAATTCGAGGTTTTCGAATACGCTATCCCCCAGATTCGCTTGAACATACCCAGCATTGCCCGTCTGCACGAACTGATAGGTATCATCCCAATTTGACCAGTCGGATGCTGTAGCCACCAGACTCTCGGCCTCTGCTGCGAGGATATTGCAAATATTACGGACATGCTCACTGGTTTCATGCTGTTCAATCTGCGTAAAACCATTCATCAGCACCAGATGCTCGGTGATATACAGTATCCCAACCAGGACAACAAACATCACCGCTATTACGCCAACCGTTTTTCCGCGTAAACCGAGTTTAAGAGGGGATCGATCCAATAAAATCCGTTGCCCCGGTAGAAGGGAGGGATAATGAATTACTGAACGCAGGAATGAAATACCGGGCATCATAAAGCCTTCTAAAAGTTTAATCTGGGCAGGACTTTGCTCCTATTCTTAAGCATAATAGCTAGAGGCATACAGAAGCATTGAGTTGAAATGAAAAAGAACGAAACAGAGTAAAGCAGGATTTGAAGAATAACAGTCTTCCAACTTTTCACCGCAGGGGCAGCCGCACAGTAAAGAGTGTTCCCTGACCCGGCGTGCTTTCGCAGGTGATGCTGCCGCCGTGTGCTTCAGCGCTTTCCTTCACAATCGCCAATCCCAGACCTGTCCCCTCGAACGATTGTACATTGCTGGCGCGGTAAAACGGCTCGAATAGATGCAGTTGGTCATTTTCAGGTATCCCAATACCCTCATCGCGCACCTGAATCATGACACTGGAATCCGTACATGAGAGATGCAGAGCAACCATACTTTCGACTGGCGAATATTTGACCGCGTTCGAAAGCAGGTTAATCAGGATATGCTGAAGAAGCACTTTATCGGCTTCCACCACGTCCGGTAAATCCCGGCTGTCAAAAATGAATTGATGGCGACCTTTATCCGTCGTCCGCATTTGTTCAAACAACTTGCGGCAGTAATCCGTTAAGTCCATTGGCACAGGCTGAAACTGCATCTTCCCTGCCCGTGCTTTACTTACCGTCAGGATTTCATCCAGCAAATCGGTCAGGTAACGAACCTGTTCCGCGATATTGGCGAAATGCTCTGTCCGGCGCTCCGGCTTCATCCGGTCATAATAATGTTCCAGCGCCTCTTTCGCCGCCAGCACCACCGCCAGCGGGGTTCGGAATTCGTGCGACATGGTGGAGATAAAGCGATCCTTCAGAACCAGCACTTCCCGCTCTTTTTCCAATTCAAAACGCAGCTTCTCCGCCTCTAGCCGATCTTCATCAGCCTGCTTCAAATCCGTAATATCAATACCAATCCCCAGAACACAGTCTTGCCCTTCAATATCAATCGCTTCGAATGAAATCAGCATATCGCGGATGTCACCGGAGTGGGTTCTCCACTGCCCCTCCACCCCCTGTACCGAACCCCCAGTGCGCAGTTGTTCCACCAGTTTGTGCCGCAGTTCCAGATCAACCCAGTAGCCGATTTCATGTACCGTGTGATTAATGACATCGTGGCTTTCATACCCCAGGAGTTCCAATTGGAAGGGATTCATGCTCAGAATCTGTCCAGACTTCACGGTGCTGATGGCAATCGCCACTGGAACCAACTGGAAAACTTTCGACAGCAGCGATTCACTGCGCCGCAGCGCTTCTTCGGTCTGCTTGCGATCCGTAATGTCCGCTGCCATGCCGATAACACATAACTCACCGCCAATCATCGCCTGACGCGCTGAGCCGATCACATTCACTACTTCCCCGGATTTCTTCCGCCACTGGAATTCCACCCCGTCAAATCCGTCGGCTTGATTGCTCAACCGAGCCACCAACTGGCGTTGTGCCCGGTCATACCACAACGGCACTCTCAAATTCGTCTTGCCAATCAAATCGCCCGGTTCATAACCCGTGAGTTTAAGTAAGTAATCATTCACCTTCGTAACACGACCATCCGGCAGAGAGGTGATACTGAGCGCAACCGGCACCGCTTGAAAAATGGTCGAAAATAATTCCTCGCTGCGCACCAATGCCTGCGCGGTTTTCTCACGTTCGGTCAGGTCATAGGCAGCAACCACCAGCGCATCACGCCCCAGATAAGTCAAACGGTGAAAAGCGACCTCCACATAAAGAAGCGAACCATCTTTTTTGAGATGTCGCAAGGTTCGACCCGTTCTCTCAGTGACATCCCCCCGCCGCACCATGTCCATACGCTGAAGCGTCTCTTCGGTTTCTTCGGCTGGTCGTATTGTCGTGATGTTCAACTTCAGGAATTCATCGCGGCTGTAGCCATACTGTCTCAACGCAGCATCATTTACATCAATAAATTCCAGCGTTTCGATGTCAATCACCCACATGGCGTTAGGATTGCTGTGAAACAAATCGCGATAGCGTTCTTCACTCTGGCGCAGATCCTCCTCAACGCGCTTCTGCGGCGTGATATTGGTCGCGATAATCGCCACCTCCCGCACCATATCACCGTCCCATATCGGCGCGTACTGGTTGGAATACCAGGCCGATTCCCCCTGTTCATTTGTGGTCAGAAACTCAATCTGTTCGCGGCTTCCTTCTCGGAAAACCCGTTCCAGCTTGGTTCGGACATCGTTATGATCATAGGGAGGAATATATTCATAAAGATCGTGCCCCACAACATACTGCTGCTGTTCAGAAGATGTCCGGCTCACCAGACTGATCCGGTGATTACGGTCTACCATCAGGATGGTCGAAGGCGCATTATCGACCAGTGCCCGGTAGCGAGCCTCGCTCTGGTACAGAGCCAATGCATTGCGCTTGGCTCGTCTGCGTGCTTCACGCATCACCCGCAGGCTGATCCATAACAAAATCGCCGTTAAGGCCAGCGCGGACACATAATTACTCCAGGCATGACGGGCGGTAATCTCACCTACCTGATTCACGTACTGTCCGGCTTCCGCAGCGTTGACCAGCCAGATTCCGTAAAGTATGCTTAAAATCGCAAACCCAACCGCCACCCATTCATTGACCAGCAAACCCGCAATCAGCACAAGCAGTGCCAGTGAACCAAAAAGCGGATTCAGGATGCCCGCGTTGCTGTAGGTGGCATAGGAAATAATGAACCACCCGAACACCACAAAGACGACACCCACCTGCCGCACGCCTCCTTTACGCATCCAGATAAGCAGGATAATTTGCGCAATCAGCAGCAAAATGTTGTCTCTCAATTGGGCAAGATTGTATCCGCCAGATACAGCATCCCATAAAAGAGAAAGTGCGTTGGTCAGAGTGGTCACAATCAGGATGAAATGCAGCAGTGCGGCGGAGTGGGTTTTATCTTCATCCTCAAAGACAGGTGGACGCAGAACCAAATCAACCAGATTCATCAGACAGACACCGATAGGCTAAACGATCATGGAATATCGCCTGCATGAACAGACTTACATTTACAGTATAAGTGGATTAGGAATTTTCACGTCGTAATGTTTTTAATGTGAAACGGGGGATACTAATCATATCGAATACAAAATAACGATAATTACCAATCCTTATCTCATACAGCTAGTTCGGTTTAACTGAAACAGCTTTGACAGGCAGCAGCACCGTAAACGTGGTTCCTTGCCCTGTCTCACTTTTACAGCTAATGCTTCCTCCGTGTATATCAACACTTTCCTTCACAATCGACAATCCCAGACCAGTGCCCTGATAGGCCTTAACATTGTCTGCCCGGAAAAACGGTTCAAACAAATGCTTCTGATCTTCTTTCGGTATCCCCACACCCTGGTCGCTCACCCGGATATAAGCCTGATCGCCTTCCAATCCGATATTCATACAAATTTCCCGACCCGTTGGTGTGTATTTGATGGCATTCGATACCAGATTCACGATAATATGCTGCAAAAGATGCTGGTCAGAATCGATAGTCCCGATTTCATTTTGAACCTCAAAAATGAAAGTGTGTTCCTCACGATCAGTGACTTTCATTTCTTCAAATAATTTCTGACACACCTCCTCCAGATTCATCGGTACAGGGTTAAATTGCAGTTTCCCGGCATACGCCTGACCCATCATCAGCACATCGTCCAGCAAACGGATAACATAACGCACCTGCACACCGATTTGTCGCAGTTTCTCGATACGCCGTTCGGGACTGATGCGGTCAAAGTAGTGTTCCAGTGTCTCTTTGGATGAGAGGATGACCGCAAGCGGCGTGCGGAACTCATGCGACATCATCGCGATAAAGTTCTCCTTCAGCGCCAGAACTTCCTTCTGTTTAGCCAGGTCGAGCCGCAGTTTTTCCGCTTCCAGAGTCGCTTTTTCAGCATTCATACGGTCTGTCAGGTCAAAATTGACCATCAATCCGGCCTCGCGTCCCCCGAACTTTAAACGATGGAACGCAGACTCAACCCACACAACCGAACCATCTTTCTTATGCTGCTGCCAGACAATACCATTGTCGTAATGAGTATTGTCTGCCCGGTATTTTTCCACCCGCTCCTGAATAGCCGCTTCGGTTTCTGGTAAGCTGATATCAGCAATATGCATCTGCAAAAATTCATCGTGGGTGTAGCCATAACGCGCCATCATCGCATCATTGACTTCCAGAATTTTCAGCGATTCCCAATCCACCACAAACATCGGCAGTGGATTATTCTCGAATAACTTGCGATACTGTTCAGTCGCGGCACGCTGCTCCAGTTCCATCCGCTTGCGTATCGAAATATCGGTCATGATGACTGCGACTTCAATGACCTTTTCGTCTTCCACAATCGGCGCGAAATGGCATAAAAACCAGCCCGTCTGTCCACTCGCGCTTCGCCCCTGTATCTCCAATCGATCCGCATCTCTCGTCCTGAACACCTGATTCAGCGTCCTTCTGAAAGCTATTTCCGAATCGCTGTTGATGAAATCGTCAATCTGCCGCCCGACCACATTTTCAGCCGTACCATTCATCCCATAACTCACAAAGTTGATCGCGTGATCCGGCTCAACCACGTAAATCAAATTCGGCCCATTCTGTACCAGCGAACGATAGCGTTCTTCACTTTTGCGCAGCGCCCGCCCTGTCTCGCTTGCCCGGTCACGAGCCTCAGCAATCGCCCGCAGGCTGACAACCAACAGCGACCCCGTCAGCGCAAAAAGCCCCACCTCGTTAATCCAGGCTTTTTGCACCGTCATCGTTCCAATTTCCGCGATGAACTGTCCTGCCTGTGCAGCAGACACCAACCACGTCGTGTAAATAATGCTGCATATCATCGCGACCAGCGCCGCCCGCGTATTAATCAGCAGTCCAGCCAGCAGAATAACGAGTGTGTGTGCCCCCAGAAGGGGATTCAATGCGCCCAGATTGTTATGAACAGCCACCGCCACCACCAGCCACGCCACGCAGCATAGCAGGATTCCGGCCAGCCACACCGCTCCCCGGTACAGCAAAACCAGCATGACAGCCTGCACCCCCAGAGCAGTCAGTATGAGCAGCAAACTCGAATCAGACGCGAACAGAACAATAGCCAGAAGCGCAGCCACAGAAATGATGAGCGTTGTAATCAGGATGAAGTGGAGAATAGCAGCAGCGCGTGTCGTATCATTATCAGCAAACACAGGGGGACGTAAAATGGAATTGGCAAGGCTCATAAAAACCCCACACACAACCTATTACCTCACATCATCAGCAAACCCGCAGAAATAATTGTTATCCAGGTATTAACACTATACACTCGTTTTGAATATTGTAGTATGGCAGTATTAGGGCGATATGAACAATGGAGGGTAGATCATGCCGAAAACGTAATCCCTGAAACACTGCTGTGGCTGAGACAGCGCAGCTTTCATGGGGCTTTAGCCCCTATCGTCGTGTCCCTCACGTCCTGGCAGGTATCCCGCTAATCGGCAGTCGCACCGTAAAAATGGTTCCCTCGCCCGGAACACTCTCGCAGGTGATGGTGCCGCCGTGCACCAGCACACTTTCCTTGACAATCGCCAAACCCAGTCCGGTTCCCTTAATCTTCTGGGTATTGCTGGCGCGGTAAAAGGCTTCAAACAGGTGCGCCTGATCTTCCAACGGAATGCCGATTCCTTCATCACACACACGCAGAACAGCCTCATCGCCCTCCCGCAGCAATTCCAACCGTACCGTACTCTCCGGCGGAGAATATTTCACGGCATTCGAGAGCAGATTAATCAGGATATGGTGCAGCAGTTGTTCATCGCCCTGCATAGTCTCAAATGTGCCCTGACAGGTGAATTGATACGCATGACCTGCTTTGTCCGTCAATTGAATTTGCTCGAACAATTTTTGGCAGAATACGGCAAAATCCATCTCCGTCGGTCTGAATTGCAGCTTGCGAGCCTGCGCCTTACCCAGCAGCAGCACATCATCCAGCAGGCTGATGATATGACGGGTTTGTTCCTCGATATTATGTAATTTTTCCTGTCGTCCTTCCGCTGTCAAACGGTCAAAGTAATGCGTCAAACTCTCTTTTGACGACATGATAATCGCCAGAGGAGTGCGGAATTCATGCGACATCGTAGCCACAAAATTTTCCTTCATTTGCAGCACTTCCCGCTCTTTATGCAGTTGCAGCCTCAGCCTCTCTCCTGCAATCTGCTCCCGTTCCATCCGCTTGCGCTCTGTAATATCCACGCCAATACCCAGAATACAGGCTTCCCCGCCCACCTCAATCGATTCCAGCGAAATCAGAATATCCAGAATGGCACCAGCCTTCGTCCTCCACTGCCCTTCCACGCCCCGCACCGAATCATGATTTCCTAATAATTTCACCCAGGTGTCCCGTTGGTGCTCAGGGATCATGACCCCGGTTTCGCTTACTGGATGATTGATAACCTCATCCGCCGTATAACCCGTCATCTCCAAAAAATAGCGGTTGACATTCAGAACACGCCGTTCGCGAACCGAGCTAATCATGATGGCTACCGGAACCGATTCAAAGATTTTGGAGAACAGGGCTTCGCCGCGCCGCACTGCTTCCTCGGCACGAATCCTTTCCGTCAGGTCATAAGCGGTACACACCATCGCCTTATGCCCGTCATAATTCATCCGGTGAAACGAAACTTCGACAAAAATATCCGTTCCATCTTTTCTCACCTGCCGCCAGGGGCCGCTGCGGCTGTAATCGATATTTTGCTGCGAAAAGCTCACCGCATTCACTTCAGCCGCCGGAATATCCTTCGGAGAAATCAGGTTAGCCAGATTCATGTTCAGGAATTCATCGCGGCTGTAGCCATATTTCTCCACCATCATGTTATTGACATTTAGAAACATCCGCGTCTCAACATCCACGACATACATGGGATGTGGGTTAGCCTGGAAAAGCTGGCGAAACTGCTCCTCAGATGCACGCAGAGCCAGTTCTGCCCGCTCGCGTTCTTCGATCTCGTGCTGCAACAGACAGTTGTTGTTCGCCAGCATTTTTTCACTGTGCCGGGTACGCGCCATCGCCATTTGTAAACTGCGCATAACCAGATAAATCATGACGATGGACACAAATAAGTAAATGCTCTGAATAAACAATATAGTGGAGGACGAATAAGTTCTCAGGGGAGGAAGCCAGGTACTCTTTTCACCTGTCATTAAAACGATACCCGTCAGAATGGTCAGCACCAGCAGGTAAAAACTAGCCCGATGCCCAAGCAGAAATCCAGCGCACAAAATGGGTAATACGAATCCAGCAAATGCAGGTGTACGAACACCACCCGCTGTATAACTCACCAACGCAACCAATACCCATAACAGCAGCACCAACACTATACTGGCGAACCGAACATACCCCCAGCGCACTATCACCAGCAGCCCAACCAATAAAGGCATAGCAACCAGCGCATAAATGATGCGATCGGCCTCATCCGGTATGAACAAACCAGCTACGACAAAGAAAAGAATTGAACCACTGCTACACGCCACAAGCACAGTGTTCACTAGGGCTGCCGTCCGCGTTTTATCCTCGTCTACAAAGACCGGGGGGCGTAAAACCGATTGGAGAACCTTCATGCCACCACACCTTGAGCGATTTGTGGGGAAACACATCAACCCAATATAAATGTTGCCATCATCTTTTCGCAAATAGTACCATGATTCATCTGCAAGAAGTCATAATATTATGTCAGAATAAGCTCAATACTTGATTCGCCCTTCAGCTAACGACCCATCGGCAGCCACACTGTAAAAGTAGTCCCCGTGTTTGCTTCACTCTGGCAAGTGATTTTCCCGCAGTGCGCCGTCACACTCTCTTTTACAATCGCTAACCCCAGCCCGGTTCCTTTGATGGTTTTTACGTTGCTGGCCCGGTAAAACGGCTCAAACAGATGCTTTTGATCCTCCTCCGGTATACCGATACCCTCATCGCTAATCTGGATAACGACCGCATCCTCGGCTTGTTTCAGTTCCAGCCGGACTTCACCACCTTCCGGCGAATACTTGATGGCATTCGAGAGCAGATTAACCAGAATATGCCGTAGGAGAATCTCATCCCCCATAAAATCACTCAACTGTCCTTCATGGATAAATGCAAAGCGGTGATGAACGCCATCCGTCGCCTGTATCTGTTCAAAATGATGTCGGCTGAACGCGATCAGATTCAGCGGAGATGGCGAAAAATGCAAGGTACCGGAACGGGCTTCGCTGATTTTGAGCACATCATCCAGTAAACTGGTTGTATACCGGACTTGATCTTCAATATTTTGGAAATGCTCTTTGCGGCGCTCCGGGGTCATCCGGTCATAATATTTTTCCAGCGAACTCTTGGTGGTCAGAATAATGGACAACGGTGTGCGGAACTCGTGCGACATAGTGGAAATGAATTTTTCCTTGAGTTCAAGGACTTCACGCTCCTTGTCAATTTCCATACGTAACTTCTCGGACTTAAGCCGTTCCTGTTCGGCCTGTTTGTGTTCCGTAATATCAAGGGCGATGGTCAGCAGGCACAGTTCGCCATCATATTCAAAGGGTTGCAGTGAAACAACCATGTCGCGCTTTTCGCCCGACTTCATCGTCCATACCGTCTCAAACCCCTGCACCATGCCGTGTTCAGCCATAGCCTTACGAACCGCTTCCTCATTCCGTAAGGGAGTAGGCCATATCGAAATTTCGGATGTTTTACGTCCAATCAATTCATCTGCCTGATACCCGGTCAGTTCTAAGCCGTAGTCATTGACATTCAGCAATCGGCCTTCTCTGGCGGTACTGATTCCAATCACCAGCGGTACAGCCTTAAAGACCCTGGAGAGCAGCTCCTCACTGCGTTGCAGTGCTGCTTCCACCTGAACACGCTCCGTCACATCCCGCGCGTTGATAACAAATCCGTTGACTGCCGGAATGTGCAGCATATTACGTGTCACCAGCTCCAGAGTCCGGTAAGAGCCGTCTTTGTGCTGAATCCGATATTGACCCTGACTGATCCCCCTGGAGTATTTGGCAAATTCGCGTGTGTCATCCTTGTTGGGAGATGTATCGTCACCGTAAAGGAGCAGTACCCACGATTTCCCTAGAACTTCACCGGGACGATACCCCAGTATTACTTCAACTGACGGAGTAATAAATTGAATTTTGGTATCTGCCGAGGTAATAATCGTCAAATCCGACGATTTTTCGATGAGCGTGCGGAAGCGTTCTTCACTCAGCGATAGTCTTTCAAAAGCTCGCCGCAGAATCGTCAGCCCCATCAGCAGAAAAATGGTTCCCACCACGAAAATGGCGGTGTAGTCTATCCAGGCAACACGCGCGGTAGTGGCCCCGATTGTGGCGACATAATGACCCTGCTCCGCCGCATAAACGAACGCTAATCCAGCCGCCGAGCTGATCACAGCAAAGAAAACTGCCGCTCGTTCATGAATCACCAGACCGGCAATGATGATGACAATCATGTAGCCACAGAAAACCGGGTTGAAAATCCCGCTGTCCGAATAAACCATCGAGGTCACAACCAGCCAGAAAACAGCAGAAGTCAATAGGCCTGCCAGATGAGTTTTACCGCTGTGAGTCAACCATATCAGGACGAGCAGCCCAACCCCCAGTGCAGCATTAGCTTCCAGCCCCGCCATACCCATATCGCTTGCCCACAACATCGCAATTCCAGTTACCACATCCAGAATCAGGCTGAAGGCGAGGATGAAATACAACAGCGATGTCCGCCGGGTTTGCCCTCTATTATCAAATACGGCGGAGCGCATAACCATTTGGATGATATTCATAAGAAAGTTCCGCTAATGCCCAAATGTAACCAGATAGGGGCAGCCCCCGTTTGCGAGAGTGCCATTATGCTAAGTATTCTCCAGGGTTGACATAAATACTAAATAGATTTGGTTGTAAGGGAATGGGATTAAAAGAAAACAGGATAATCATCACCATAACACTATTACGAAATCGAGCCAATAATTAATCCATATCCATATTATTCAACTTCACGGGCACAGCATTTAGATTCGACTCCGGAGTCAATGACTGCACATGGACAATCCTTTACAATGGAAAGCATTAGAATCCTGACCGGAGTATCACGGCTATGATTAACATTGTTCCGGCTGAAACAGACAGGCTCATACAGCATACCATCAATTTGTCACAGGAATACGTTTCATGGATGATTGCTTTCATTCACGAAACCTATCCTGATCTGGACACCACCGAATTTGCCGCCGAACGCAGCTATGACGATGTACGCAAGAAATTCCCCGGCGAACATGTGCCGCCTTATGGTCGTTTGTATGTGGCCTTCAATGATAACGAGGCGGGCGGCTGTATTGCCCTCGCCAAACTCTCGGAGTCCGTCTGTGAGATGCGCACGCTCTATGTTCGTCCGGTCTTTCGTGGCATGGGGATTGCCAAACGATTGGTCGATACCGTTATAACCGACGCGCGGGAGATTGGCTACAGCCATATGCGTCTGGATACACTGCGCTTTATGGAGAGCGCTCAGGGGTTATATCATTCAGTGGGCTTTCAGGATCGCTCGCCTTACCGCACCATCCCGGATTCCCTCAAGCCCTATATCTGCTTCCTCGAACTGGATTTACGAAAGTCTTGATGTTACCCCTATTTCAATTCGAACGAAGTATATCGTTCCAGAATTTCCGCCTCTGAAGGGGGATTCAGAATATCGCGTGCTGCAAACTCCTCCGCGCGTGGAAATTGCGTGTTTCGAACACGTTCCGCAGCTTTCGCGAAATCATAAAGGGTACGGTGGAACTCAATCTCCGAACCCAGCAGTAGCCAGCAAGCGCCCTGTGCCCCAAACGGCGACCCGATGCTCCCTGCATTCACCACCCGCACCTTACCGATTGTACGGTCAAATTGCATATGCGTATGCCCACACACGACCACAGATGCGCCCGATTCCTCAAAAATCGGGATGAGCTTATCTTCCGCTGTAAGCTTGGTAAAGACTTCATTATCATCGCGCGGCGTGGCATGGCAGAACAGCACGTCGCCTACCTCAATTTCCAAACGCAGCGTTAAAGGCCAGCTTGCGATCATATCCTGATATTCAGACTGAAGCGCCTGAGCGACCCAGCGATGCATCGCCTCAAACGCTGGCGAAACAGCACCCGAATCCGTACCTGTCATGCAGTCTAGCGCAGCCCGTTCGCAGTTTCCCCGAATAAACTGTACTGGAACATCGAGACTGAGTAACCTTTCCAGTGTTTCACGCGGCATCGGCCCCGTCACCGCGTCGCCCCCGACCACAATCTGGTCTACTTTCGCCAGACGAACCTCCTCTAGCACAGCCTCCAGCGCCGGGAGATTCCCATGAATATCATACAGTGCCGCCACGCGCATAACCCACCTCCGCCAATAAACAAAGTATTCTCTATCATAGGCCATAAAAAAAGAGAGGTATCCAAAAGTACACCTCTCTTTATCAATATTCTCCAGCGATTAGCCGGGTTCAATTTCCACGCGCGGCACTGCCGTGAAGTTCATCGACTCGCGGCTCACATGGCTCATACCCCTGTCGGCAGCCGTACTGTAAAAGTCGTACCCTTGCCAACTTCACTCTCACAAATGATCGCACCGCCATGTGCATCGGCACTCTCTTTAGCAATCGCCAGTCCCAGACCTGTACCCTTAATAGATTTGACATTGCTGGCACGCCGAAATGGTTCGAAGAGATGCACCTGATCTTCTTCCGGTATACCAATGCCTTCATCACTGATCTGAATCACGGCAGCATCACCATCTCTTGAGAGCGCTAACCGAACTTCGCCACCTTCGGGCGAGTATTTGATGGCATTCGACAGCAGATTGATCAGAATATGTTGCAGCAGCCGCTCATCGACTTTGATACCTTCCAACACGCCGCTTGCTGTGAAGGTGAATTTGTGTTCCGTTTTATCGATCAGTTGGATTTGTTCAAACATGGTTTGACATACGATCATCAAATTCATCGGCACAGGCTGAAATTCCATCTTTCCGGCCTGCCCTTTGCTCAGTAGCAGCACATCATCCAGCAGAGCGGTGATATACCGGACATGTTCTTCAATCTGGTGAAGTTTTTCCTGTCTGCGTTCCGGTGTCAAACGATCAAAATAATGTTCCAGCGTTTCCTTGGATGACAGAATCACTGCCAGCGGCGTACGGAATTCATGCGACATTCTGGAGATGAAACGCTCTTTGAGTTCGAGTAACTCACGTTCTTTATAAACTTCGAGACGTGCGCGTTCAGCCTGTTTACGTTCTGTAATGTCGTTACCAATCGCCAGCAGACAAGCCTTTCCATCAATTTCGAGAGACTCAATCGAAATCAACATATCGCGGATTTCGCCTGTTTTAGTTTTCCATCGCCCTTCTTTGCCTCGCACCGAACCGTTAAGCTTCAATTCCCGGATAAACTCGTCGCGCTGACCGAACGGAGACCACAGACCAAGATCACTCACCAGATAATTGAGCACTTCATCGGCTTTGTAACCCATTGTGTCCAAGAAATACTGGTTCACCTTCAATATGCGCCCCTCAGGGATGGTGCTGATGTCAATTGCCACCGGGACGGACTGGAAAATAGTCGAGAAAAGTTCTTCACTGCGATGTAATGCCTTTTCAGCCTGTCTCCGCTCCGTAATGTTGCGGATGTTGCATTGAATGACTTCCTGACCATCTGCCATATAGACATTGCTGACAAACTCTACTTCAACAAGCCGTCCATCAATGGTTTCAAGCGGCAAGTCCTCGTAATGGACATATTTCTTAGTTTGCAGTTCTGCAAAAGCAATCTTGGATGCCCCTTTGTCACTGAAAGCGCCAATCTCCCACAGATGCTTTCCCAGATACGCCTCTAACGGATAGCCGAGCAAATCAACCAGATATGGATTGATATCCAGAATCTGGCCTGTAGCGGCATCCAGAATCAAAATACCATCTTTGGCGGCTTCAAAGAGTCGGCGGTATTTGACTTCGGAAGCCTTCAAAGCTTCTTCGTCATCCTCGCGTTTTGTGCCCATCGGCAGCTTGCCTTATAATTTTTATCTTTCAGGCTTAATTTTTCTGATTAACTTCTTGTTTATTAATAGTTTACCTTACACCCTCTATATTATAGCCTACAAAAACTATTTACACAATAACCACTACCCTCCGACAAATGCGTTTACCAACCGTTAAATGAGTACACGCTGCCTATCCAAAAAGATTTATAGGCAAACAAAGAGTGCCGAGCCATCGCTGACCCGGCACACTCTTGTTATGCCTCAACCCGCTTCGACTTCTTCTTTCGGTATCGTCGTGAAGTTCATCGACTCGCCATCCAGCCCCACATCCGCAATCAGATGGTCGCCATCCTGTACCTGTCCTTCGAGGATGAAGGTTGCCAGCGGGTCTTGCAGCATCCGCTGAATTGTCCGCTTGAGTGGACGCGCCCCGTACACCGGATCGAAACCGTGTTCCGCCAGAAAGCGTTTCGCATCCGCCGTCACTTCCAGCGTCAGATTACGACTCGCCAGCAAACCGCTCAACCGCCGCAGTTGAATATCCACAATCCGCACGATGTCTTCCAGCGTCAAACTCTGGAACATGATGATGTCATCCAGACGGTTCAGAAATTCCGGGCGGAAGTGATGATCGAGTTCATTCATCACCGCTGTTCGTAATTCCTGCTTATCGGCATCCACTCCCATCTGCTTGATGATATGGCTGCCGACATTGCTGGTCATGATAATCACCGTATTGGTGAAATCCACCGTTCGTCCATGTCCATCCGTCAGGCGACCATCATCGAACACCTGCAAAAAGATGTTGAATACCTCCGGGTGCGCCTTCTCGATCTCATCGAACAGCACCACCGCATACGGGCGGCGGCGAATCGCTTCCGTCAGTTGACCTGCTTCCTCGTAACCGACATATCCCGGCGGCGCACCGATCAGCCGTGATACGCTGTGTCGTTCGCCGTACTCGCTCATATCGATGCGTACCATCGCGTTTTCGTCATCGAACAGATAGGCTGCCAGCGAACGCGCCAGTTCCGTCTTACCGACACCCGTCGGCCCCAGAAACAGGAATGTCCCCACCGGACGATTCGGGTCTTGCAAACCCGCACGACTCCGCCGCACGGCTGACGACACTGCCCGAACCGCATCTTCCTGACCAATCACACGGTCATGCAGTCGGTCTTCCATCCGCAGCAATTTTTCGATCTCGCCTTCCAGCAGCCGTGAAACCGGGATGCCCGTCCAGCGCGAAATCACACCAGCGATTTCATCCGCGTCCACTTCCTCTTTCAGCATCGTACCGCCGTCCGCCTGAAGCTGACTCAGATAAGCCTCACGTTCCCCAAGCTGCTTATCCAGATCACGCAGCGTCCCGTAGCGCAGCCGCGCCGCCGCTTCCAGATTTTGCTGACGTTCGGCCTGTTCCAGTTGAATTTTCGCGTCGTCAATTTGTGACTTAATATCCCGGATCGACTGAATCGCGTCTTTTTCCGTCTGCCAACGAGCACTTAATCCGCTCAAATTTTCCCGCAGATTCGCGATTTCTTCCTCAACAGCCTCCACCCGCTGCTGCGATGCCTTATCGCGTTCCTTTTTCAGCGCCTCGCGTTCGATCTCCAACTGCATGATATGGCGCTCAACTGTTTCCAATGCCAGCGGCTTCGAATCAATTTCCATTTTCAGCCGGGCAGCCGCCTCGTCAATCAGGTCAATCGCCTTATCCGGCATCTGCCGGTCTGGGATATACCGTGCGCCCAATGTCGCCGCCGCGATCACCGCGCTGTCCTGAATGCGTACCCCATGATGTACCTCATAGCGTTCCTTCAGACCGCGCAAAATGCTGATCGTATCTTCAACACTCGGCTCATCGACGAACACGGGTTGGAAACGCCGTTCCAGCGCCGCATCTTTTTCGATGTGTTCGCGGTACTCATCCAGCGTCGTCGCGCCAATCGCTCTTAATTCACCACGCGCCAGCATCGGCTTGAGCATATTGCTGGCATCCATCGCGCCTTCCGCCGCCCCTGCGCCGACAATCGTGTGCAGCTCGTCGAGGAATAAAATAATTTTCCCTTCGCTGTCAGCCACTTCCTTCAAAACAGCCTTCAGACGTTCCTCGAATTCACCGCGATACTTCGCCCCAGCCACCAACGCGCCCATATCCAGCGCGATAAGCTGCTTATCCCTCAGTCCTTCCGGCACATCACCGTTCACAATGCGCTGCGCCAGCCCTTCCGCAATCGCCGTCTTACCGACACCCGCCTCACCGATCAGCACCGGATTATTTTTCGTCCGCCGGCTGATGACCTGCACCACCCGCCGGATTTCCTCATCGCGTCCGATCACCGGATCGAGCTTGCCCTGACGCGCCGCAGCCGTCAGATCGCGCCCATATTTTTCCAGACTCTTATACGTGCTTTCCGGGTCGGCAGATGTCACCCGCTGACCACCGCGAATCGCCATCAGCGCCTTCAGACTGCTGTCATGCGTCACGCCATGTCGTTCCAGCACATTCCGCACCGACTTATCCTCGGTCAGTGCCAGCAGAATATGCTCGGTGCTGGTG
Organism: Aggregatilineales bacterium; assembly: GCA_044226645.1. Classification (GTDB taxonomy): domain Bacteria; phylum Chloroflexota; class Anaerolineae; order Aggregatilineales; family Phototrophicaceae; genus CFX2. The sequence continues at coordinate 16,524 of JBGAGR010000068.1, forward strand.
TATTCATCTTTCATTTTCGCGGTTTCTTTTTCCGCGCGGGTTAACACATTTTGCAGATCACGTCCCAGAGTCGGCTGCGCATTGCTGCCTGAAACTCGTGCCCGGTCATTCAATACCTGCTCCAGATCAGCCAGCAGTGCCGCCGGACGCGCCCCGATGCGAGCGACCACATCCGGCACAACACCCTCACTCTGCTGCATCAGCGCGATCAGAATATGCAGCGGTTCAAGCTGCGGATGACCAAACTCGGTGGCGAGGGACTGCGCCCCAACCAGCGCTTCCTGAGCTTTCGTCGTATAGCGTTTCAAATCCATACAAAATCCTCCCTCTACGTCTTGGGATATATTGTAAGTCTAATTAGGCTCTGTAGGAGCAGTATTGGAAATTTGTCAGATGGCTATTGGAGTTACGATGAACGAGGTTTTTCGCTCAACGTTTACAGATTCATACCTGTAAAACAGGTGAAGAACAGGTACACGGGGAAAACGGCGACTTTGAGGGAGCCAGCCGCCGCAAAACAGAACGTAATACCGAGATCATACACTTGGATGCGGGTTATGGAGGCGACCAGATTGTCAAATTCAGATTGGTGCCAACCGCGAGATAACGACCATCCGGCGACCAGGATATGGATTGACCAGTTGCCCCGGCAGGTAGACGCAGGAAATTTCGTTGATCTCCTGTCGTGCTGTTCCAGGTATAGATTTCACGGCTGCCGGAAGCAAACGTAGCGATTCGCGTGCCATCTGGTGACCAGGCCACCTGTTTTACCGGATAATCCAGCAAAGCGGTTGTCCACATAATCTCATGAGTTGCCGCATCAACAGTTTCAAGTACTGAATGCAGGGACACGCCATCCCCTGAGTGACCAACCAATACAACCTGAAGACCATCCGGCGACCAATCCAGTGCATCCCACCCAACATCTCCATACGTGGGAAACACATCAAGTCGGGTATCGTGCCACTCCCACAGTTTACCGCCTATGACAAATAGTAATGCGCTGCCTGATGGCTGCCAGGCCATATCCGAAATCGGCATAGCCAAATCATAGCGATAAAGGGCAGTGTATTGTTGGCTATCCATGATCGTCAGTTTCTGTCCTTCGTTCGAAACGATAGCAAGCATCTGCTCATCGCCTGACCAGTCAAGCTGTGACACAACCCCAACCAAACTCAGCCCACCTCTGACCGACCAGTCCGACAGTTTGCGTATCTCCAAACGATCAAACGCACCAAACGCATAGCTATCCGAATCGGGTGCCCATGCGAAGCTGGTAGCCCAAAAGGGTGTGCCAAAGCCATCATTCTGACTTTCCCAATCCCAGATGTATTGACCCGCATCGCTTCGATAGGCCAGCTTATGTTCATCTGGCGACCACGCCACTTGCTGGACATTCGATGTGGCAATCGTGACCATATCCCCTATAGGAGGCAAAACCGCTGGAAAGTTGGGGAACACCACACTTTCCGCTGATACGCCTTTGGGTACGGGTACAGGCACGGGTTGATCGCTATGCGGGCGCGTCATACTCTCAACCACCACTGCCACGAACGCTAACGCAACGAAAATACCAACAACTTGATTGACAGTCCTGTTGTTACGCCGAGGTCGAGGCTGTTGTACCTCATCATCGGCATTTGCCAGCCACACATCATCTGCATAACGCTGATAATCACGCTGATTAGCGGTCACATCGCCTTGCAGCAGTTCGCCATCATCACCGACGACACGATTTTTGCGTTTTTCCGGGGCACTCATAGGGGTTAACTTCGAAAGGATCAATTTGCCTGAGCTTAAACCGATATATGAAACATCATACCCCCATAATTTGGGTGACAGGCGTTAAATTGTAAGTCTGATTCCGCTGTAAAGGAGATAGGGCGATTCGCGAATCGCCCCTTACTCCCGCCGCAAAATTTCTTCCTCGTCCTGTCCCAACTCACCAAGCTAAGGCATAGAGACTGCCAGGTGCATCTGGACTCCAGACAATGATGTATGGCTTGCCGTCAGCATAGTAGGTATTAATCTGATATTCACCCGTTGTCAAAAGATAAAGGGCGATTGTCCTGCCTGTAATCGGATTATCCGCCTGAGCGATGAGAACATTATGATCGGTTGGTATATCCATTGATTTAATGAGATCATCTTCCACATGAAGCGCAATAACGCCCTGACTGGTGGCGGGATCAACGGCGTAAATATTCAATGGATTGGCATAAACGGCTATCGGAGCGAACTCGCAGTGCCAGCGATTGAGGCGTTGATCGTCCGGGCAAATGAATGGCTGTGGCGAGATGGAGTTGTCGTGGAACACTTCAAACTCGTATATCCATCCATGAGTGATGTTGCAGTTGTTCAGTTCAAAGCGAACTTTACTGCCCGTGACCGTCGGGAAAATGTGCTCAGTTGGCGTGGCTCCGTATCCCGGTACGCCAGTAGGAGGGGTGGTTAGATCATTACGAATCGAATAGGTACCGCCCGTATTTTTCCAACTCGAACCATCCCAGTACAACAGATTGAAAATGGTCGGAATATGATCGAGTCCATGATGCCAGATCATCACCCGGTTAAATGTTTTCATCGTGCCAAAATTCAAGGTAGCCTGCCGCCAGCCGCATGGGGCGACATAATTCATAATGCCACCCGTAAAAGCTAGTCCGTGATCCCATGTACTGTAATAGGTTTGACCATCAACCATCTCCCAGGGATAAACACCGCCGCCCCATCCCGTATCGGATTCGGTAGGATCAGCACCCAGGGCAAGGTTGTTCGACTTAGCACTCGTTACAGATATAGAGAGCAGCAATGCGAGTGTAACCAGCAGAAGACTGAATAACTTCTCTGATTTCAGGAAGCTTTGCATAATCGACCCCTTTTGAGGAAATGAAAAATACCGCCCTCGTTGCCGGGTGGTATTCTGGAAGTAATAAGCAGAAATGGGGGCTACCAAGCGAACAACAAGGTACTCTGAAATTCAACGTACCCTAAAGAGGAGTATCAGCACAGTGATAAATATCATGTCATATAGCGATAAGGGTCGCAATCGGATTATAGAAATCATTTTAACCTACCTTTTTAGCGGCAGATTTCCCCCGCACCGCCGAGTGTCCTTCACGATCTGACCAGGCCGTAACAATATTACCAATTTCCTTAACTCGCCCCCGATAACCGTCACCTATCAACGACAACAAAAAATCCCCTCTCTTGTCAAAAGGGGATTCATATATTAATCGGTATTAACTGGAAGATGGCAGCTTCTTATGCGTTCCCGTTGTCACTCGGTGACGAAGGCGGATTATCGCTCGCATTCAGCATCCCCGTCGCGAACTGCTGCGCCAGTGTCACCAGTTCAATCGGAATCACGAACTTGGTCGAAGCGCTCGAACCAACCGTCCGCAGCGTATCCAGATATTGCAGCGCCATCGTCTTCTGGTCGATGTCCTTCGCCTGACTGTAAATGGCTTGCAGCGCCAGCGCGAAACCCTGCGCCCGTAAGACCTGCGCCTCGCGCTCACCGGACGCTTCCAGCACCTTGGACTCTTTCAGACCTTCCGAGCGCAGAATGGCGGCCTGCTTCTCGCCTTCCGCCACCGCAATAGCAGCTTCTCGTTCACCACTGGCTGTCGTCACGGTTGCGCGGCGTTGACGTTCAGCGGTCATCTGGCGGTTCATGGCTTCCTGCACTTCACGCGGCGGCTTGATCTCGCGGATTTCCACCGTCGTCACTTTCATCCCCCAGCGCTCAGTGATCTCATCCAGCTTAATGCGCAGGGTATCGTTGATCTGCTCACGCTTCGCTAGCACATCGTCCAGGCTGATGTCGCCGATGACCGCGCGCAAAGTCGTCGTCGCGATGTTGACCGCCGCGCTGACCACATTTTCCACCTGCAATACCGCCAGCTTGGGTTCGATTACGCGGTAATACACGAGGAAATCAATGTCAATCGGCGCGTTATCTTTCGTGATGGCCGTCTGCGAGGGAATATCCAGAAAGCGTTCACGAATATCTACCCGGCGGGCATCTTCAAAAGGCAGAATGATGACGATACCGGGGCCGCGTGTCCCGGCGAAGCGCCCCAACCGCAGCACGACTAAGCGCTCGGTTTCCGGCACAACGCGGATACGCCTCAGCAAATAAATGATGAGAAATAAAACAATGAGAGCAAGAATAAGGCTGCCGGGATTGTTCAGGAGTTGATCCATGTTTCCTCTGTTTCTTCTTCTTTCTTTGATTTTTGCTTGTGTTTAACACCTTCAACCAGCAATTGCAAGCCATCGCGTTCCATCACGATGATTTCATCGCCCGTCCGCAGTGGATGTTCAGCCATCGCCGTCCACTGTTCGCCGCGTACATTGACCGTCGCCATATAAGTTGCGCCCGTTTTTTCAGAGGCTTTCACCACGCGCCCTACCTGACCAATCAACTGCTTATTGTCATCAATCACAGCCACCTGCTTGCGACTCTTTTCCAAAAACGGCAGCAGCACGCCGTGATGATACAAAATCGACAGGCCAACCGTCACGATCAGCAGCATCAGGGAAACCTGCGCGCCGTTGAACATCGTCAGCGTACCGATCACCTGAAGCACAAGCCCGCCTTCCGCCAGCCGCGCCCAACGATTATTGAGGAACGGAATCAGCAGAAAGCTCAGAACCCCAATGAACAGGATGATCACACCCGCCCAATTCGTCGGCAAGGAAGTCAGCAGCAAAATTCCACCGCCCACACCGATCAGTGCAAATGTTTCCGGCGCACCTGTACCGGGGATATATGCCGCCGTCACCGCCGCCCACAATCCAAAAATCAGGATTATATAAACGACATTGACATCAATCATCGTTACACCTTCATCCCCCTCACTATCCAACGAGACTTCATATTCTTCATTATACGCGAAAATCGTCTGTGTACGCCCCCCACACAAAGGGGATATGAACAAAAATCACTTTCCCCTGTGACGTGCCTTTGCTTTTTCCCGCGCGACAGTCCGTTTGTAATCGCGCAGGGCATCCCGCTCGGCACGATTTTGCTGCTGACGCTGCTGTTTGTTGGTCTCAATTTGCAGACGCATAGCTTCCTGTGCTTTGCTGGTTATGCCAGCCTGCGCCAGTTCACGCCGGACTTCGCGCTGCATCCGTTTAGGGTTTACCTGACGATGGGGATTTTGTTCAAACGGAATCCCTACCGACATCTGGGCAGTCAGACTCAGCAAATCACGCTGGACGAATTGATAAACTTCCTGATCACTCGGTTCTGCGCCAAAAATATAGCGCGCAGCATACAGCAAGCCATCGCGCTCATCTTCCAGCAAGCCAATCCAATAGGGGGAATCGAATAAAATGGTCAATCGCATGATGTCCTCTCCAGGCAAAATCAAACCAGACCACTGGACATTCCTGGAAAGGACGGATACGGATAATTCAGCGAGGAATTATGCCCCGACTACCAACGGGGCTGTGTTTTTGTGGTGAATGCTCCTATTCTAGCCGAACTCGTTTTCCCTGTCGATGAGGCATACCTACTGGCTGTTGTGGAATCCGACTGGCTGAATTCTCAATTATTCTCCGAACTCGCTTCCCATATTATGCTAACTTTCCATAAGGAAGAATTGAGGCAATGTGTTACCATCAGCATTAATTCATGCAAAGTTCATAAAAAATCCATAGTGATCTACAAAACCGGAAGTATATTATTAAATAGTAATTAGCAACTTAATCCCGCAGAGGATGGCACCACAATAACAAGATTTTGAGGGATCAAAACGCGGGAGTGAATGTCTATTACCGATTTGTACCTATGGAGGACTTCTATGTTACCCATCACTATCGTTGACAATGAGTTCATTACGGTTCAATACCTGCCGGACAGGAAGACGATTTACCATGTCGTGCATAAACCCATTCCCGATCAACCGCTCAAGGACGCTTTGAATGCCGGCACCGAAGCGCTCAAAAAATACGGTGTATGCAAGTGGCTTTCAGATGATCGCAAAAACGGGCCGCTTTCGCAGGAACTAATAGACTGGGGTCTTAGCGATTGGGACCCGCGCACGGTGAAGGCTGGTTGGAAATACTGGGCCAATATCGTACCGCAGGAAGTCGCCGCTGCTGGCGCACTGATGCCCGTCATTGAGTTCCTCCACACATTAGGCCTGCGCATGATGGTTTTCACAAACCCAGAAGAAGCCAACAAATGGCTTGATAGTATGCCCGGTTAGCTCACCATAGCGCCAGTTCTGGATAGGAAAGTGCGAACAACGACTCATCGATTCCTCCCCTCATACAAAACTGGCGCTCATCAGATGTGGTTTTCACGTCATCTTTCTCAAGCAACGTAAACCCAATCGCCTGACCGAAACATTTTCTATGTTGATGCTGTCGACCAGTTACCCTTATATTCATCGGGTTCAGATAGTAGAGGCTGACCGAATTCATAATCCTTGTCTATACCTTTTGTCAGCATACTATTAGCAACAAAACATTACTTAAGCCCACATTTGATCATAAAGCAGATGATTGTCATAAAATTGGCAATATGACTAAAATGTTGAGTAGTCAAAGTCGGCACTGAATATCGATAACCTATCTATACCTACGGAGAATTTCCATGTCACCTATCACTATCGTTGAAAATGAGTTCATCACGCTTCAGTATTTGCCGGACAGGAAGGCAATTTACCATGTCATTCATAAACCCATTCCCGATCAGCCGCTCAAGGACTCTCTGGATGCCGGAACCGAAGCGCTCAAGAAATACGGCATCAATAAGTGGCTTTCGGATGATCGCAAGAATGGGCCGCTTTCAGAGGAATTCATCGAGTGGAGCCTTCACAATTGGTGTCCCCGCACGGTTGCCGTTGGCTGGAAATACTGGGCCAATATCGTACCGCAGGAGGTCGCCGCTGCTGGCGCACTGATGCCTGTGATTGAGTTCCTCCACACGTTAGGCTTGCGCATGATGGTTTTCTCTGACCCGGCAGAAGCCAACAAATGGCTTGATGGTACACCCAGTTAAATAATCCATCTCATACTAGTGTCAGTTTTGGATAGGAAAGTGCGAACAACGCCTCATCGATTCCTCCCCTCATCCAAAACTGGCGCTCATCAAATCCGGCCTTCACTTCAGCTTCCTCAAGCATCATGAACCCAATCGCTTTTATTTCAGCGTATATAATGAATCATATGGCAGTCAACGAACTCGGAGGGTGCAAATGCTGACCGACGAACTCAGACATTTCGATGCTGGACGGGCGATGCTGGAAGATTATCTGGATGGCTTTCCTGCGCGGCTGATGGTCACCGACTCGCAGCCCTTTCAGGAAGCATTAGCGGCGGGGCAAGTCGCGCCGGATACACACCTGCTGTCTTTTGAGCAGGATGGCGTGCTGTACACCTTCCCCATGACGGTTGTGCTTTCCTACAATGTGATTCAGGGGCAGATTAATGACCAGCCCTGGATGATGACCTTCTGCAATGCCTGCAATACCGGCATGGTATTCGATCCGGTTGTGAATGGACAAACGCTGCACTTCCGTCGACGCGGCGCTTACGATGGTCTGCTGCTGATCTGGGACGAGGAAACCAATTCCTACTGGCAGCATATCACCGGACAATGTTTACATGGTTCCAGTCAGGGACATCAGCTTCGCCAGATAACCGCCACCCGGCAAATCAATGGTGCGGAAGCCGCCGCTTATAGTGGAACTGCCCTGTTCTTCACCAGTACGTTGACCGAAGAACAGCAAAAAATCTCACACATAGCGGAGAAAATGCGCCGCAATCCTGCATGGCTGGAAACAGGCATCATCAGCACATTGGCGCAGGAAGATACCCGTCGCCCACGTTTCGAGTTGGGCTTAGGTGTATGGAGTTCATCCAGCAGCACGTACTTCCCACTGGAAATACTCTACGCCAATGACAGCATATTGATGACTGAATTTGAAGGCCGCCGGATACTCATCTTCCAACTGCCAGATGCGATTGCTCCGGTAGCTGCTTATGTCGATGCCAAACGCGCTTTCTGGGAACGCGATGTGCTGCGGCTGGATGGTGGCGCTTATATCCAGAATGACCAGTATTTCACATCGGACGGCCAATCAAAAGCGCTGGAACGCCCGATGCAATTACTGATGCGCTGGTACGGATTCGCGCTGACATTTCCCGGATGCGCTTTGCCGAATCTGTAGTATAGTTTTCATCAACGGGTTTCGCAGCCAGCACTTCATAACACAATGGGGCATCCATACACGAGGTTGTCATGAAATATTGGCTGGCTCTGGTTGCTATCACCTTAATCGGTTTTGTTTTGCCTGTTCGCGCCCAAACGCCCTGGCCTCCTGACAACATTTTCGCTCCCGTAGTCGAGATTGTCAGTGCGACGGTCATCATCCGCCAACCATACACAACCATCACGGAACTGCCGCCTACCAGCACTCCCGCTTTCGATGATTTCCCGGACACGCCAGAAGGGTATACCTGGGGTACACCTTATGATGCATCTGGCACCTTCCAACCTACCGAATCACCGGATAAGCGCTATGTCATCAAACTGGCCTATCAAACCGTGAATGCATCCACCGATGTTGATATTTTTGTCTTTGATCGGCAGGAACAGCAGCTTTCCAATCTGGGAACGGTCACGTTGTCGCTTTATACCCGCTGGCAGGACTGGACAGAAAACAGCATCGCACAACTCTACACCTACAACATGGGCAATCGCTACGAATACGACCAAACCGTTTATGTCATTGATTTACGCTACAGCGACATTCATCCCTTTGAACTCATGCTGCCTGTTTACCCGTTAGGCGTTTTCCCGGCTGAAGTATCTGCCACACCGCATATCACCTCGTTATTCTCAGAAGGCGAACCGCCGAATCAGCACTGCTGGCTGCACACCTACAATCTGCTCAACCGCGTCATCAAAGACTATGACTACGGCCCGTTTTGTGATGTGGTGTACCATCACAAGGATAATCCTGCTGCTTATTACATCATGGCCTCATCCGATTTCACGCATGATGTGCTTGTCCGCGCCAATCCACTGACCGGCGAACGTACCGATATTTTCACTGGAAGTTTCGAAGATGTCTTTTGGATTTCCAACGACGAGCATTATGCCGCACTTGCGGTCAATTACCGTCAGATGAATATTGTTGATCTGCACAATCAGCAGGTACTCTATGAAATGCCTGCCTCCCATAATGAAGCAACTGGTTCATGGAGTCCATTTGTCAGGCAGCAATCAGAGGAAAACTGGCTTTTTATCAGTACAGAGTATGACAGTAGTCTTGGCGCGAACCGATTTCTGCATATTGACGGCGATCATATTGATGAAATCCCGGCAGATTATACCTTGATTAAAACGCTGGGAGAGGGTTGGTTTGTGGTCGCCGCGCCCGGTATATATGAGGTTCCGCCGGGACACCTTGATCTATATAACATGAAAACCCAGCAGGTCATTCCATTTATGGATATGAGCGACCTGCCTTACTGGATTATGAAATTTGATTATCTAGGTGATAACCAATTCCGCATCGTCATTGACGATCAATCGGTGTGGATTGCGCAAACACCCGTCAATGAGGTGGTATATACGGTACAGGTGAAGGACATTTCGCTGCCTGCTCCCACCCCGACGGCGATTTCACCGGGCGACAGTTAATTTCACCACCACAAGACTGGATCAAGCGGCGTTGCGTCATCTGGACTGCCGTTGTAATTGATGGTTACTTCTTCACCATCACGGATGGCTTTCGCCGCCGTGAAGATGATTTGCTGCGCCTCAAAATCGCGTTGGTAACGAATGTTGGCCTGATACGAATGATTGTAGAGACTGCCATAGCCCAGCGCGACAGCATGATGTGCCTCGTCCCATAAATAATAGTAGTGGGTCAATACCATCGCGTCGAGCAGATTTTCCTGTTCGATGGGAATCAGGACTACCGGACAGCGTTCAATCACTTCGCCTGCTGCAATGTCCCGCTCTGCCAGCAAGCCGCGTATACCGAGCGTTGGAGAGATGCCAATTTTTAGGGGAATATCCATCACAAACACCTATGCTCTCCAATGAATCTTCTCTCTGTTGCTCTGAACCTCTGAATCTCTGTGTTAATTTCTTCTCTCTCTTTGCGCCTTTGCCTCTTTGCGTCTTTGCGTTAAAATTCTCCTCTTCGCATTTACCCGAAACGCTGGTTTGCCCACACACGCTTATTCAGCGTATCCGTGAGCACATTCACATCACTGACGACCAGTAAATCCAGCAGTATGTTCGGATACTGCCCCTTAATCACGGAAATCATGTTCCCTGCCATATCCTGCGGCGTAATGAGCGTCACAGCAAGGCTGCGATCATACGGGATGAAATTGATGAAATCCCAATAGGTCGTCACAATCGGGCGGAACGTGTTCCAATAGGCCACTGCCGCGCTAAAAAAGAAATCCGTCTCAACCCCCGGCGCGAGGACAATCATATGAAACGTGGGTTCACCGCGTACTGGGCCGGGGCCAGCCGGAAGTGCTGTCGGCACAACGCCGGACGATGGAAACACGCCGCCTTTCGGAATCTGCGGCACGACTTCCATGCGCTGCACAGCGGGTAGATTATTGTTGAAGTATTCGTCTTCTTTCCACAGCGTGATACCGAACATCCAGGCGGGTGATTCAGTCGCGATCCAATTGAACATGCCCACCGTCGCTTCGGCATGGCTGTTACGGTCATAAGCCGGAAAACGCGGGTCGGGCTGATGGGATTCGTTGATCGGCAGCGGATAAATGCCGCCTTCTGTTCCGACAATCGGCAGCGGCCCGACATTAAACCATTCCGCCATACGCTGATTAAAAGCGATGCCCATCGCGGTGATGCCGTTCGGGTCGCCATTCGGCGCAGATGGATTGCCGAACACATTGCGTCCGGGGTCAAAGGATTGGGTATATGGATCGTAGGGATATTCGAAATGCCAGCCGCCTTCCGCGCCATTTTCGCTCTGGTAAGGACGCGGCACAGCCGGTTGACCCGGAGTTTCCTGATAAAAGTGATTGAGCGAATAGGGATGGGTCGCACACCACATGCCATTGTTGGCAATCGCTGTAAAACGATCTTTCTGGTTATCGCGCATGTAACCGAGCATCGCATCCAGCCAGTGAACCGCGCCGTTCGTGTCGTCGGACGTTTCGCCCAGCGCAGGAAAAGCCGGATATGCGCCTAACCCGATGATGAATTCCGCGAAAATAATCCAGTTCTCGCACATGGGACGAATCACCTCGTCCATATTCCGCCACGTCACACGCGAACGCATATTTTCCGGCCATTCCGGATCGGGGAAGTTCGGCTCGTTGTAAAACTCGAACCACTTCGCGCCGTTGTTGGCATAACTGCGCCACTGGTTACGCAGATCATCATCGACGGGCATGGCTCCCGGTGTCAGACGGTAAACACGAATGACCGGGGTGATATTCATGCTCAACAGGCGACCACAATCGCCAGCAAATTCTTCCCCACCCGTAACCAGTTTGAGCCACCCCAACTGCATACGCCCGTAGAGATCGAAGTTCAGCGACGTAAAAGAACCTACGTTGTGCAATCCGCGTGGATTACCTGACCATTGATATTGACTAAGCTGCAAATCATACCCTCGTCACGGCGAGGCAGTCCCCATACCACCTCATATGCATTCATCAGGCATTGTACCCGCCATCCTAAGCGCTGTCATTCCCCCTTTTGCCATTTCTCATGACTTGTTCTATATTCATAATTGCACCGATAACCATATATGGGATTTTCTTCATGCAGGTTTTCATCAGCTACAAACGCGAGGATGAAACCTTCGCCCGACAGCTATCCACCAATCTCCGGGCATGGGGATATGAGTCGTGGTTGGATATCGAGCGAATTGCGGCTGGTGAGGATTGGGATGCAGCCATTCACCGGGGATTGCAATCATCGGACATGGTTCTGGGGGTCATGACTCCTAAAAGTGTAACCAGTGTAAACGTCCTTGATGAATGGGGATGGGCACTCTCCAATGATAAACCCTTGATTCCCCTGAAGCTTGAGGAAACCCCTGCCTCAGACATACCCCCTCGCATTATCCGCGCGCAGTATATCGACTTCACACAGAATCAGAATTTAGCTTTTGACCGCCTGAAAGTACGTCTCACCAACCCCGCGACAATTTACCTCCCGCCAGCCACGAATAGACATGCTGCCTCTAGCCACATCAATTGGGATGAAGAACCAAAAGACAATCGTGGGCGGATGCTCAAAAATGTCCACGATTTCTGGATTAAAGGCGTTCTGGACAATGTCCTACGAGAGAACAAAGGTTTTGAACTCGAACTGGACATCGCGCCGGGAGCGGTATTGCAGTACAGGGACTACGGTAACTACACCTTGCCGAACAGCACCGCCATCGAGCAGGTTTTTGAGGATATGAACCACGAATTGCTAATCCTCGGTGCGCCGGGAGCAGGCAAAACCATTATGACGCTGCAACTGGCGAGTCAACTTCTTGGTCGAGCACGACTAGATGAAACTTTCCCAATTCCCGCTATATTCAACCTGTCATCCTGGACCGCGAAACGTAAGCCGCTAGAGGAGTGGCTGATTGAATCACTGTTCTTGAGTTACAACGTACCAAGGAAAATCGCTGGAAAGTGGGTCGAACATGAGAAATTGCTGCTGTTACTTGACGGACTAGATGAAGTAGCAGAGCAATATCGCAGTGAATGTGTGGAAGCCATCAACCAATTCAAGCAGCGCTACCAGATGGTGGATATGACCGTATGCAGCCGGATTGAGGAATATGAAAGGCTCACTCGTAAGCTCGTATTGCAGGGGGCAGTGGTCTTAAAACCCCTGACTGAATCTCAAATTCAGCCCTATCTCGTGGGCGATTATCTAGGGGGTTTACGGGACACCATGAAAACGGATCGGACGCTTGCCGATATGGCACAATCACCCTTTCTGCTCAACTGCATGGCGATTGCATATAGGGGAATGTCAGAAGTTGCTTTAAGGCTACCAATTGAGGCAAACAGCGAACCGGAACGTCGCAGACACCTTTTTGACACTTATGTCGAACGGAGACTACGGCGCTCAGACAGTTCAAT
>JBGAGR010000069.1:0-29696 GCA_044226645.1 Aggregatilineales bacterium
GATCGGTGCTTATGTATTATTAATTCGTCCAGCGAGCAAACCCAAAGAATAGTCCCTTTTAAGCTTAACGGTTTCATTTTCGGAAACGATAGGCAATCATCACGGGCGTTCCAGCGTGAACCGAATCGCTGGCAAAACGCACACTGGCATCCTGCCCCAGACGCGGTTCAACCACCTGTTCAACATTCAGACCCGCCTCCTGTGCCAAAGGATATAATCGGCATACAGATGCGCGTAATGTTCAACCGCAGAAGTCATCCGGCGCACCGAACCGGCGTTTCGTCCACGAGAAAAATAACGGGTGAAAATCGCTCACCAGCGCCCAGCCGCCCGGTTTTAAGATGTTCAATCTGCACATCGACTGCCCCAGACGGCAGATGCCCCAGCGCCAGACCACACAACACCACATCAACCGACCACTCGCCAGCGGAATCGCCTCGCTGCTGGAAAGCGCCCGGTTGACCAGTCGATTCGCCTTCAGCATCGCCGCGCTGTTATCCAAACCAATCACTACCGCCGCGCCCTGCTCCATTGCCATCAGTCCATAGCGCCCTGTCCCGCACGCGAGATCAAGTACCACCTGCCCTTTAATCCCCAGCAGCAGACTCTTCATAGCGGCTTCTTCGGCTTGCATCAAGGCATTATGCGCATGAGGTGGATAGCTCGCCGCCCATTTGTCATACGCAGCGACGCTGTCCAATGTTTGTGGTGGCTGTACAGGCACAATTTTCCGAAGATCTGTTTAAGCATAGAAGCCAAGGCTTTTTATCAGTTGGTGATGCACAATCACATATCCAGTCTTTCTGGCTGCTATCCAGGATATAGCAGGTAACTCCCTCACCGTGCCAACTTGGAAAAGGATCGCTATTGTAACCTTTCGCATCTGCGACATAATGCCCTTTACCGCATTGCTCATCCAGTGCTGCTTGAACGGCCATCGCGCCAAATTGCCTCTCAAGGTTGAACGCAATGACGTAGGAAACTACAAAAGTCACAACACCAAAAACCGCCGCAATAACGAAAACAAAATAGTAAAAACTTTTCTTCCACCTCATCACAAGGAAAAACACGCCGAAAAAGACAATCAAAGGAGTAACAGCGACAAAAATGAGGAACAGCATTCCCTACCGCCCGGTATACAGCAGCTCTTCATCACCCGGCCTGAGTTCTTCCTCGCGGATCGTCCCCATAATCACAAAATCCGCCCAGATCATAAACAATTTATCGCTGCTGTTGTAGGTCAGCCGCAGACGCAGCGGCAGATGCAGCCACATATAAGCGATACGGCGGCGTTCATAACGGGTGGTACGCGCTTCCAGTTCATGATACCAGCGCGGAAAGGGCAGCACCTTCAGATGATATTTTGCCGTTTTTTCCCAGTAGTTATAGGCCAGCCCCGTAACGATAAGCAAAACAATGCCCATACAATTCAGGCTGAAAGTTAGACCAGGTATTCCACCAACCCACAGACTGACGGATACCAGCGCGACCCCTGACCATAACACCACTGGCAGTCCGGGCAAAAACGGCTTCTCCATCGGGCCATACTCTTCAAAAGTACGCAGTATCGGGGTCTTGTACACCCCCGTCAGAATCATCAGCGCACGAACCAGCATGGCGCTGCTGGCTATCGTGACAAACAGTGCAATAATCATCCATCACCACCTCAGAAGTGACCGAGGCCCCCTATACAATGGACAAACGCAGCGCTCGCATTCCTGCCGCTGCCCGCTGCGATAGGCTTTACGAATAGCCTGTGCTGCTGGCAAATTAATCGCGTCCTTGAACAGCACCCGTTCGCCATTGGTCGACAATTTGCCATAACCCGGCAGGAAATAGCACGGACGCAGCGTACCGTCCACCTCAATCACCGTCGAAATATGCGGCGTGTTGCAGCGCGGACGCGGAAATTCGTCCTGCTGGTTGATCGCGCCGAAATAAGCCACCATCTTCCGCAGCTTTTCTGGCGATTCAGAAATCAAGCCGCTCTCAAAATCCGCCGCAAAGCGTGCTTCTACATCATCCAGCACCTTTGCCAATTCGACCACATCATCTTGCGTCAAAGCTGTTGCAGCAGGGCCATGTTCCGGCGGCGCACCCGGCCCCATGCTGGCGACCAATTGCAGCGCTGGGTCAGCCGTGAAGCGCGGCCCAAACGCATATTCGTTGCTCACATCCACCGTCAGGAAGCTGACACGGTTCACATCAACCGCTTTTGCGGCTTCGATAATTTGTGGGATTTCACGAAAATTCGCCCGTTGAACCGTCGTGCGGGTCGATACAGGCATTCCGCCAGCCCGAAGCGCCCGGATGCCTTCCATAATTAGGTCGAAGCCATCCACGCCGCGAATATCTTTATAAGTCGCAGCGTTGCCCCCGTCCAGACTGATGATGACTTCATCCACACTGGCAAGCACATCCTCGGCCTGTTTACGCAGCAGCAGCCCGTTCGTCAGCAGCATGACATGTGCGCCTTCCGCCCGGAAGCGCTGCGCGATTTCAGGCCATTTCGGATGCTGCATGGCTTCCCCGCCGCTCAACAGCACATCCCGAACCTGAAGTTCTCCGAACGCACTGGCGATGTCCTCCACCAGTTCCATCTTCATATTCCGGCGCGGATTCCGCCAGATGTCGCAGGTCACGCACTTGCTGTTGCAGCCATCAGTCAGATACAGCACGACGAGGGGGAGGGTATATAAACGATCACTGACAAGGTTAAGTAAATGTTTTGCTGGCATAATGTTTGAGTATATCTCTCTCACTCTATCCACACAATGTCAATACAAACTTTGTCACGTTAAATAGGGAATATATTCTTAGTAAGGTACACTATGTCGTGCTTCATTCTATGTTAAAATGACTTCATATCGCACCACACTAATTCGGGCAGCCCGCCCGTGAAGAGCAATATGGCAAACCCTGACGTAATAAAAGCTGACCCGGGAACCCGACTCGCCTTCGTGGAACAACCGGACACCAATACCATCGCTGAAACGATGGTCGCCTTCGCTAACACAGAAGGTGGAACGATCATCTTCGGCTTGCAGGAAGATGGTGAAGTCGCCCCCAAAACCATCGATAGCAAAGCGCTGGAAATAGCCTTGAAGGAGGCCGATTCCACCTGCAACCCGCCCGTTGGAGTGGGCAACTGGGAAGAAATCGAAACCGATAAAGGCACAGTCTACACCTTACGAGTGCCGCGCAGCATTGAACTCCACGCCCTCACCGATGGACGTGTCCTCATTCGCAGCGGCATCAAAAATCGCCCGTTAGGTGGACAGGAAATTCTGAAGCTCGCCAGCGCCAAAAGCACAGGCGATTTCGAGATGGAAATCGTCCCCGGCGCGACCATTGAAGACTTCAGTAACAAGATGATTACCGAGTACCTCGCCAAACGTGCCGAACGCACCAAGCGTCCTTATAACGGCAAAGTCGCTGACCTCATGCACGAAATCGGTGCCGTGACCGAAGATGGCCGAGCTACGGTTACTGGAATTTTGCTGTTCAACGAATATCCGCAGCACTGGATTCCCCAGAGCAGCGTGGTATTCGCCAAATTCGTCGGCAAAACCCCGCGCGGCGATAACGGCTTGGCAGGCTATTCCCGCCGCGAAGAACTCACTGGCCCTCTCCCCCGGCTGATCGAAAACGCCTGGAATCTCATCTGGAGCGAAATGGCAGTCAGTGCGGTAGTCAAAGGACTCGAACGCGAAGAAACCTATGAGTATCCGCAGTTCGCCGTCCGTGAAGCCATCGTCAACGCCATCTGCCACCGCGACTACCGGCTGAAAGGCCGCCGCATCGAAATCCGCATGTATTCGGATCGTCTGGAAGTCATTTCTCCCGGTGGGCTGCCCGGTTTCATCACCGTTGAAAACATCGTCGAGGAACACTTCAGCCGCAATCCGCGCGTCGTCAACGGCCTCTTCCAATGGGGTTATATTGAGGAATTGGGGCTTGGTATTGACCGCATGATGGAAGTCATGCAGCAGGCCGGGCATAAACCACCCTATTTTGACGCGCGCCCTTACAGTTTTGCTGTTACACTCTTTAATGAGCGCGAAAAACAAAAAGCCCCGGAATGGGCACGCAATACCAATCACCGGCAGGCACGCGCCTTACAATATATCCGCGATCATGGTTCCATCACCAACCGTGAATATCGCACCTTGTGCCAGGGCGTTTCCGCTGAAACCCTTCGCCTGGATCTGGCAGATATGGTAGAACAGGGTATATTGTTGAAAGTCGGCTCGAAAAAAGGAACGTACTATATCTTGAAATAGAGTCGGGCGGATGACACGTTCGCGCCCGGATTTCGTTCACTGCAATCCGGGCGATTGGTTCGCCCCTACTAGAGGCCCTTCACTTTTATGGACTCATTACTCAGCGCGATTATTCTGCTCAGTGTTGTTTTACACATCATGCTCCTGCTCTACGCCCAACTCCGGCGTAAGGAAGTACGCAGCGGACGTGTTTGGCTGTCACTGACCATTGTCCTGTCAATGCTCTCAGCGCTGATTCTGCTCGCCCCGGAAAACGCCCTTCTGGCAGATAAAATCGGACGCGGCTTCGGACTGGCAATCACGCTGGCGGCACTGGTTGTGGCCTTTGGAGCGCTCATCATCAGCGACATCCAGCGCAGCGCTCCCACCCGCGCAGTACGCCTCTGGTTGGGCTATGGCATCATCTGGCTGGCGGCCTTAATTGCTTCTGCTTTTGTCGGTGATGCCGTGAGCGTCGGAGAAGGCGATTGGATTATCAATGCCTTCACTACGCCCTCCCTGCCGGCCTGGATCATTTTGGGCGGACTTGGACTCAGTGCGGTAGTGCTCCTGGGCTATACCTTCCGGGCATTCTACGCCGCCACACTGCCGGAAATTGCCAACCGCGCCCTCTACTGGGTTATCGACATCGCCGTAATCCTTTTGGGCATCATGCTCCTTCTGAGCGCAACTCAGGCGCTAATCCTGCTGGGCTTGGTCACACTTATTGTTGGCGTGAGCGGCGCACTTTACGCACTGGTTTCCTACCGCGTCTTCGATATTCGCAGCGGCATGAATCTCGCCCTGCGGATGGCCTTCCTTGTGACCATCACCGCCTTGATCGTCTTTGTCGCCCTTACATTAGCCAACAACCTGAATCTCGATAACAGCACCGACGGCAATCTGTTGATGGCGCTGCTGGCGCTGCTGGTTGCCATCGTTTACGTCCCCGTTCGCCGCATAACCGAATGGGTCATTAATCCCATTTTTCGCGGCACATTTGCCAATGCTGCCGCCGCGACCCGCAAATACAGCCAGCGCGTCTCTCAGGCCGTTGAACTGGAACAGTTGATTAAGGTCGCTACGGACACCCTCAACGAAGTGTTAAACGTCCGTCGCTCTGGAATGCTGCTGATTAACGACACAGGTGACGAAAGCGGGCAGGTCGAACTCATGGTTATGCAGGGCGGCGGCCTGAACGATGTCAAAGATCGGCGCGGCTATCTTTCCAAAAGTGGCCCTGTTTACCAGCAGTTGACCGCTGACCATGCCCCGCTCTCTCAATTCGACCTCGAATTCAGCCCGAAATATTCCACTACGACTGAAGTGGAACGCCAATTTTTGAGCAACCTCCACATGAGCGCTTTTGCGCCTATCGTGGTCGAAAATACAGTCATCGGCTTGCTGGTCTGCGGCCCCAAAGTCAACGATGCGCCCTTTTATCCCCGCGATCTGGAAATCCTCAGTACACTGGCGAACCAGACCGGAGTCGCGCTGCGTAATGCCCGTCTGGTGGCGGATTTGCGCCACCTGAATAACAGCATGGGCAAGCTCAACAAAGACCTCGAAGATGCCAATAAGCAGATGGAAAAATTGGACTCGGTGAAAACCGATTTCATCACTATAGCCAGCCATGAACTGCGCACCCCTCTGGCGCAAATTCGCGGCTACACCGATATTCTGGATGCCCTCAACGAACAGGGGATGCTCAATCAGGATCAGACCAAAGGCATGGTCGCCAACTTGCGTAAAGCCAGCGAGCGCACCGAAGAACTCATCGCCGCTATGCTCGATGTCAGCCAGATTGACGTAAACGCGATGGATTTGCGCTTTGCTCAGACCACGCCGGAAAGCGTCGTCCGGTTAGCCATCGAACCGCTGACAGATGCCATCAAGCAGCGCAAACTCACCCTCTCGGCGCGTGGTCTGCGCGGCCTGCCGCCCATCGAAGCCGATATGCAGCGTTTGGTACAGGCCTTCCGCAACGTAGTCGTGAACGCTATCAAGTTCACGCCGGATGGGGGACGTATCGAAATCACCGCCAGCCTTGCCCCCTCCGAAACACCCGATACGCCCGATCAGATTTTGGTCGCCATTTCGGACACAGGTGTCGGCATCAGCAAGGAAAATCTCGAACTCATTTTTGAGAAATTCTATCGCGCTTACGACCCCAGCCTGCATTCCACAGGCTCCTATAAATTCATGGGCGCTGGCCCCGGATTGGGATTAACCATCGCGCGTGGAGTCATCGAAGGTCACGGCGGCAAAATCTGGGCAGAAAGCCCCGGTCACAGCATGGAAACCTTCCCCGGCTCAACCTTCTATATCCTGCTCCCGGTCAGCCCGCCGGAAGATGCCCGCGGGCGCTTCGCGAAGCGCCCTCCTCTATTGACTGACTGTTCATATGACCAGACTCACTGTCCGTTTGACGGATTCACAGGCAGCGCAAGACCGAGCAAAATAGATCGATTAATCGAATGACTTCCAAAGGTAATCATTAAAAGTGACTCAACAAGAATCGCCACCCACAGTAAGCCGCTTCACCATCTGGTTTATCCTGATTACGGCTTTTATGAATCTGGCCGGAATCGGTGTCATTAACCCGGTTGTGCCCTTCATCACATCCGCCTATGTCGATAGAAAAGATGCTGCCTTCGCGGTAGCCCTGCTCTTTACCACCTATTCGCTCTGCCAGTTCATCGCGGTTCCCACCTTAGGGGCGCTGAGTGACCGTTTTGGTCGCCGTCCGGTGATGCTCGTTAGCCTGCTCGGTTCTGCGGTGGGCTATTTGCTGTTTGGCATCGGTGGAGCACTCTGGGTGCTGCTGTTGGGTCGCGCTGTGGACGGATTAACCGGCGGAAACATCGCCACTATTTACGCTTATGCCGCGGACATCACCGAACCGAAAAAGCGCACCGAGTTCTTCGGGCTGGTCGGTGCATCCGCCGGACTCGGATTTGTCATTGGCCCCGCGATGGGTGGAATTGTCTACAAGCTGACCGGGAATGTCGCCTCCCCGCTTTATCTGTCTGCGATACTGACTTTCGCCAATGTCATTTGGGGATATTTCGTCATGCCGGAGAGTCTCCCACCAGATCGTCGTGAAGTAACCACGAGTCTCTCTCGTTTAAACCCCTTCACTCAACTGATGAATGTATTTCGCATCCCCCAGCTTCGTCTGCTGCTGGTTGGCATCCTTCTGTGGGCGATTTCGTTCACCATGCTCCAGTCAAATCTGAGCTACCTCACCGAAGATCGGATGGGCTGGACACCGGACGGAACCAGCGCGATTTTCTTTGTCGTCGGTTTGGTCGGCATCATCACACAGGGTGTGCTTGTGCGAAGGCTGTTACCACTGCTCGGTGAAGCGCGCATGGCCTTGGCCGGTTTCGGCTCTCAAGCAATTGGTCTTCTGCTCGTCAGCATCGTCACAGCCACACTCTCAGCCCCATTGCTACTCATTGCAGTGGCTTTCGTGGCGATGGGCAATGGTCTGATAACCCCCTCAGTCAATGGCTTGGCATCAGGAGCCGTCAGCGCCAAAGAGCAGGGACGGGTACAGGGTGGCAATCAATCTGTCCAATCTTTAGGACGTGTATTGGGTCCGATATGGGGCGGTTGGAGCTACGGATCAATCGGCCCCGCCGCACCCTATATTTCCGGCGCGGTTGGACTGGTGCTCGGTGCATTAACCGTCATCGCCGCCACGCCTCTCCTCAATGTGGGCAAATCCAAAACCGCCCCCAGTGATATATAACATCCATTAAATATTCTGGATTGTGTAGGGGCGCAACATGTTGCGCCCTTCCAGTGAAATAACCCCCATCCGTATTCAAAACACTACAGGCAGCTCTGCCAACCCGCGCAGCATAATTCCCTTATTCCAGCGCAGTTCCTCCGATTTCACTGCCAGCCGAATAGTCGGCATCCGTCGCAGCAGCGTATTGATCGCCATCTGCCCTTCCATACGCGCCAGCGGCGCACCCAGACAGTAGTGAATCCCCTGACTGAACGCCAGATGCCGATTCGGATCGCGCGTGATATCCAGCACATCGGGATTCGGGAACTGACTCTCATCCCGGTTCGCCGATGCAATTCCACCATACACCATCGCGCCGCGCGGAATCGTTACCCCTTCAATCGTCACATCCTCACGGGCGAAACGTTCGTCCGCCATTTCCACCGGGCTGGTAAAGCGCAGCAATTCTTCCACAGCGGACTTAATCAGCGTCGGATCGCCTTGCAGCTTTTCCAGTTGGTCGCGATTTTCCATTAGCGCCAGCATCCCGTTACCGATCAGGTTGACCGTCGTCTCATGTCCCGCGATCAGCAGCAGAAAAATCATCCCGACCAGTTCATCCTCGCTCAGTTGATCGCCCGCTTCCCGCGCCCGAATCAATCCGCTGGTCAGATCATCCTGCGGATTTTCCCGCCGCAGCTTCACCAGCCACCGAATGTAATTCAGGAATGCCAGCAGCTTTGGCAGCACCGTCAGTCGCCCCAGACTCGAAGCCGCCGATGAGGCAATCATCGCGCTTGACCACTGATGGAACTTATAACGATCTTCCTCCGGCACGCCCAGCATATCCGCGATCACCGTCACGGGCAGCGGCAGCGCGAATTCATGAATCAAATCCATCTGTCCCTTACGCTCGGCAGCGTCCAGCAGTTCATTCGTGATGCTGTCGATCCGTTCGCGCATATCTTCCAGCAAACGCGGGGTGAAAGCCTTATGCACCAATCCCCGCAGCCGCGCATGATTGGGATCGTCCTGTGTCAGCATATTCGTCTCAATCGCCCTCAGAAACCCCGGCATCCAGGGCTGTTTGGCAAGCTGGTCACTCGACAGCGTACTCCGGCGATTCTTGCTGTAGCGCTCATCCTTCAACATCGCTACGACATCATCATAACGGGCGATAATCCATGCCGACTGCTTCTGCGGCAGCATGATCTGATAAACAGGCGCTTCAGCCCGCAGCCAGCGATAAAACTCAAACGGATTCGCCTTGAATTCGGCGCTGGTAATATCCACATTCATCACATTTGGATTGACACTCATCGTTCCGCTCCTTATTTCCCACATTCGCTAACTTTTCACCAGACAGCACAAACACACCTGAACACAAAATCCTGTGTTCGGAAAATTTCGAATCCCTATCTATCTATGCAGGCTTATCGGGGTCGCAGACCGTCCAGCTTCATCGCCGCGATCAGCGCGGGAAGTTCATCCCACCGCTGCTCAACCACCTCATCCCCCATCAACCGCAGCACCAGCAGTCCCAGCACTGTCGCCGACATCACCCGCAGTGAGAGCGGCACATCCAGCGGGACGATTTTTCCCTCGTCAACAAGCTGCTGATAATGCTTCGCCGCCACATCGAAGGTGGGCTTAATCACCTTCTCCATGTACGCTTCCTGCAATTCCCGGTTGACCAGCACTTCTGGCAAAACTGCTCGCAGAACTTGCAAACCATCCTCAGTCATATAAGCCAACCGCCGCCCCATATAGACTTCGTAGAACGTCTGCAAATCCATCGTGGTCATCTGCGAAAGGTCATCTTCACGCTGGTCAGTTTCATTCAGCCGATCCAGAATGCCGATTATCAGTGCCGTCTTGTTCTCGAAGTAGTTATAGATCGTCCCGTCCGCCACACCCGCCGCTTTCGCCACATCTTTGATCGTCGCCGGATGAAAGCCTTTTTCCGCGAATACCCGCGTCGCTGCATCCAATATCTGGTTGCGCCGCGCTGCAATCAACTGTTCCTGTATCGGGTCACTCGCCATAAAACTCCTATTCTGAATATCTATTCATTCAACTGAATGAATATTCATTCACCATGATAATCGAATTTCCTGCCTTGTCAAGCACTTTCGCCCCATTTTTACGAACCTGACTGCTTTCGATAACCTTCAAACTTCATTTTCTACTTGACACCAGAACAAATATTCTGTTACACTCTTGTAGGGGTAAAACCGTTTCACACAATCGGCGGAAAATAGCAGCCTATGGTGGCTCCGAGGCAGAAAACAAACTAGACATGTCCCGCGAAAGCGGCAGCAGCAAGAATTTTGAGGCGAGTTTTCCCTGGCGGGAACGCGGCGGAAATGGCGACAATTTTACTTGGAACTCGGAACTGAGAACTTGGAACTACCTCTCACCGCATTGCGCCAATGGATTCCGCAATCGCCGCCGCCGCAATCATTTCCCCTCAACTCCGCCTTCCCCGCATTGCGGAAAGGCAGAACTGAGAACAATGAATTTGCATTCTGAACTAAAAACTAATTACTAACTACTAACAACCCAAAAGGATTTATCCATGTCCGACCACATGACCAAAGCCAGATTGCTCGAACTCCTCCGCACCAAACGCGCCGAATGGGATGCAGTCATCGCCTCTGTCCCGCACTCCCGCATGACCGAACCCGGTGTCGCTGGGAATTGGTCGGTCAAGGACATCATCGCCCACCTCACCTACTTCGAACGCTGGTACGGGGATCGTATGGATGAGCAGTTGCGTGGCATTCCCTACACACCTACCGAATTCGACTGGATGGACTTCGACAAACGCAACGAGATCATGTACCAGCAGAGCAAAGACAAACCCTTGCAGGATATTTTGGCCGAGTCCAAAAGTGCTTTTCAAAAACTCATCGCCGGAGCAGAAGCCCATTCCGAAGCATTTTTAATCGAACCGCAGCAGTTCGAAGCCGGGCCGCCCGTCGTTATCTGGCAAATGCTGCGCGGCGATGTCTACGACCACTACGGTCATCACATCGAATCCATCAAAAATTGGCTGTCGAGTTAATAAAGGAGAATTTCGCCATGCGCCCATACGCTCTCAAGGCAGGCGAAGGCTGGACATATCATCAGGACATCGACTTTACTGTCAAAGCGGGTGAAATCCATCCCGGACGCGGCGCTGCGGTTACTGAATACACCACGCGCAAAGGCGAGGAACCACCCCTGCACACCCACCCTACCGAAGATGAGCTTTTCTACGTCCTCAAAGGTGAACTGACCTTCCATTGTGGCGGTGAATCATTCGATGTCGGCGAAGGCGGATTCATGTATCTTCCACAGGGTATTCAGCATGGCTACACGATTCGCAGCGAGGGAGATGTTCGCCTTCTTGTCATAACTTTCCCAACCCGCGAACCATCAAGCGAAGGCTGGGGAGGTTTCATTGCCGATCTCGAATCGCGCGGCACGCTCATCGCCCAACCTTCTACAAAATGACTACTGCAAGTGCTGCAATATTTCCCGAAGGCTTCGCATTTTGAGGGAAAACCGAACTGCAAATGCTCTCTCAAATTTGTGTGAAGGAAGGCATGAGATTGTTCTGGTCTGTCCAAACCACCTGCCTGACATTCGCCTCAACATCAATGAGCGATTTCAAGGCATTCTGCAAATGCTCGGCTGAACCAGACGTGAAATACTGATGGGGAACAAATTGGGGGTTATGATGAGCAGGCCATACCCGCGCGGCCTGTCGCGCAATCGCCGGACTCGGATCAATCAACCGCACCCCTACCCCGGCGATGTCCTGAATAGCACTCGCCAGAAAGGGGAAATGAGTACAGGCCAGCACGATTTCATCCGCGCCAGCGTCCATAAATGGTCTGAGGTAATCCGTGATAATTGCGCGGCTTTCCGCTGTATGTTGGCTCTGTTCTTCGGCGATGCGCACCAATTCCGGCGCGACCTGTGTAATCACCTTCACGTCGGATGCGTACCGCTGTAAGACTCGCTGATAAAGCGAACCTTCCGCAGTAGTTCGTGTCGAAAGCACTCCGACTACCCCGCTGCGCGAATGTTCAGCAGCGGGCTTCACCGCCGGTTCCATCCCGACAATCGGGATTTGCGGGTATTGCTCACGGAGATAAAGCAGGCTGGCAGCGCTCGCTGTATTGCAAGCAACAACGATCATCACTGCGCCCTGTTCCAGCAGAAAATCCGTAATCGCTACACAAAAAGTGCGGATTTCCTCAACTGAGCGCGGCCCATAAGGTAGATGAAATTGGTCAGCAAAATAAACAGTGGGGTGATATGGCAAAAGATGATGAATTTCACGCAGGACGGACAACCCGCCGATGCCTGAATCCAGAACGCCGATTTTAGGCGGAGTGACCATTCGCGGATTCAACAAACGCCCGGAACAGGCGCATCATCGCCGGGTCGTGCTCATACAGGTCTTCAGGATGCCATTGGACGCTCAGGATGAATTTCTTGTCGGGCATTTCCAGCCCTTCGATGACCCCATCCGGTGCATGAGCCGTCACACACATACTCGGTGCAGGCTGCTCAACCGATTGATGATGCAGGCTGTTGACCTTCCATTGAGTCGCGCCCACAATGCTCGCCAGACGGCTGCTTGGGTCAATCGCGACTTCGTGGAGCAGCGTATCACGCGGCATTCCATCGCTGATGTCGTGCATAAACCGGGTTTGGACTTCGGAAGGAATATCCTGAACCAGTGTACCGCCAAAAGCCACATTTATGACCTGATGCCCCCGGCAGATTCCCATCAGGGGCAAATCATCCTGCGCCGCCCACTGCGCCAGTTGAATCTCAACATGGTCACGGGCATCATCAATATTATCGGTCAGGGGATGAGTTGCCGCGCCATAAACCGAGGGACGAATATCGCCCCCACCCGGCAGCAGAATGCCATCCAGCCGTGCATAAATCCCGCGCAGCACCTCATCGCTGATGCTCACCGGAATCAATACCGGCAGACCACCTGCATCCGTGACAGCACGAATAACCGGCACATAGGCACGGTTATATTCCCACCCTCTTTCCGGGTGGACATAGTTTGCGGTGGTTATGCCAATCAGCGGGGGCATCAATTAGCCCCGGCGTTCCTTCAGGCGGGCAGCCTTGCCACGCACATCGCGCAGATAATACAGTTGAGCGCGGCGCACCTTAGCATGACGCATCACTTCGATTTTTTCAACACGGGGGCTTTTCAGCAGGAAAGTACGTTCCACGCCGACACCGTGACTGGCGATACGCCGAACGGTGAAGTTGGCGTTGTTTCCGCCGCCGCGTACCCGGATGATGACACCCTGGAACACCTGCACACGTTCACGATCACCTTCGACAATACGGACATGTACCTTCACGGTATCGCCGGAAGCGATTTCGGGATGACCGCGATCCGGGGCTTCCAGGGCCGTCAATATTTCATTCATGAGAGCATTCCTTCCGAATAAAATGCGCCCGGAGGCGCACATCAAGTCTGGCTTCAATAGGTTGGCAATTATAGCATCCTAAAGCCGCCTGCGACAAGGGGGTGTTAAACGCTGGTCTTTTTACGGCACAACAATGCGCTTCGCATACCGCAGAAGTCCAATAATTGTCTTGCTATCTGCGATCTCACCGCGCTCAATCATAGCCAGAGCATCTGGCAGTGACACGCGCAGGATTTCGATAAATTCGTCTGAATCAGGAGGCAGTTGTGACTCAATCAGATCAGTCGCCAGGAAAACGTGAATATATTCACTGGTATACCCCGGTGCGACATAAAAGCCGCCCAGCCGCTCAATACGTCCCGGCTTGTATCCGGTTTCTTCCTGCAATTCCCGTACCGCGCAGTGCCCAGGGTCTTCGCCCTCATCCAGCAGTCCGGCAGGGATTTCAATCATCAACTGGTCAGAAGCCACCCGATACTGCCGCACCAGCAAAATCCGTCCCTCATTATCCACCGCCACAATTGCCGCCGCTCCTGAATGACGGATCACTTCCCGCTTCGCGCGATGTCCATTCGGGAGAAGCACTTCACAGGTTTCGAGCCTGAAAATTTTTCCCGTAAAAACACGCCGCATATTCAGAATGGTTTCGCGCATAAAGTCCCCCAATAAAAAAGGGGTGGCCTGTTGACCACCCCGCTTGTACGAGTCGAGCCTACATCCTACTGATTTGGAATGGTCAGGGTCTGCCCCATCATAATCATATTGATGTTTTGTATCCCATTCGCATCCGCAATCGACTGCACCAGAACCCCTGTTTGAAGGGAGATGGCGAACAGCGTATCGCCCTGCTTAACAACGTAGGTCGTGCCGGGAATAGCCGATGTACCACCTGTTGAAAATGGAGTCGCGGTAGGCACAAACACGCCGCCAGTGGTCGTCCCACCCACAGGTGTACTCGTTGGGGGCGGAACTGCACCTGTCGTCCCGCAGCCGGGGATGGTCAAACGCTGACCAATACTAATAATATTCGGATTAAAAATCTGCGGTGTCGTGGCCGCTACAATCGCGTCTACCGTGACCCCGTATTTCAGTGAAATACGATACAGATTTTGATCTTCAGCCCGGACTTCATGAATACAATCAGAACCCGGAAGCGGCGCTACAGTCGCCACAAAAATCGGCGTTTCAGTCGGGGTCGGCAAACATGCACCCAGCGCGCACGCCGTACCCGTCATATATAAACCAGCCACATCCGTAGCCTGCTGCACAATCGCCGTAGCGGTCATTTGCAGCTCATCCAAAGGTTGTTGCACAAAAGAATCAGTTGGAAACTGTGCGATACTTTGCCCGAAACTCTCGGTGGGAGTATCCACAACCTGAATACTAAACGGATCAAAAGTTGCCGTAATAATCAAAGGTTCCGGTGTCGGAAATGGTGTATCGCTGGGAGCTGGTGTAAAGGTTGCATTATTATCAGCCACAGACAGCGATTGCGGATTCGACCCCGCTGGCTGAAAACACCCGCTGGCGAGCAGCATAATCGCCAGGCAGCCTATGAGCCAGTATGTAGTGCGTTTTTGCATCCCGGTTGCCTCCTAAACGACAGGCTGATAATGCTTTCACAATGATGTCAGTCTACCACCTGGCAGGCTTACGAGCAAGCAAAAGGCAAAATTTGAAGAATTACCCCAAAGTCTTCTGGAACAAATCCTGTTCACAGAAAGACACTGGGGTATAACTACATCGTCATCACCTTGGCTTCACCGACTGGATCAGCCGGTATCGAAAGCGTAACCGTTGTTTGCTGTTGTGGCACGCTTTCAATATGAAAATCGCCATTATAAATTTCAGCCGATTTCTTGGCGATCATCAAGCCAAATCCCGAACCTTGCTGTTCGTATACTTTACGCTCGAACTGCATAAAAACGCCAATTTCCTTCACCTGCTGCGGGGTAAAACCCCGGCCTTCATCAACAACCTTGATGCGATACTGATTATTGACCATTTCGCAGGTTAACTGAACTTTCTTACCCGGAACCGAAAACTTAAACGCATTGTCGATCATCTCTTCGACAATCTTTTTCAGATTTTCTTCCAGAATCCGCACAGCAGCAGCATCGCTCACGGACATAGTCAGGTCTGCCGTTCGCTGGTACTGCTCGGCAATTTGCATAGCCGCATCTTCAATCAGCGCCTTAGGGCCAATCGTGACCGATTTACGCAGTATCTCGACCCGTTCAGCATCAACAGCCATTAATTGGAGTTGGGCAAAGACCAGATAATTCTCCGTCAGGCGATACAAGCGCTGAGCCGCATCGAAAATGTACTTCGCCATCTCGGAAATCTTGTCCGTCCCCATGAAATTGCAATCGGACATGAGAATGTCCGAAAACCCCAGAATACCCGTGAGCGGCGTGCGCAGTTCATGTGGGAGCGACAGAATGATATTGTCACGCAGATGATTGAGCCGTTCATCCGCTATAGCAGCTACCTTATCACGCTTTTCCAGGCGCTTGCGCACACTGGCAATCAGCTCATCTACCGTAAACGGCTTCGTCACATAATCATCTGCACCCGACGACATCCCGGCGCGGACATCAACCTTATCGGTTTTGGCTGTCAGGAAAATGAAAGGCGTGGTCACGCCTGCCCCATCCTTTTGCAGTTCGGACAGTACACCGTATCCATCCAATTCAGGCATCATAATATCGCAGATAATCAAATCGGGATGATACTCACGCGCCATCTGAACGCCAACCAGACCGTTTGGAGCTTCGCGGACTTCAAAGCCCTCATAAGTCAACATCTCGCTAATGTCTTTTCGAAGCGCGTCCGAATCTTCTATGACAAGTACTTTAGGAATCATGCCAACTCCTTCACGAAATCTTTGGGAATAACCAACGTAAATGTGGTTCCTATCCCTACCTCACTGGTAAAAGTCAATTTTCCACCATGCAGTTCGGCGGACTGTTTCGCAATGGTCAAACCTAACCCCGTT
This sequence comes from Aggregatilineales bacterium, assembly GCA_044226645.1. Lineage (GTDB taxonomy): Bacteria > Chloroflexota > Anaerolineae > Aggregatilineales > Phototrophicaceae > CFX2. The sequence continues at coordinate 16,456 of JBGAGR010000069.1, forward strand.
CCAGAAATGTGATCAACATTACGTCCCCGGTGAAACACTTCAAATATCCGTTCCTGATCCTCTTTAGGGATACAAATGCCATAATCCTGAACCATAAACAGGATCTGATCATCATTACAATCAACCTGCAACCGGATAAGTTGGTCACTCTTAGAATATTTTACAGCATTTGAAAGCAAACTTGTGAGAATATCAGTTAAGAGATTGGCATCCAATACCACAATACCACAATCATCACCGAGCACAAATTCCATCGGATGGTTTTGCCGCTGAGACATGCTCTCAAGCAAATTACGGCAGAACGAAGCCACTTCAAGCGGCTCAGGGGTAAGCTGCTTGGGATTATTGTCAACTGTCCTGTTGACCTTCAAAATATCTTCCAGCAAAGTCGTCATATACTGGACTTGACGCTGAATATGATCCAGGCGTTCCAGCCGCTGGTCTGTTGACATACGATCAAAATAATTTCTCAGCAGTTCACTGGAAGTCATCATAATACTCAAGGGAGTACGGAACTCATGCGATGCCATCGTCAGGAAACGAGTTTTCAGTTCACTCAATTCACGCTCACGGATGAGGGCAGCCCGTAGCTCGGCAGTATGCTCACGCACCCGACCTTCCAATTCATCCGTATATCGAGCGTTTTGGATGGCAATAGCGACCTGACTGGCAAATATCTTTAAATAACGTCCATCTTCAGCAGTAAAATGACCCGGTAACGAACTATCCAGATGTAAGAAACCAATCACCTCATCCTGTACGATAATGGGAGTAGCGACATGTCCACGAATCCAATCAACTTCCGAGTCCGTATACCAACCATCGTATGTACGCACATCATCGACTACAATAGGTTCGAGATGGGAGATCATCTCGGTATAGTGTGTATGCCCAGCCAGAGGAAAACGGGAAGAAAGAGCTACATCCTCCAGGCCACGTTCGGCAAAACCTCGACAGCGAACAATTTGCACATAACCACCTTCAATCAGACCAATGCTGGCAGTTTCATAAGGAACTACGCGCGCGGCCTGAATGAGAATACGATCCAATACTTCATTCAGATCAAGGGTGCTGTTGAGCACAAATGCGGTGTCGCGTAATGCTTCTGCTAAAACACGCTGTTTATGTTCAGCCGCTTCCATTTCAGTACGTTCGGTAATGTCCCGGTCAATCCCCAGAATCAACTCACGTCCACCAATCGTTACCAGACAGGTCGAAACCTCAATGGGAAACGCCGTCCCATCCTTCCGACGATGCTGCATTTTATATTGAACGTGCCCTTTACTACGCAGCCACTCGGTATAGCTCAAACCTTCCAAAGGAATTTCGAAGCTCTCGTCAACATCCAGCATCATAATCGAGTGACCGACCAACTCCTCACGGGTATAGCCGTTCATCCGGCAAGCCACTTCATTGCAATCCACAATAATTGTGGGGAAATCAGGTTCCAGCAGAAAAATTGCATCCGGCGAATACTGAAAAAGTGCCTGAAATCGTTCCGTACTTTCCTGTAGAGCCTTTTCAACCTTTTTCCGCTCAGTGATGTCTTCGCTGATTCCCAGAACGCCTTCAATCTCCCCAACAGCGTTTCGCAGCGGTGCTTTACGTGAAAGCACAGTTCGAACACCACGAACTGTAGGGATAATCTCTTCGATTTCAATCTCCTCACCCGTCTCGATGACCTGCAAATCGGTTGCTCGCAGTTTAGCAGCAGTATCGCTGGGGAAAAGTTCGAAATCGGTCAGCCCAATCGGCCCACCCTCTTGAAAATAAGTCAGATTATAGGCGTTAGCACTGGTATAACGCCCTTCGAGATCCTTACTAAAAATGGAGATAGGAGCATTGTCGAACAGAGTCTTATAACGCTGTTCATAATTATGCAAAGCGACGGAAATTTCCTGAGTGCGCTTGGAAATCGGCACGGCAGATAGGGATTGAAGACGACGCTCAAGCAGTTTCACATTGACAGGGTTGGTGATGAAATCATCCGCACCAGCTTCCAATGCGTGGTCGATACAATCTGAGCTAACCGTCTCCAAAAGCATCAGAACCGCAGGTGGATTTTGTAATCCTGTGCGGATGTCCTTACACAAACTAAAACCATCACCATCAGGCAAAGCGCTGGCAAGAATCACAAGACTGGGTTGTAGTTTTTCACATAAACCCAGACACAATGCATATTCAGTTTCAAGAATCTCATAGCCCCGTGTACGGAGTGTACGCGACACTAGCGAAAATCTTTGGTCATTCCGATCCACTACCAGAGCGAGCGGAGACACATTTTTTGCAGCCACCAAACCTGACGATCTTTCTTCACATTTTGCTCAATAGGCGAAAGGCCTGAGTTATAGGCTCATTCCCTTTACAGTGAATTGTACAATACTGTAATGCGAAGAAAGGTTGAGAAACACCAGACAAGTCACCAATATTTCGTGAAGGTGTCCTTTAGCGCACCAAAACATTCGCGGCAACCAACACCAGAATGACAATACCTGCCAGAATGCGGTAGTAACCAAAGAGGCGGAAATCATTGTGGGCAACATAATTCAGCAGCCAGCGAATAGCGACCCACGCAACAATACCAGATACCACCGCCCCGACAATGAGAGGCAGCCAATCGCCGCTCTGTATCTGGCTCAGATGCTTCACCAGACTGTATACGGTGGCAAGGCCAAGTGTTGGGATTGCCAGATAGAAGGAAAATTTAGTCGAAGTCGGGCGATCCAGTCCGGTCAGCATACCACCCACAATCGAAGACCCTGACCGGGACACTCCCGGAATAAGCGACAAAATCTGCGCGATACCAATCATCAATGATTGGCGCACTGAAATCTCAATTACATCTTTCGTGGCGGCCTTGTCGGCAATCCCTCGACCCTCGACAACCAGAAAAATCACACCGCCGATAATGAGCGATAAAGCCACGACAGTCGGATTGAATAGCAGTTCATCAATTTTGTCCAGAAACAGAAAACCAATGACCGCCGCCGGAATAAAAGCGATCACAATATTCAGCCACAAACGCTGCACCTGTGTATCTTTGGCGACAGTCGTAACCTGACGCATCAATTCCGCGCGATAGAAAGCAATTACCGCTACAACAGTTCCAATCTGAATAAAAATATCAAATGTCGTCCGCAGTTGCGCATTAAACGTCAGCAGCGCACTCGCCACAACCAGATGACCAGTTGATGAAATTGGGAGAAATTCTGTCAATCCTTCCACAATTCCGAGAATGATGGCCTGAATAATCTCTGACACGTTTCATTTCCCTCTGTTTAGGGGAATTAATCCCCGAAAAATAGGCAAACCACCCGGGCTTACCTCGCAGCACACATTATAAGATACGAGTCGTGTATCCACGATAGGCGATAAAGCGATAAGACATTCCATTGAACACGAAATGGTATCATAGAGTCATCCATAGCTGCATGTAAAATGAATGACTTAAAATTCTCATCGATTTTTTTACTGCCCAAAAGTACAGGCCGACCTTTAACAATGGTCGGGTTCAGGATTAAGACTTCTGTGATAGTCTGTTAAGTATAATCTGAGCAAACCAATGTTTTGAGGGGAAAGTGCTTACTGTTCCCCTTTAACAAACATGCCCACTAACGTAATAAAGGATGTCTGCTTTTGAATGGGTATCTACAACTTCTGCGTCGTAATCCCGGTTACACCCGTCTCTGGATTGCGCAGGCCGTTAGTTTTCTAGGCGATTGGTTCAGTACCGTTGCCCTCTCAGCCATAGTGGTTCGTTTCAGCAACGGTTCTGGCTTAGCCGTCAGCGCTCTATTGGTCGCGCACTTCTTGCCACCGCTTATCGTCGGCCCCTTCGCTGGCGTACTGGTTGACCGCATGAATCGCAAAATGCTGCTCATCGTCAGCGATGTCCTGCGTTTCTTCGTCGTTCTCATGTTCCTGTTAGTACAGGATGCCAGTCAGCTATGGCTGATCTATGCACTGACCTTAATTCAATTTTCTATCTCTGCCATCTTTGAACCTGCCCGCTCTGCCCTCGTTCCCAGTGTCGTTGTCTCGGATGATCTGGTCAAAGCCAACTTCCTCGGCAGCGCTACATGGTCAGTCATGTTAGCCGCAGGTGCCGCGCTCGGAGGTCTTGTCGCCTCCCTGTTTGGTACCAGCACTGCACTTATCATTGATGCTTCTACCTTCGCACTTTCCGCCCTCATCATCATATCGATTCGTGTGGGCACGAATCCACAGGTTGAGGTGGAAGAATCAAAAAAGCCTGCTGCCGATCCCAAATCCGAATTGGGCTTCATCGATGGCCTGCGCTACATAGCCAAACGTCCCGCTACCGCTGCTACACTGCTCATCAAGGCAGGCGGCAACATCGGCAGTGTCGATACCCTCATGGTCGTCTATGCCACCGAACGTTTTGTTATCGGGGAAAATGGGACAGGCTCTTTGGGCATTCTCTACGCCGCCTTTGGATTGGGAGCCGCGCTCAGTGCCGTTGTTCTGAATTATCTGGATAATGATTCGATTCGCATGATGCGCCGTTTCGTCTCCATCGCCTACGCCTGCATCACACTCGGCTGGTTCATCCTCGGCGGAGCGCCGTCGCTGTTTTTGGCAGCATTCGGCATCCTCATCAAAGCGATGGGCAGTTCCGTCTATTGGACATACAGTTCCGTCATTCTGCAAAAAACGGTGCCAGATAAATTCCTCGGACGGGTTTTCGCCCTCGACCTTGCCGCTTTCCAACTCGCAACCGTCATCAGCATCATCGTAACCGGGGGATTACTCGACCAACTCGGTAATTCCGCCGCCGAAACCGTCACCATCGGAACAGGAATCGCCAGCCTGCTCCCGCTCATCGGCTGGACACTTGCCATCCCCTGGATCGAACGTCAGGCCAAAATCGAACGCGCTCTGGAAGGCGCATAATAAAAAATCGGAATGCATTCTCTTCTTGCATTCCGATTTGCAGTGCTCCAACCGCATTTTGACATTGCACTTCTCTGCGATCTCTGCGTGATCTTAGCGTCTTCGCGGTTCGTTTTCGTCTTTTCTGCCAAACATACGTTCAGCCAGTCGCTTTTTGCGCCGTCCCCATCGTTTCCGTCATCCAATCCCCAACTGCTTTTCCCAGACTTTGCTGCATCGAACTCAGCGTAAACACATGGTCGGCATTGGGGATAATTTCCAACTTCACCTGCCCGGATGCGCTCAAATCCTGTAGCTCATGCGTAAAAATCCGCTGCACCCGCAGGAATCCAGTGCTGCCCTCCGAATATACGAACAACGTATGTGCCCCACGCGCGGCAATTCCTCGCAGCGAACTCATCGCCGCTGCCATCGCTTTATCTTCCTCAGCGTTCCCTGCCATCTGCTTCCGAAACCGGAAAATCACCGTCGAGATGCGATTCCAGACAATATTCACCATGAGATTGCGGAAAATACTGCTGTAACTCGCTTTCCCCGTCAGAAATTTCTTCCATTTATCGCCGCTCGCCAGATTTGCCGGGGAATAGTAACTCTCATAATAACGCGACACTTTCCGCTTCCGGTCAAAATCACTCCAATCATCATTCGCGCCTTCCGGGTTAATCAGAACCGCACCGACCACCCGCTCATCCGCGCTGGCAGTCGAGAACGAATTGAATGCCCCCGCGCAGTGCCCCATCAACACGAATGACTTTACGCCCATCTGCTGCGTCATGTAATCCATCGCCTGCCGCACATCATCCACCGCGCTCTTCTCGAACGGCAGATTATCCTGACGCGGCTTGCTGTCTCCGATTCCCGAAAGATCAAACCGCATCACCGGGAAGCCCGAAGCCGCTAACTGCCGTGCCAACTTGACATACACCCGATTCGGCCCAATCCGGTGGATTAACCCCGCATTCAGAAAAATAACCGCCGGGAGGTCTTTTTTCCCCGCATCAGGATACGTTACAATCCCTACCAGCGATTGAAATTTGCCAAAAAGTCGTGATTCTTCCTTCATACCAACCCCTCACCCATCCACGTAACCATAGCCTGTAAAACCGCATTCGGAACCAGTGCCTTATCCGGGTCTTCCACCCAGATCGTTGGCCCCTCTGCCTGTTGATAAACCACATTGCTGCCCTGTCCCTCCAACTTCGACTTCAACTGTGCGACAGGTGGCTTCGCCTCGCCTTCGATTATATACAGTTTGCCTTTGAAGCCATCTTGCAGCGCCAGCAAATCCAATCCGCGCAAATCATTCATAAAAGTATCCGAGACTTTGAATCCCAGAAACTCTGACTTATTTTCCTCTTTAACGACACCCTCTTTCGAGTGCAGATACATCAGCTTGCTTTCATGAGCTTCCCGCAGCTCATCCAGATACGCCGCGCCGTTCACAATCGGCTCCCATAGCACTACAGCATTCACATCAGGCCGCTTTAATCCCGCCAGCAGCGCCAGCGATGCCCCTAGCCGCAGCCCCGCCAGACAAATTTGCGTCACGCCCGAACGCCGCTTCAGTTCATCAATCGCCAATCCAATATCTGCCTGCCATTCCGCCAGCGACACATTCACATCATCCCCAGCCGAATCACCTGTGCCGTAGTAATCGAACCGCAGCACAGGAAATCCCAACCGTGTCAGCCGCATCGCCCACTGACGATACGCTCGATGCGCCCGTATATACTCATCCCCCAGCGGATAACACAGCACCACGCCATACTTCCGCCGTGTCACGCCTTCCCCCGGCTGGTACGTTCCATACAATTGTTTGTCAGCCGACCCGAAAAAAAACGGCTGAAGATTATCGACCATTGCGTTCAAATTACATTCCCTGAATCGTAACCCTATATAACAGTTTCAAATGACCAAACCAGAATTGCTTTGTAGGGACACGATACATCGTGTCCGCCTCAAATCAGGCTGTTCTGTCCCGTTCATCCATCAGACAAAATACTATAACACGGTTTTTATATGGGGTAGGGGCGCAACATATTGCGCCCTCTTTCTCCCCTCTCCTAGACGTACTCGTCGGTAGGGAGAGGGGGCGGGGGTGAGGGCTGTATTTCAACTTTAAACGCTCTCCCTACTTCCGCCGGAAAGCCTTGAACAACCGCTTTGTCAATCCGCCCTCGGCCTCTGGCTCTGCCTCAGGCATCCCATCACCCTGCATCATAACTCGCCGCCAGTTGACCGAGCGTTTGGAAGCGCATCATCGCCGGGTCAATTTTCACACCCGTTTTGGCGGTCAGTTTCGTAATCACCTCAATCGCCTGAAGCGAATGTCCGCCTAGATCGAAGAAATTGTCGTACACCCCGATGTTCTTGAAGCCCAGAACCGCTTCCCAGACTTCCATCACCGTCTTTTCCATCGCCGACTGAGCTACAGCCGTCACAGGTTCGCGCTCCGGCTGACCATATTCAGGCTTCGGCAGCGCCTTCCGGTCAGCTTTCCCATTCGGCGAAAGCGGCATTGCGTCCATCATCACAAACGTCGCCGGAATCATGTAATCCGGCAGCTTCCCCTTCAGATACGTGCGCAAATCCGCTGCACTCGGCGCGGGACTCGCCACCAGATACCCCACCAGACGCTTATCACCCGGCACATCTTCCCGTACCATCACCAGTGCTTCTCGCACACCTTCATATTGTGCCAACGCTGTTTCGATTTCACCCAGTTCAATACGGAACCCACGCAGCTTCACCTGAAAGTCGATGCGTCCGAGGTACTCGATATTCCCGTCTGGCAGATACCGCGCCAGATCACCTGTTTTGTACATTTTCGCGCCGGGTCGACTGCTGAACGGGTCAGGAATAAATTTGCTAGTCGTCAAATCATCCCGGTTGAGATAGCCCTTACCGACCTGAACCCCCGCAATATACAATTCCCCCCCCACCCCGGTGGGAACAGGTTGCATGTGCGTATCCAGAATATACATCTGTGTATTAGCAATCGGCTTCCCAATCGGCACCGTCCGCAGCGTCGTATCCGGGTCACAAGCCCACCACGTTACGTCAACTGCCGCTTCCGTTGGCCCATACAGATTGTGCAGTTCGGTATCCAGCCGTTCGAAGAAACGATTCTGCAATTCCAGCGGCAGCGCTTCCCCGCTCACAATCACCCGCCGGATACTCGTGCAAATCGCCACTTCCGGCTCTTTGATGAACAATTCCAGCATCGACGGCACAAAATGCAGTGTCGTGATACCTTTTTCCGCGATCAGATTCGCCAGATACGACGGGTCACGGTGTCCACCCGGACGCGCCACCACCAACTGCGCCCCCGCCAGCAGAGGCCAGAAGAACTCCCACACTGAAACATCGAAACTGAACGGTGTTTTTTGCAGCACACGGTCACTTGCGTCCAGCTTGAATGCATCCTGCATCCACAGTAGACGATTGACAATCCCACGGTGCGCGTTCATCGCCCCTTTCGGATTGCCTGTCGAACCCGATGTGTAAATCATATACGCCAGATTATCCGGCTGGATTTCTACTGGCAGATTATCCGCGCTCTGGTTGGCAATCGTCGCCCACTCACTGTCAACCTTAATGACCTGCGCCTTGTGTTCCGGCAGTTGAGCCGCCAGATGCTCCTGTGTCAGCAGCACACCCACATTCGAATCCTGTAGCATATACGCCAGCCGTGCCGGAGGGTATTCCGGATCCATCGGCACATAAGCCCCACCAGCTTTCAGCACGGCATACAGGCTGACGACCATTTCCAGCGAGCGTTCCATACTTACGCCAACCAGCGTATCCGCTTTCACGCCCAATCCGCGCAGATGCCGCGCCAGTTGATTCGCCCGCGCATTCAGTTCACGATACGTAAGCTGTTGATCTTCATAAATGACGGCTACCGTATCCGGTGTCCGTTCAACCTGCGCCTCAAACAACTGATGCAGACACACATCTTGCGGATAATCCACCGCAGTATCATTCCACTCGACCAGAATCCGATGCCGTTCCTCGTCCGTCAGCAGCGAAAGTTCCGAAATCGCGCTGGCAGGTTTCGCCACAATGCTTTCCAGCAATCGCGTGAAATGTGTCTCCATGCGGATGATCGTGCTTTCGTCAAACAAATCCGTGTTGTATTCGAACTGTCCCAGCAAACCGCCGTCTTCTTCTCGCAGGTACAGCGTCAGATCGAACTTCGACGCGCCCGGATTTACATCCATTGGAATCACCGACAAACCCGGCAGTTCTATTGTCCCCAGGGGCGCATTTTGCAGCACGAACATCACCTGGAAAACAGGCGAATAACTTACCCCGCGTTCCGGCTTTAGGACTTCCACTAGCTTTTCGAACGGCATATCCTGATGCGCGTATGCCCCCAGCGCCACCTCGCGCACCCGGTGCAACAGTGCCGCGAAGCTCGGATCGCCGGATAAGTCCGTCCGTAGCGCCAGCGTATTCACGAAGAACCCGATCAGTTTTTCCACTTCTGCCCGACGACGGTTCGCGATCGGTGAACCAACGATAATGTCATCCTGACCGCTGTAGCGCCACATCAGCACATTGAATGCCGCCAGCAGCGTCATAAACAGCGTGCCCTTCTCGCGGCGGCTCAAATCCTTCAGTGCATCCGTCACTTTTGCGCCGATATGGAAATTGTGCATTTCACCAGCGAACGTCTGGATAGCAGGTCGCGGTCTGTCCGTCGGCAGCGACAAAATCGGCAGTGTCCCGCGCAGATGATTTGTCCAGAACGCCACATCCTCCGCCAGCCCTTCATCGGTCAGATGTTCCCGCTGCCACGCCGCGAAATCCACATATTGAATCGGTAATTCAGCCAACGGTGATGCTTCACCCGCTGCGAATGCCTTATACAGCGTCGTGAATTCTTCAACCACAATCCCCATCGACCACCCATCCGACACGATATGGAACATATTCAGCAGGATAATGTGATCGTCGTCCGCCAGCTTAATCAGCCGCGCCCGTACCAGCGGTCCATTTTCGAGGTCGAAAGTCCCGTGTGTTTCCTCATGTAACCACGTCTCAACCTGCGCATCTCGTTCACCAGAAGGAACCTTTGTCGCATCCCAAAATGTCACTTCAAACGGCTGCGCTTCATGGATGCGCTGCTCAATCTGTCCACCCACACCGTGATAGGTCGTCCGCAGCACGTCATGCCGCCGCATAATTTCCGTCAGACTCGCTTCCAGCGCCTTCACATCCAACTTACCCTTCAACTGAATCGCGCCGGGAATATTGTAAGCCGAGCCAGTTTCCATCATCTGCTCGATGATCCACAACCGTTCCTGCGAGAACGACAGTGGCAGTTTACCGTCCCGCGCGATACGTCGAATCTGGCTGTCCTTCCGATGTCCATTCGCCCCGTGTGTCTGTGCTTCCAGCGCTGCCGAAAGTCCAGCAATCGTTGGTTGGTCCAGCAGCAGCCGCACCGGGACATCCACGCCGAACACGTCCTGTAAACGTCCTGCTACCTGTGTCGCCTTCAGCGAGTGTCCGCCCAGATCAAAAAAGTCGTCATAAATTCCAACTCGCCCGACATCCAACACTTCCGACCACACCGCCGCGATACTTTCTTCAACAGGTGTACGCGGACTGACGAACGCAGCAGCACTTTCCCGCCGCGTCTCATCAGGGACAGGCAGCGCCAGTCGATCAACTTTGCCATTCGGTGTCAACGGCAGCGCATCCAGCACCACGAACGCCGCCGGAATCATATAATCCGGCAAAATCGTTTTCAGATGCGCCCGTAATGCGGCTGATGTCGGCGCTTCATCACTCACCACATAGGCCACCAGACGTGGGTCGCCGGGAGTATCTTCACGCAGCGTCACCAACGCCTGCCGCACACCTTCAGCCTGTGTCAGTGCCGCCTCAATTTCGCCCAACTCGATGCGGAAACCACGCAGTTTCACCTGATGGTCGATACGCCCGACATACTCAATATTCCCATCCGCCAGATACCGTCCCAGATCACCTGTTTTGTATAAACGCGCGTTGGGGTTATACGGATTCGCCACAAATTTCTGCGCCGTCAGTTCAGGCCGGTTCCAATATCCCCGCGCCAGTCCTGCCCCGCCCACATGCACTTCACCCGCCACTCCGAACGGTACAGGCTGCATCCGCGCGTCCAGCAGATAAATTTGCGAATTGGCAATCGGCTTCCCAATCGGCACACCCGCCTGATCGTGGTAATCATCCGTATCAAAAACGGTCACGTCCGCCGCCACTTCCGACGAACCATACAGGTTAATCAGCTTGCAATCCGGCAGCGCCGCTTTAAATCGCTTCATCAATTCGACAGGCAGTGCCTCACCGCTCGTAATCCAGTATTTCAGCCCCTTCAAATCCTGAATACGCCCCGAATCCAGCATCGCACGTAACAGCGAAGGAACCAGCGTGATACGTGTCACATGATTCTCGCTCAGGATTTTGATTAGCCCTGCCGCATCCTTCGCCATCTCATCGGGAATCACCACCGTCGGGACACCTTGCAGCAGTGCGCCGAAGTTCTCCCACACCGCGTCAACGAAATTCAGACTCGTTTTCTGGCTGTTGACTTCATTTGCCGCAAACGGATACGTCCGCCACATCCACGCGAAGCGGTTGACCGCCCCGCGATGGCAAGCCATCACGCCCTTCGGTCTGCCCGTTGACCCGGAGGTATAAATCACATACGCCAGATCATCAATCCCCGCCGGAACGTTCAGGTTTTCTGTCGCCTGACCCGCAGGCCATTCCGTATCCACCAGCACGACTTTCGCCTTGTGTTCTGGCAGATTACCAGCCACACTCGATTGTGTCAGAATCACACCCAATCCGGTATCTTCGATGATGAACGACAAACGCTCCTGTGGATAATGCGGGTCAAGCGGCACATACGCCCCGCCAGCCTTTTCAATCGCCACCAGCGCGATCACCATCTCCATTGAGCGTTCCATGCTCACACCCACCAGCGTCTCATTCGTTACGCCCAACGTCTGCAAATGATGTGCCAGTTGATTGGCCTTGGCGTTCAAATCACGATAGCTCAGGCGCTCACTGCCCGAAATGAGTGCGGTTGCATCGGGTGTCCGTTCGACCTGTGCTTCGAACAACTTTTGCAGCGTCGCGTCCTGTGGATAATCCGCCGCCGTATCATTCCAACCAACCAACACCTGTTCGCGTTCGGCTTCCGTCATAATCGCCAGATCAGCGATATTCTGCTCAGGATGCGCCAGAATCGACTCTAGCAGCGTCACATAATTGCTGTAGAAACGCTCCATCGTGCTGGCATCAAATAAATCGGTGTTGTATTTCAGCGTGCCGCGCACCACGTCGCCCACTTCCAGCATTTCCAGCGCCATATCGAACTGTCCCTCCTCTTGAGGGATCAGGTACGCTTCCAGCAGCAGACCGCCGAAATCCGCCTGCGCGTCAGTTCCACCACTGAGCAGCAGTTCGAATGTATTCCCTGCCCGTTGGATTTTAAGAAAATTGAACATCACCTGGAATAACGGCGAACGGCTGAAATCGCGCTGCTTGACCGTCTCTTCCACCATCAGAATGAACGGATAATCCTGATGTGCCAGCGCGTCCAGCACCGTCTGCCGCACCTGCTTCAGAAAGTCGCGGAATGGCATCTGGTCAGCCAACTGCGCACGCATCACCACCGGATTCACGAAATATCCGACAATCGAGGAAAATTCCGCCCGTGTCCGTCCCGAAGTAGGCGACCCGACCAGAATATCATCCTGTCCCGTGTAGCGATACAGCAGCACCTGATACGCCGCCAGCAGCAGCATATACAGGGTCGTGCCTTCTGCTTTCGCCAGTGCGGATAATCCTTCCAGCATCTTTTCGTTCAGCCGGAATTCCACTAGCGCCCCGTTGTAGGTTTGCATCGGCGGACGTGGATGGTCAGTCGGCAGATTCAATTCCGTAGCCGCGCCCTTAAGCTGCTCTTTCCAGTATGTTTTGAGCTTTTCGCCCTCCGCGAAATCCAGCATAGTATTCTGCCACTCGACAAAATCCGTGAACTGCTTTTCCAGAGGGGGCAGTGTCAATGGTTGACCAGTCGATTCCGCCTGATACGCCTGCCGCAGTTCATCCATAATCACCCAGTTCGACCAGTTATCGAAAATGATATGGTGAACCGTCATCAGCAGCACATGGTCATTTGCCGCACGAGTAAACAGATGCCAGCGAATCGGCGGACTGTTCTGGAAATCAAATGCTTGGCGATGTGTCGCCAGCACGTGCTCATGCAGTGCCGCCTCATCCCACTCGGAAGCGTCAATATGCTCGAACGAAACATCCCGGAACGG